>CP163498.1:3810716-4124288 GCA_041071465.1 Pseudomonas putida | reverse complement strand
GTGATGCCGGCGCGGGCGAACAACAGGCGCTGCTGGGTCTTGAGGTAAGGTATTTCTTCGACCGCGCCCAGTGCCAGTGAGTGGCCACCAGGATCACCGGCCAGGGCATCGAGCAGGGACGGCACGTCCTGCGGGGTAACCGGGCCGAAGCCCTGGCGCCCTTGCGCACTGTCGCACTCGATCAGCGGCTCCAGCCAGTACAACCCGCGTGAGCTGGTGCGTTGGATGTCCAGAGGCAACTGGCGGCGCTCGGCCTCGCGCTGCAAGGCCTCGACGACCTGATCGGCACCCACGGCGCGGGCGACCGAATCGCAGGGAATGTACAGGGTCAGCATGCAGCGTCCTCCCGGCAACCATTGACCAGGGCGCGCAGGCGCTCGGGGGTGAGGCGCGCGTGCACTTGGCCGTCCAGCTCCAGCGCCGGCGAGCAGGCACAGGCGCCCAGGCAATACACCGGCCGAAGGCTGATGGCGCCGTCGGCGCTGGTGCCATGATCGTCCAGTGCCAGCTGTTCACGCAGCTGCGCGGCCAGGGCCTCGGCGCCACGGCTCTGGCACGACTCGGCGCGGCACAGGCGCAGAGTATGACGGGCAGGCGGCGCGGTGCGGAAATCGTGGTAGAAGCTGATCACCCCGCGCACCTCGGCCAGGCTAAGGTTCAGGGCATGAGCGATTTCGGGGACAGCCGCATCGGGGATGTAACCGATGTCGTGCTGGATGGCATGCAGGATCGGCAACAGGGCCCCCGGGGTGGCCTTGTCGCGGGCCAGAATGCGCTGGATATCGGGCAGGTGGAGCAATTCATCAGGCATACAGCGGACCTCGGCATCACGGACCCTGCCTGAATGATTGTGAGGGCAGGTGTCCGGCGTGTTCTGCTGCGGCGCGCCGGCCACGTCACGGTTGCGTGGTACTGGCGGCCTCCTTGCCCATGGCCGCACATCTGCGCGCGCTGGTCCCTGGGCATCCTGCAAGCATGGCACTTGTGGCGTCGAGGGGTTGCGTGCGAGCGACCAGGCGCATCCTGAAACCGACCTGTGGTCAGGAGGCCGGCCAGCCAGGCTTCACCCTGCTCCAGACCCTTGACGCTGAGCCGTAATCAGCCACAGCAGGTAGCAACCACCCAATACTCCGGTCACCAACCCCACCGGCAACTGCGCCGTGGCCGCCAGGCGTTGGCTCAGCCAATCGGCCACCAGCAGCAGCGCCGCGCCCATCAAGGCGGCACACAGCAATGGCACCCCCGCAGTACGCGTAAGCCGCCGCGCCAATTGCGGGCCAGCCAGGGCGATGAAAGCAATCGGCCCGGCTGCGGCAGTGGCAATGGCAGTAAGCCCTACCGCTGCAAGCACCAGGCGCAACCGCGAACGCTCCACCGCCACGCCCAACTGACCAGCCATGCCATCGCCCATTTCCATCAGTGCCAGTTCACGCTTGTACAGCAGGGCCACCGGTACCATCAGTGCCAACCCCAGCGTGGCAGGCAACACATGGGCCCAGGTACGAGTGTTGAGCGAACCGGCCAGCCACAGCTGGGCGAACAGTGCCTGGTCGAGGTCGCCGGTGACCAGCAGCAGCTGGTTGAGGCCCGACAGCGTGGCGCCCATGCCTATACCCACCAGCACCAGCCGGTAACCCTGGCCGCCCTGCCCGCGACGCGCCAACAGCAACACCAGCAACGCGGTAAGCATGCCGCCTGCAACAGCGGCCAACGCCGTGGCCAACGGGCCGGCATCGAACAGGATGATTTGCACGATGGCACCACTCGCAGCGCCTGTGGTAAAGCCAATGACATCGGGCGAACCCAGAGCATTGCGCGCGATCGACTGGAAGATTGCCCCAGCCATGCCCAGCGCCGCGCCCACCAGCATTGCCGTGAGTACCCGCGGCAAACGCACGCGGATGACAATGCGGCTGGCCATCTCGTTGTCACCCTGCCCAAACAGGCTGGTCAACACCTGGCCTGCATGGATCGGCAGGCTACCCGTACCCAGCAGCAACACCGCCAGGCCCATCACCAACAGCGACAGTGCACTGCCGACCAGCACGGCCCGCAAACTGAAACGCAGGCTCAGGGGCCCGCATCGAAGCACACGCAACCCATTCACAGCTGACATAGGCGAAACCTGCCAATCAATACGATAAAGGCCGGCCCACCAAGCAACAGCGCCAGGGTCCCGGCGGCCAGCTCCGCGGGTGCCGCCAGCACGCGGCCCAGCAGGTCGGCGCCCAGCAGCAACAGCGCAGCGATCAGCGCGGCATAGGGCAGCATGCGCCGGTAGTCCGGCCCCACCAGCGATCGTGCCAGGTGCGGCGCCACCAACCCGACGAAACCGATCGGCCCGGCAATGGCGGTAGCACTGCCGGCCAGCAACATCAGCGCCACGCAGGCCAGCGCCCAGGTCAGGCGCACATTCACGCCCAACGCCCGGCCCAGATCTCGGCCCAGCGCCAAGGCATTGAGTTGTGGCATCAAGGCGGCGGCCAGGGCCAGGCCCAAGGCGATCGCCAAGGTCGGCAATGGCAGCGCAGCCGTACTGCTGCCGGCCAACGAGCCGGCCGCCCAATTGCGGAAATGGTCATAGACCTGAGGTGGGGTGTTGAGCACGAGGATGGCCGTGAGCGAGGCCAGCAGCATGCTCAGCCCTGCCCCGGCCAGTACCAGGCGCACCGGGCTGCTGTCGGCAGCGCCGGCCTGGCCAAGCAGAAACACGACAACTCCGGCGATGCCAGCGCCGAAAAAGGCCAGCGGGATGTACTGGCTGACCTGGGTCAGACCAAACAATGCTACGCCTAGGATGACCGCGAGCGCGGCGCCGGCATTCACGCCCAGCAGCCCCGGTTCGGCCAGCGGGTTGCGTGTCAGTGCCTGCATCAAAGTACCCGCTGCCCCCAGCGCGAGGCCAGCCAGCAGCGCCACCAACGTGCGTGGCACGCGTAACTCACGCACGATGAGGTGCTCATCGTTCAGCAGGTCGGGCTGGTAGAGGGCGTCGAATACCACGCCGACGGTAATCGGATGCGAGCCAATCAGCAGGCTCGCCAGCGCCGCCATGAACAGCAGCAATAGCCCTGCCAGCAGCGCAGGGCGCAAAGTCGGGCCAGCCATGGTCAGTGGAAGTAGCCGGCGACGGTGTCGAGCATCTGCCGCCCGGAATAGTAGTCGATGCGGAACGAACTGGGCCCCAACGGGTACACGCGCTTGTGCTGCACCGCGCGCAGGTTGGCCAGCACTGGGTCGTGGAGGAAGGCTTGGGCATCTTTGTCGTCGGCGCTGAGCAGGAACACATCCGCATCACCGATGGCGGCGACCAGGTTTTCGCGGGAAATGAACTGGAATTCGGTGGCGCGAATCACCTGCCCCGCCATCGCCTCGGGCAGTTCACGCACTTGAAAGCCGAGTGCGGTCAGCAGCCTTGCCTGCGGGCTGAATGTGCGGCCGATGGAATAACTGCCACCGATGTTGTAGCCGATCAGGACGACCGGCCTTGGCGAGGGGGTCAGGCGGGCTGCCGTTTCGCGGGTGTAGTCGTCGAACCGCTGGATCACCGCCTTGGCCTGCTGTTGCAGTTCGGTCTTTTCTCCAAGCTCGGTAGCCAGGTCCTGCCAGGACTGGTTGGAGTAGTTGATCACCAGCGTCGGCACGCCCTGGGCTTTCAGCTCGGCCAGGTGCGGCGCGGCGCTGTCGGCACCGGTGGCAGACACCACCAGCAAGTCGGGGGCGCTGGCCACCACGGCCTCGATGTCGAACTGCAGGTTACGGTACAGCACCTGCACATCACGCTGGTCGGCCACAGCTGCCCATTGCGAGAAGAAGCCCTTGTCATCGGTCAGGCGGCTAGGCGTGGCGGCGGCGCTGGCCACCAAGGGGGCCTGCATGGCCAGCAGGATGCCGGTCACGCTCGGTGTGGTAGAGACGATTCGCGCGGGCGCGGCTATTGCACTCGGGATCACCCCAGCCAGCGCCAGGGCGACGGCGGCCAGTGCTGCACAAACTCGAAAACGCTTCATTGCTCGGCTTCGCTCAGAGGGAATCAGCTGCGCATGATAATACTTCTCATACAGATAATTCCATCATGTAGAATACGTTCCGCAAAATACCGGATTGCCAAGGACCCGCCATGAGCCCTCGCCTGCAAGCCCGCGCGCTGACCCTGCGCCGCGACCAAAGAACCCTGTCGCACGATCTGTCGCTGGACATCCAGGACGGTGCCTTCACTGTGATAATCGGCCCCAACGCCTGCGGTAAATCGACCCTGCTGGCAGCACTGTCGCGGCTGTTGGTGCCCAGCTGCGGCCAGGTGCTGCTCGATGGCCAGGACATTCAGCAGCGCCCGGCCAAGGACGTGGCCCGGCGCCTGGCCCTGCTGCCGCAAAGTGCCAGCGCACCGGACGGCATTCGCGTAGCCGAACTGGTCGCGCGCGGCCGCTATCCGCACCAGCGTCTGTGGCAACAGTGGTCACCCGAGGATGAACAGGCGGTACAGCGCGCGATGCATGCGACCGGCATCGAGGCGCTGGCCGAGCGCCCGGTGCAGGCATTGTCTGGCGGCCAGCGCCAGCGCGTGTGGATTGCCATGGTGCTGGCGCAGGACACCCCACTGTTGCTGCTGGATGAGCCCACCACTTACCTGGATATCGCCCACCAGTATGAATTGCTGGAGTTGCTGCGCGACCTGAACCGACAGGGGCGCACCATCGTGGCGGTGCTACACGACCTGAACCAGGCCTGCCGTTATGCCAGCCACTTGGTGGCCATGCGTGAAGGCGCCATCGTCGCCCAGGGGGCGCCGGCGCAGATCTTCACCGAGGCGCTGGTGCAGCAGGTCTTTGGGTTATCCGGGCTGGTGATTGACGACCCGGTGAGCGGGACGCCTATGCTGGTGCCACGAGGGCGACGCGAGCCTCAACCCGGCGAACAGTAAGACCTGCGCTCATGCCGGCAGCACCGGCGCCGGCGCACCCAGCATGCGCCCACCGGTCGCCTGGTTGACCAACCCTGCCTCATGGAACAACGCCTGGCGATCCTCCGGTGTACGCAACTGCCCCAGGTCGGTCACCGTAGTCATCACACAAACAATCTCCTGCTGCGCATCGAACACCGGCGCCGCTTGCCCGGTCACGCTGGACAGCAAGTGGCTGGTCAATTCGGCCCAGCAATGCTGGCGGATCTGCTCCAGCACTTTGGCACTGGGCGGGGTGCCACGAAAATGCGCCGGCTGCAGCTTGCGCGCCGCCTCGATGGTAGCTTTGGGCAGGAACGCCTGGAAAATCAGCCCGCAGGCCGTGTTGTCGATCGGCAGGATATCGCCCAGAGCCAGGGGGTTGATCGAGAAGTAAGCGCTGCGGTACCAACGCACCAGTGTCGGGCCCCGGTCGGTCCAGATCGCCACCCCGCCGCTGGCGGCATGCCGCTGGGCCAGCCCCTTCATGTGCTGGGCGGCAATTTCCACGGCATCCACACGCTTGAGGGCGCCGATACCGATGCTGAGCGCGGCCGGGCCCAGGTCATACAGCGCACTGGCCGGGTCCTGCTTGGCCAGCCCCTCCTTGACCAGGCTCTGCAGGTAGCGGTGCGCCGTGGAACCGCCGGTGCCTGTGCGCCGGGCCACCTCACCCAGGCTCAGTTCATTCTCCGCATTGGCCAGTACATTCAGGAACCGCGCAGCGATAGACACCGACTGAATGGTGCCGGAACGCTTCTCGCCCGGGCTCTCCGGCTCCGTGTCGGCGGGGGACTGAAAGTGTTCAACGGGGCTATCTCCTCATTTCTGGTTTTTCCGCCAGGCATCACTAGGGTGGCCGGCAAGCGCGGCTGCCCATCATACCGCCAGCGGCCCCGGCCTGGCGCGCACGCCGGCTAGGCCAAGCATCAGCATACCACTCTGAGGAATAGATTCTTTATTGCGGAACGCAATGGCACCGTGATACCTTGCAGCGCAAACGAGGATCGTTCTCATTTGGAGGTTGTCTTGAAGTACCCTGCGCAACGCTCGTTCAGCCATGGATTCGGTGTGCTGACCCTGTCTACCCTGCTCGCAGCCCCCCACGCCCTGGCCGACCAGCCCACCACTGCCGGCAGCTCGCAGCTGGTGCTCACCCCCGTGCTGGTCAGCGGCGAAAAGGTCGAACGTGACCTGCGCAACACCGCTTCGTCGGTGTCGGTGAAAAGCGCCAGCGAAATCGACAGCCTCAAGACCGGCAATGCCTCGGTACACGAAGTGCTCAACGACGTCCCCAATGTGATCTACACCGACACGGTGGGCGCGCCGATCATTCGCGGCCAGGACACCCAGGGGCCGAACAACGGCGCCAACGTGTTCTGGGGCGGTACTGTGCCGCGCGCCACCATCAACCTTGACGGGCACTACCTGAACTACAACGAGATGTACTTTGGCGCGCCATCGGTGTGGGACGTGGACAGCATCGAGGTGTACCGCGGCCCGCAGACCACCAGCCAGGGTGCCAACGCCATTGCCGGCGCCATCGTGGTCAAGACCAAGGACCCGACCTTCACCCCGGAGGCGGCCTACCAGGCCGAGATCGGCAGCTACCACTCACGGCGCTCTTCGCTGGCAGTCTCCGGCCCACTGAGCGACAACCTGGCCGGGCGCCTGGCACTGGACTATGCAGCGCGCGACACCTTCATCGACTACACCAACCCCTCGTTTGCCAGCCACAACACCGACCAGGATTTCCGCGCCCTGAACCTGCGTGGCAAGCTGCTGTGGCTGCCTGATGCGGTGCCCGGCCTGGGTCTGAAGTACACCTTCGCCCACGGCGACTCCAATCGCCCCACCCAGGAAGCAGCCTCGCGGCCGTTCCACAAGCTGGACCACACCGGCGCCACCATGCCCAGCTGGCACCAACAGAGCAACACGCACATCGTCGACGTGGATTACGAACTGGACAACGGCATGAAGCTGTTCAACCAGACCCAGTATTCGCTGTCCAACGTGCATCGGGTGATTGGCGTGGCGAACGGCGGAGATGCCGACATTCGCCAGAAAAACTTCTCCAACGAAAGCCGCATCACCTTCGGCGAGCAACAGGACACCCTCAGCGGTATGGCTGGCCTGTACCTGGCGCGCACCGACTCGGACGAAATCCTGTATTACGGCGGCATCTCGGACTTCGACGACACCAAGCGCAACCTGGGCGTATTCGGTGAGGTCAGCTACCGCCTCAATGACCGCTGGACGCTCACCACTGCCCTGCGCCTGCAGCAGGACCAGATCCAGCGCAGCGGCACTTCGCCGTTCGCCGCCAATGGGCTGGACTACGACAAGACCTTCACCGCGCTCCTACCCAAGGTGTCTTTGGCCTACGCCCTGACCCCGCAGTGGACCGTCGGCGGCATGGTCAGCCGCGGCTACAACCCGGGTGGTGTGTCGCTCAACCTAAGCAGCAAGCGCTTCGAGGCGTTCGACGATGAGCGCATGTGGAACTACGAGCTGTTCGCCCGCGCCAGCCTGCTGGACGACCGCCTGCACCTGAACGCCAACCTGTTCTACATGGACATGCAAGATGCCCAGTACAACATCCCGGTGGTGCTGGCCTCGGGCCTGACCCAGTCCTACACCATCAACGCCGAGAAGGCCCATGCCTATGGCTTCGAGCTGTCGGCGGACTACCGCGTGCTGGATAACCTGACCCTCAAGGCCAGCGCGGGTGCCCTGCAAACCCGCATCGACGAAATCGACGCCAACAACCGCTATGCCGGCAACGAATTTGCCCGTTCGCCCGGTTACACCGTCAGCTTCGGCCCGAGCTGGGACATCACTGACCGCGTCAACCTCAATGCCCAGGTGCGGCACATCGACGGTTACTACTCGGACGTTGCCAACACCAAAAGCTATGCCATCGACGGCTACACCGTGGCCGACGCGCGCGTGAGCTACCGCTTCAGCGACCAGGTGCAGGTGTACACCTACGTGAAAAACGTGTTCGACGAACGCACCCCTACCTATATGCAAACCAACCGGGGATAGGCGGTATCGAAGCGAGCATGACCGAGCCGCGTACCGTGGGAGTGGGTGTCAAAGGCGCCTTCTGATGTCAACCGGGCCGCTTCGCGGCCCCAACCCGCAACAGCCAGCAACCGGAGACCCTGATGAAATTGAAAAAAGGCCTGCACATCGGCATGTCGCTCGCCCCCACCTGGCTCAGCGGCGAGGGCTGGCGGCGCGTCGACAGCCGCGTCGAAACCCTGTTCGGCAGCGATTTCGCCATGGACATCGCGCGCCGCTCGGAAGCCGCGCACCTGGACTTCGTGTTCCGCCCTGATGTCAGTTGCGTAGTCGCCGATGCCCTGGCAAGTGGCTCGGGCTTTACCAGCCTCGACCCCACCGTGCTACTGGCCGCGCTTACCCGCGAGACCCACCATATTGGCCTGGTGTCCACGGTCTCGACCACTTTCTTCCCGCCCTACCTGGTCGCGCGTCAGCTACAGTCGCTGAACTGGCTGAGCCAGGGCCGGGTTGGCTGGAACATCGTCACAGCCTTGCAGGGCCACGAAAACTTCGGCCTGGCGGCCATGCCCTGCGCAGAACAACGCTACGCCCGCGCCGCCGAGTTCACCGAAGTGGTCCAGCGGCTATGGCGCAGCTTCCCGCAGCAGGCCCTGCGCATCGACCGCGAGAACGGGATGTATGCCGACCCGGCGCAGGTCCTGCCGATCAACCACCAAGGTGACTTCCTGCAGGTGCAGGGCCCACTGAACTTGCCCGAACAGGGGGCGCGCATTCCACTGATCCAGGCGGGTGCATCCGACAGCGGCCGCGACTTTGCCGCCCGTGTCGCGGACATCGTGTTTGCCCCTACCCCCGACCAGGCCGCCGCCGCCGACCTGCGCCGCGATCTGTCGCGCCGTGCGCAAAAGCATGGTCGCCAGGCCGATGACATTCGCCTGCTGCCAGGCCTGAGTCTGTACCTGGCGCCCACCCGTCAGCAGGCCCGCGAGCTGTTCATGGACACCCACGCCCAGGTGGACAAGCCGCGCAAGTTTGCTGCTATCGAGAAGATGATCGGCATCGACCTGACCAACTGGCCGAGCGACCGGCGCATTCAAGCGGCCGACCTGCCGCCGCTACAGTTGCTGCCCGGTGCCAGCCGCACCCATGTAAGCCTGCTGCGCCGGCTGATCGAGCGCGAGTCGCTATTGCCAGAAGAACTGCTGATGCGCCCGGAAGTGCTGTCGGCGGCGCACTGGCAGGTGATCGGCACGGTCGATGATGCCGTGGCCGAGATTGCCGACTGGGCTGAGGCAGGGGTAATGGATGGCTTTATCGCCGCGCCAGGAGGCTCGTTTGGCTCGGTGTACAGCTTTCTGGATGAGGTGGTGCCGCGACTGGTGGAGCGTGGGTTGTTCCGTGAGCGCTATCAGGGGGCTACGTTCGCCGAGCACCTGCAGCGGTATTGACGGTCAACGAGGGCTGCTACGCAGCCCATCGCGACACAAAGCAATGCCCACAAAAGTTCAAGGCGTGCCCTTCCCCTCCACCGCCTTGGCCGTTTCAATCAGCTTGTCGAACTTGCGATTGAGCTGGGCAAAGGTCTCATCGCTCTTGGCCCGCGCCTTGATGTTGTTCGCCGAGCTGGCCTTGTCGGCGATGGTCACCACTGTCCAGCCCCAGTCTTTGGACACCCAGTAAACCAACTCACCGTCTGCGGAAAACGCTTCTAGCCGGCCACCGGAACGCGGCACCCGCTTGGCGTCCTTGGTCATCGGTAACAGCTGCTGGACCCGCGCCTCGTCGGTGGTGTCCAACTGCACCTGCACCTGGCGAAGCTGGTCGGCCTCGTTGAAGGACGCCTTCACTTTCGAGACGGGTATACCGCCGAGGTTGTAATTTCCCTTCGGGCCGGCCCCCTGAAAAAACTCGGTAGGCACCTGATAGTGATAGCCGGTGAATTGCTCTACCTCACCGAACTGCTGCTGCAGAATGGCGAGGACCTGGGGCTTGGGCATGCCCAGGGTGAACTGGCCGACTTCAAGCGCCGACCAGGCTTGCAGGGGGAAAATCGCGCAGGCGAACAGCAGCGGTAAGGTCCGTTTCATGGGGTTGTCTTCCTTGAAGTGAGCCGGCAAACCTAACCCCTGCACGACAATCCGACAATACTGGCAGGGTGCCAAGGCCGCCCTGCCCCGGCTTCAGGCCACCGCTTTTTCCGCGCCGTGCGTGGCTTCCAGCTCGCGCACCAATGGCAGCACGTGCTCACCGAAATACGCCACTTCTTCCTGAAAATGCAGGAACCCGGAAAGGATCAGGTCGACGCCCACCGCCTTCAGAGCAACGATTCGCTCGGCAATCTGCCGAGGCGTGCCGATCAGGTTGGTCTTGAAACCATCGTTGTACTGCACCAGGTCCTCGAAGCTGGACTTGGCCCAGTTACCCTCGCCCTCCGGGCTGGCCGACCCCGCATGCTTCACTTCCTGACCGAACGCCCGCACCGCTTCGGGGTTGGCCTTGTCGATAATTTCCTGCAGCACTGCGCGCGCCTGTTCCTCGGTGTCGCGGGCGATGAGGAAGGCATTGACCCCGATCTTTACCGAGTGGCCGTTGGCCGCCGCCTTGGCGCGGATATCGTCGACCTGGGCCTTGATCCCCTCGACGCTGTTGCCGTTGGTGAAGTACCAGTCCGACACGCGCGCCGCCATGTCCCGCGCAGCACGCGAGCTACCACCCTGGAAAATCTCCGGGTGTGGCTGCTGCAGCGGCTTGGGTTTGAGGTTGTAGTTGCGAAAGCGGTAGAAGTCGCCGTTGAAGGTGAAGTTGTCCTGGGTCCAGATGCCCTTCAGCGCGCGGATGAACTCTTCGGAACGGCGATAGCGCTCGTCGTGGTCCAGCCAAGGCTCACCGATGGCATGGAACTCGCCCTTGAACCAGCCCGAGACCACGTTGATGGCGATACGGCCATGGGTGAAGTGGTCGATGCTGGCCAGCTGCTTGGCCGCCAGCGCCGGGTTCCAGGGGCCTGGAAGGATGGCGGCGATAACCTTGAGTTTTTCTGTGGCAGCCAGCAGCGCGTGGCTGATGGTGACCGACTCATGCTGGTTGTCGGCGCCGTAACCGGCTGTGAAACGGATTTGCGACAGGGCGTAGTCGAAGCCGGCCTTTTCAGCAATTTGCGCAAGCTTGCGGTTGTAGTCGATGTCCCAGCTGGTGCGCTGCTCGATGGTGCTGACCACCAGGCCACCGCTGACATTGGGGACCCAGTAGGCGAACTTGATTGGGGCGTGGCTCATGGGGAGGCTCCTTGAGAGTCCTTGGGGTTCGAGGAGACAGGAGCAGCAACCGTGCCAATCGACAAACCCAAAAATATCAACAAGTTGCACGAAGTTCACCTGCTGTCCGAGTGCATGGCAGACAGCAGACTGTAAAACCACTGTTGCCCCTGCAACAGCACGCCAGAAGGCGCCAGCCAAGCGCTCGGCGGTCAATTAATTGTGCCCGATGGTCAAGCGACTCTCCGCGCTGACTGGGAGGATTACAGCAGGCCGCAAGGCCGGTAAAACAATAACAGCAACCAGGAGAACCCCATGACTAGCTACCTGCAGGCCTATGCCCGCGCTGCCGACGACCCCGAAGGTTTCTGGCGCGAACAGGCCGCCGCACTGGACTGGCATCGCTTTCCGCAACAGATCTTCACTGCCCAGGCTGATGGCAGCGGCCGCTGGTTCGCCGATGGCCAACTGAACACCTGCCACTTGGCCGTGGACCGCCACGTCGCGGATGGCGCAGGCGAGCGCTGCGCCATCCTTTACGACTCACCCGCCACAGGCGTGCAGGAGCGCATCAGCTACCAGCAGCTGCAAGCGCGCGTGGCCCGGTGCGCCGGTATGCTGCGCGCCCTTGGGGTGGGGCGTGGTGACCGAGTGATCATCTACATGCCGATGATCCCCCAGGCGCTCGTCGGCATGCTGGCCTGTGCGCGGTTGGGTGCCGTGCATTCGGTGGTGTTTGGCGGTTTCTCCGCCGCCGAGCTGGCGGTGCGAATCCGCGATGCCCAGCCCAAGGTGCTGCTCAGCGCCAGCTGCGGCATCGAGTACGACCGGGTGGTGCCCTACAAGCCGCTGCTCGACCAGGCCCTGCAACTGGCCAACGGGCATAGCCCGCACCTGGTGATCGAGCAACGCGAACAGGCCCTGGCCCCGTTGCACGGCCCCCGCGAGCACGACTGGCAACAACTGCAGGCCCAAGCCGAAGCCGTACCTGCGGTGCCAGTGAATGCCACTGACCCGCTGTACATCCTCTATACCTCGGGCACCACGGGTAAACCCAAAGGAGTAGTGCGTGACCACGGCGGGCATGCCGTGGCGCTCAACTTCAGCATGCAGGCCCTGTACGACGCACACCCCGGCGAGGTGTTCTGGGCCGCCTCGGACATCGGCTGGGTCGTGGGCCATTCGTACATCGTCTATGCCCCGCTGATCCGTGGCTGCACCACCTTGCTGTACGAGGGCAAGCCGGTGCGCACGCCCGACGCCGGGGCGTTCTGGCGGGTGATCGCCGAACACCAGGTGAATGTGTTCTTCACTGCCCCCACTGCCTTCCGCGCCATCAAGCGCGAAGACCCGCAGGTACAGCTGGCCGCCGGTCGCGACTTGTCCTGCCTGAAGGCCGTGTACGTGGCCGGCGAGCGCCTGGACCCGCCAACCAGCCAATGGCTGCAGGGGTTTCTGCCCTGCCCGGTTGTCGACCACTGGTGGCAGACCGAGACCGGCTGGGCGATTGCCGGCAACCCGCGCGGGCTGGATGACTTGCCGATGAAGACCGGCTCGGCCAGCGTACCGATGCCGGGCTACCGGCTGGACATTCTGGACGACGAAGGCCAGCCTGTCCCCTGCAACCAGCCGGGCAACATCGCCCTGCGCCTGCCATTGCCGCCCGGCACCCTGACCACCCTGTGGGGCGACCCGCAGCGCTTTGCCGACAGCTACCTGAGCAGCTTCCCCGGCTACTATTGCAGCGGCGACGGCGGCTACCTGGACGAAGACGGCTACCTGTTCGTCATGGGCCGGGTGGACGATGTGATCAACGTGGCCGGGCACCGGCTGTCCAGCGGTAGCCTGGAAGAAGCCCTGGGCGAGCACCCGGCCGTTGCCGAGTGCGCGGTGGTGGCACTGGCCGAGGAGCTCAAGGGCGAGGTGCCGGTGGGGTTCGTGGTGCTCAAGCACGGCCAGCAGCCCGACCCGGCGCTGCTGGAACGCGAACTGGTCGCCAGGGTGCGCGATGCGGTCGGCGCTGTCGCTTCGCTACGGCGGGTGTTCATCCTCAAGCGCCTGCCCAAGACCCGCTCTGGCAAGATTCTGCGCAAGACCCTGCGCAGCCTGGCCGCCAACCCCGAAGTGGCCATGCCTGCGACCATCGAAGACCCGGCCGTGCTGGATGAAGTGCGCGCGGTGTTCGAACAGGCAGGTTGCTATGACGCCGCCCAGGGACGCAAGGCTGCCACCGGGCACTGACCAGGCTGAAAAAACAAACCCCGCCAAGGCAAACCTTGGCGGGGCGCGCGTACAACCGGGGTCACACCGTCACAGCTGGTGCAGCACACGCTGCAAGGCGCTGAGGAACTGCTCGACGTTCTGCGCCGAGAAGCACAACTGCGGGCGGATCTTCAGGGCATTGTTGTCGGCCCCCGACACGCCGATCAGCATGCCTTCTTCCCGTAGCAGGTTGACGATACGCCGCGCCGTGGCGCCATCGGCAGCGCCCGACGGCGCTACCACATCCACCCCAATGAACAACCCCGCGCCACGTACCTGGCCAAGGCAGGCATGCTCGCGTGCAAGGCCCTCCAGGCCCTCCTTCAGTTGGCCCCCCACCTGCCGGGCATTCTCCTGCAGGCCTTCGTCCTCGATCACTTGCAGCACTGCCAGGCCCACGGCCGCAGACACCGGGTTGCCGCCAAACGTGTTGAAGTAACTGGCGTTGCGGCCGAAGCGTTCCAGGATTTCAGGGCGCACCGTCAAACCTGCCAGCGGGTGACCATTGCCCATCGGTTTGCCCATGGTCACCAGGTCGGGCACCAGGCCATGGCGCTGGAAGCCCCACATGTGCGTGCCGGTGCGGCCAAAACCTGGCTGCACCTCGTCGGCGATGAACAGGCCACCCGCAGCGCGCACCGCCTCCACCGCTTCGACAAGAAAGCCGGCAGGGTCGGCGAACACGCCATCGCTGGTGAACAACGTGTCGACCAACAACGCAGCCGGGCGGATGCCATGACGCTGCATGTCGGCCAGCGCAGCACGCACCTGGGCGGCGAACTGCTGGCCAACCTGGTGCGGGGCGTGCGGCAGGTGCAACGGGGCGTCGACCACGCGGATATCACGGCCCAGCGGCACGTAGTCGCCCACCGACGGCGACAGCTCGGCGATGGCCGCCGTCATACCGTGGTAGGCATAGCGGGTAACGATCACGCCTGTGCCCCCGGTGTAGTCCCGGGCAATGCGCAGGGCCAGGTCATTGGCCTCACTGCCGGTGCAGGTGAACATCACGTTGCCCAACTGCGCCGGCATGGTCGCCAGCAGCTTCTCGGCATAATCGAGTACGCCTTCATGCAGGTAGCGGGTATGGGTATTGAGCGCAGCCGCCTGCCCGGCCAGGGCTTCGACCACACGAGGGTGGCTATGGCCCACCGAGGCGACGTTGTTGTACAGGTCGAGGTAGGCCCGCCCTGCCGTGTCGTACAGCCACGTACCCGCGCCGCGCACCAGGTGCAGCGGGTTGTCGTAGAACAGCTGGTAGGCCGGCCCCAGCAGGCGTTGGCGGCGCTCGATCAGGCGGCGCTCGGCGGCATCCAGGGCAGCAGCCTGCTCGGGCTGGAAGGCATTTACTTTCAACATGGTCGGTCTCCTCAGGTGTCCTGGCGGGCGTCGTCCATGACGATGCTGCCGATGATGTGGTACTTGCGGCGGTCGAAGTAACGGAAGTACAAGGCGATCGAGCCACCCAACGCGAAGCTGGCGGCGACGATCCACGGGATCAGCCGGAACAACAGCGATTCGGCCGCGCTGCCAGCGGCGAAGCTGAGGTTGGCGAACAGCAGGTAAACCACGTACAGCATGCCGATGCCGCCCAGCAGGGGCGCGAGGAAGGTCTTGAACCAATGGGCCTGGGCACGGCGTTGGGTGCCGACATGGAAGTAGCAGATCACGGCGAAGGCGCACAGCGCCTGGACGATCAGAATGCCCATGGTGCCGAGGATTGCCAGCAAGGCATACAAGTCGGCATACGGGTCTTTACCGGTGAGCAGGAACGCCAGCACGATCAGCGTGGCGATCACGCTTTGCACGGTCGAGGCTACATGCGGCGAGCCATGGCGGGCATGAGTACGGCCAACGGTGCGGCCTAGGAACACGAACAGGTTCTCCCGGCCCAGGGCATAGAGGTAGCGCGCGGCACAGTTATGGAAGGCCATGCCGCAGGCAAACGAGCCGGTCACCACCAACAGCTTGAACAGGCTCACGGCCCACTCGCCCAGGTACAGGCGGGTCGGCCCGTAGAACACCTCGGCGGCACTGGCCGGGTCCTGCGCCAGGCGAATGGCTTCGGCAGGGCCGGAACCGGCGATGGCCATCCACGAGACGAACACATAGAACACGCCGATGCCGATCACCGCGAGCAGCGTCGCCAAGGGGATGATCTTTTTCGGGTTGCGTGATTCCTCGCCGTACATGGCCGAGGACTCGAAACCCACCCAGGACCAGAAGGCGAAGAACAGGCCGATGCCAGCGTTCGCACCTATCACCCCCTCGGCTGGCCGGAAGGCGTTGAGCGGGTTGATCGACTCCACCGCCATGCCCTGCGGCCCACCGCCGTGGAACAGCACGGCAAAGGCCATCAGCCCCAGCATCAGGATCTCCAGCACCAGGCACAGCCCCAGCACCTTGGCAGTGAGGGAGATGTCGAAGTAGCTGAGCACGCCGTTGGCCAATAGCATGGCCAGGGCAAACACGATCCATGGCACATGCAGGCCGACGACACTGGCCAGCAGGTCTTCACAGAAGAAGGCGAAAATGCCCACCAACGCCGCTTCGAAAACGATGTAGGTCAGCGTTACGGCAAGCCCCGAGGCCATGCCCACCACCCGGCCCAAGCCATGGGAAATGAAGCCGTAGAACGCCCCTGTGGCGGTGATGTACTTGGCCATCTGTGCATAGCCAATGGCGAACAGCGCCAGGATGATCGTGGCCACCAGGTAGCCCGCCGGCGCGTACTGACCATTGCCGCTGCCGATGGCGATCGGCACGTTGCCAAGCATGGCGGTGATCGGCGCCGCAGTGGCAACCGTCATGAACAGCACACCCATCAAGCCCACTGCATTCTTGCGCAGGCGCTGCACCTCATGGGGCTGTGCCTGGCTGTCAAGCCGGCGCTCCAGTTCACCGCTGTAGGTCTCGCTCATCAGGATCCACTCCGTGCTTTTATGGTTTTGGTGGAAAAGGGTCAGGCCAGTGCTTGCAGGGACTCGGGCAGGATCTGCCCACCATCGATGATCAGGCTTTGCCCAGTGATGTAGCCGGCCTCTCTGGAAGCAAAGAACAACGCGGCATTGGCAATGTCCTCGACCTGGCCGAGGCGCTTGAGCGGAATGGACGCGGCCATGCTGGCCTGGTAGTCCTCGCCCATGCCCTGCAAGCCTTCGGTAACGATGTTGCCTGGCAGCAGGGCATTGATGGTGATGCCATCGCGGGCCAGCTCGATCGCTGCGGTACGCATGAAACCCAGCTGCGCTGCCTTGCTCGCGCCGTAGTGCGCCCAGCCTGGAAAGCCGGTGACTGGCCCGGTGATGGACGAGGTCAGGATCACCCGGCCGTACTCGGCCCTGCGCAAATACGGCAGCGCCGCCTGCACGCAGAGGAAGGTGCCTTTGGCATTGGTGCCGAGCACCTTGTCCCAGTCGGTATCGCTCATCTCGGCCAGTGCGGCAGAGGGGAAGACCCCGGCATTGGCGCACAGTACATCGAGCCCGCCCTGGGCCTGCGCCACCTCTTCGATCATCCGCAGCACCTGCGCGCGGTCACCCACATCGGCCACCAGGCCGATGACGGCCAGGCCTTGATCACGCAAGCGGCTGGCGACAGCCTCAACCTTGTCCCGGTGCCGGCCACTGATCGCCACCTTGGCGCCCTGGCGGGCGAAGCCGACGGCGATGCCCAGGCCGATACCGCTGGTACCGCCGGTGACCAATACGCTTTTGCCTTGTAGTGAAGTCAGCATGCTCTAGCCCTCGATCCGCTGTTTACGCCAGTGATGGGGGCCGATGGTGGGCCGGCCGGCAGGTGGCGACTTGACCGCAGGGCACAAGTTGAGGGCTGCAGGATCAAATTCTCGAAGCGGCCCAGGCGGCTTGTGGCGTGTGGTCAAGATTTCGCGGTTTGCGGTCAAGCCAGTGGCGCGGGGCTCGACTCATGCTGGCAGCCAGACCCCTGCCAACGGAGCGTGCCTGATGACCAACGATCACACATCTCACACCAGCCCTGCCGTGCTTGAACGTTTCGCCCAACACGCGCTGGCTGGCTATGCCGATACCTACCAGGGCCAGATCGAGTTGCTGGTGCACTCCGAGAACGCCACGTATCGGGTACGGGGCTTGCGGCAACGGTATGTGATGCGTGTGCACCGCGCCGGCTATCACCAACACGCCGACATCGCCAGTGAACTGGCCTGGCTGGCCGCGCTGGAGCAGGCCGGCCTGGAGGTACCAGTGCCCATCGCCGGGGTGGACGGCGAAGCGATTCAAAGGGTCGAGCTGCCCGGCCTTGGCCATCGTTACGTGGTGCTGTTTCATTGGATAGAGGGCGGCGAGCCCGACCAGCAACAGTTGAATGCTTCGTTCCGCCGGCTTGGCGCCATCAATGCCCACCTGCATCGCCACGCCCGCAGTTGGCAACGCCCCGACAATTTTCAACGGCTGACCTGGAACCACCAAAGCATGCTGGGTGAGCACGGCCACTGGGGCAGCTGGCGCGAAGCGCCCTACCTGGATGCCCGGGGCAGCGCCTTGATCAGCGAAGCGGTACAGGTGATCGGCGCGCGCCTGGCCGGCTATGGCGAAGACCCATCACGCTTTGGCCTTATCCACGCTGACCTACGCCTGACCAACCTGCTGGTGCAAGGTGATCGCACCCGCATCATCGACTTCGACGACTGCGGCATGGGCTGGTACCTGCACGACCTGGCAGCGGCCCTGAGCTTCTTCGAACACCACCCCGACCTGCCGCAGTGGATCGACAACTGGCTGGCGGGTTACAGCAGCGTGGCCAGCCTGGATGCCAGCGACATCGCCATGCTGCCGACGCTGATCATGCAGCGGCGTCTGCAACTGCTGGCCTGGACCGGCACCCACCGCGGCACGCCACAAGTGGAGTGCCTGGGCCCGCAATGGGTCGAGCAGACCGTGGGCCTGTGCCAGCGTTACTTGCAGGAGCGGCCGGTGGGCGCACTCGCACGGGCATGATCGAAACAGTTTTGTAACCAAAGGCTACGCACCGTGCTGGTGCGCAGCCTGCGCCATGAGGGCCCCCGGCAGCGCCGCAATGAGTTGCCCTTGAGCGGTCGACAGGCTGGCGTACGGCCGTTGGCCCGGCGTGGAATGAAAATTGCTCCTTCATTTACCCAGCAACAGCCGGTAAACGACCGAGGAGGAAGCTTCGTGCACGTTATCCATACAGGCTCGCGCCAACCAGCGAGTGCCCCGCCTGGCAACTCGATAGGCATTCTGGCCTCGGCGGCGACCGGCCTGGTCGGCTTCATCGGCCAGCAAGGTGGCGATGCCGAACGCATCCTGGGGCGCGCCGGCATCGACAGCGAGCGCCTGGAGCACCCTACCCTCACCCTGGACCTGAACCAGTACTGCCAGGTATTCGAGGAGGCGGCTCGGCAAACCGGCAATGACAACTTCGGCCTGCGCTTCGGCCAGCAGTTCAAGCCCGACGCGCTCGGGCTGCTCGGCTACGTGGGCATGTGCTCTGCCACCTTGGGCGATGCCCTGCGCAACGTGGTCAACACCTTCCCGGTGCACCAGCAGAGCAGCCTGTTGCGGCTGGAGGAAATGGGCGAGTTCTACCGCCTGGACTACCAGGTGCAATACGGCGCCATCCTGCGCAAGCGGCAGGACGCCGAACTGTCGCTGGGCATGTTCTTCAACCTGATGCGCCATGCGCTGGGGCAAAACTGGGCACCCGAAAAGGTGTTGTTCGAGCACCCGCAACCCGAGGCCTGGCATGAGCACTGCAAAGTGTTCGACGCCCCGGTGCTGTTTGGTCAGCAGCGCAATGCGCTGGTGTTTCGCCGCAGCGTGCTCGACCGGCCAATGCCCGGCCGCGACCCACGCTTGCTGGCCATCGTCATCGAAAGCATGCACCTGCTCCGCGGCCAGGCCGGCACGCTCAACCGCCCAGGCATTGTCGATGATGTGAAAACCCAGGTTCGCGCCCTGTTGGGCGACGGCTACCCGAGCCTGGAGCAGGTAGCCGAGCAATTGCGCCTGCCCAGCTGGACCGTGCAACGCCGCCTGCAGGAGCAGGGGCTGAGTTTTTCGACCCTGGTCGACACCGTGCGCCAGGAGCTGGCGACCTATTACCTGCAGCAGTCGGCGCTGCCGATTTCCGAGTTGGCATTGCTGC
This sequence comes from Pseudomonas putida, assembly GCA_041071465.1. Lineage (NCBI taxonomy): Bacteria > Pseudomonadati > Pseudomonadota > Gammaproteobacteria > Pseudomonadales > Pseudomonadaceae > Pseudomonas > Pseudomonas putida. The sequence continues at coordinate 4,104,656 of CP163498.1, read as the reverse complement.
TGGGGTACTCGGAAATCAGCGCGTTCTCGCGGGCGTTTCGCCGCTGGTTCGATGTCAGCCCCAAACAATGGCGCCAGGCGCACAAGGGGCAGAGGGTGGATGCCTAGCACTGGAGCTGCTGCTTGCGTGCATCGCATGCTTCGCGGATGTGCCCACTATCACAGGGTAAACTCGCTCCTTGGCAAGCAGCCTTCAAGGACGACACCCATGTATTCACTGACTGATGAACAGGTTCTGGCGACCATCCAGGAAAACCCGATAAACCGGGCACTGCTGGCCATCTTGCCAACGCTGGATATGCCTCACTGCATGCTAACGGCCGGCGCGCTGTTCCAGACCTTCTGGAACCAACGCGCCGGGCGGCCTGTCGCGTGGGGTATCAAGGACTACGACATCGCCTATTTCGACACCGACTTGTCCTGGGAAGCAGAAGACCGGGTTATCGCCAAGGTTCAGCAGGCGTGTGCGCACCTGGGCGTCAACGTCGAAGTGCGCAATCAGGCCCGCGTTCACCTGTGGTACCAAGCGAAATTCGGCGGCACCTACTCGGCATTGCACAAGGTTACCGATGGCATTGACCGCTACCTGATCCGCTCGACCTGCCTGGGCGTCGATGTGCTCACGGGCTCGTTGTACAGCACCCATGGCCTGGAAGACTTGCAGAACAACCTTTTGAGGATGAACGAACTGAATCCACGCCCCGACTTGTTCAAGGCAAAAGCTGCCAGCTACCGGGAGCGCTGGCCATGGCTTGAGTTGATCGAGTGAGGTCTACGCCATGGCGTTGTGCAAGTTGCCCTTGCGCCACACCAGCCGTCCGAGCGTAATCGACCAATTGAGCACGGATACCCCCAGCAGGATCAACAGCATCATCGACAAACCTTTGTCGATGATGATTTTGCCGGCAAGGAACGGGAACCCGAATACACCAACAAAATAAGAAAGGCTGAACAGGGGCTTTGACACGACCCTATTGCGTTCACCCTCGAAAACCATGAGAAACCCTGAGTGATTGGACCGAACACGCAGTGTGCGTGGCGGGCCGGAACAGGGTAAATCCAGGATTTTTGATCTGAAGGTAAGTTGCCACACACCTAACGCAGGCGGCAGCCCCGCAAGGGGCTGCCCTCCAGCGTGGCGACAGGGCAACGCGCGACTTAATTCAGTCGGTAGTCTGCACTGCTGCGGTGTCGGCGGCAGAGGTCTGCGACTGCGACTGCGACTGCGCTTTGGACTTCGCCCGGTTGCGGCGGTCCTGGCTACGTTGCCGCGAGGCTTGCTGCTTCGCATGCAGTGCCTGGGCGGCGGTCACAACGCCAGCTGCCTGCCCGTTCAGGTCCAGACGCGGTGCATCTTCCACCATGCTTGCCCAGTATCGAGCACCCCGGCACCACGTAGAAATGCCCAGTTTCAGCTGCTCACGGGTTAACCCAAGCAGCTCCAAGTGTTGCTCGGCATCCTTGAAAATGCCCTCCTTGAGCGGCACCTTGGGGGCAGGATTGACCGGGAAAGCCAAGGGAAAATGCTTCTGCAGAGGCCAAATCGCTGCCACCGCCGGGTCCTGCTCACGCGGCTTCGCCTGCGCGGGCGACTTGCGCTTGGGCGGTTTCGGGCTATCGGCCTTGGTCTGCCCTTTTTCCGCCCGCAGGCGGTCACGTAGCTCAGCTAGTTGTTCAAAACCCATCGTTCATTCACTGCTTCGAAGTTGTTTGCGTGGCATAAGGATACCCCATGCAGCCAGCATATTGCTTGCAGGCCAACTTTCCCGGCCAGCCGGATGCGACGCACAAGCCCCTCAGCTGAACACCCAAAGCACGCGCGTGGGCTTGTCGGTGAGGTTGGCGTAACGAAAACTGGCATGGGGTTGCAACTGAAAACTGTCACTGGCGCGCAGCGTGACCGGCTCACCGCCGTCCAGCCAGACGGTCAGTTCGCCTTCGAGCACGAAGCAGCCTTGCTCCGAGCTGTCGTCCAGGTACTCTTCGCCACTGCTGGCCCCCGGCTGCAAATGGCTATCGAGCATGGAGAACGCCCCCGTTATCGTGGGGGATGCCAGCACATCGGTGATGCCGCCGGCCAGATGCAGCGTGCGGCGCTCGTGAGGGCGGGTGACCCAGTCGAGCTCGCGGGGTTTGTCCAGCTTGTAGAAGTAGGCGGTCGAGACACCGAGCTCTTCGCTGATGGCAGTGAGGTCGGCCACGGTCGGGCGCGATACGCCGCGTTCGACCTGGGACAGAAAGCCTACCGAACGGCCGATGCGCTGGGCCAGCTCGCCCAATGTCAGGCCTTTGAATTTGCGCAGGTCGCGAATCAGTACTGCCAGGCCTTCGATTTCTTCGTGCACTTTCATAGTTGAATCGCGACTTTCGGATGGGTGATGAATGCCCTGAAAAGTACATGATTCATCTCACAAAGCAAAATGCTTCAGGGTTCGCTGGCTGTCAGCCAAGCCAGCGCCCACAGTTGCAATGCATGTCTCAACCCTGTGGGAGCTGGCTTGCCGGCGATGGGATGCGAAGCAGCCCCTTTCTTACCGAACAGCTTCGTACGTCAGGTCCAGGCACTTGCGAGCCTTCTGCACCAGCTCGTCGATCTCTTCGACACTGATCACCAGCGGTGGCGCGATGATCATGGTGTCGCCCACGGCGCGCATGATCAGGCCGTTGTCGAAGCAGTGCTGGCGGCAGATCATGCCGACACCTTTGCCTTCATAACGGGCGCGGGTGGCCTTGTCCTTCACCAGCTCGATCGCACCGAGCATGCCCAAGCCGCGGACTTCGCCTACCAGCGGGTGGTCGGCCAGTTCGCGCAGGCGTTGCTGCAGATAAGGTGCGGTTTTATCGTGCACCTGCTGGATGATCTGCTCGTCGCGCAGAATGCGCAGGTTCTCCAGGCCCACCGCAGCCGCTACCGGGTGGCCGGAATAGGTGAAGCCGTGGTTGAAGTCGCCGCCTTCGCTGATGACCTTGGCCACTTCGTCACGCACGATCACTCCGCCCATGGGGATGTAACCGGAGGTCAGGCCCTTGGCGATGGTCATCAGGTCGGGCTTGAGGTCGTAGTAGTCAGTACCGAACCACTCACCGGTACGGCCGAAACCGCAAATGACTTCGTCGGCGACGAAGAGGATGTCGTACCTGGCCAGGATTTCCTTGACCTTCGGCCAGTAGGTCTGCGGCGGGATGATCACACCGCCGGCGCCCTGGATCGGCTCGGCGATGAAGGCGGCAACGTTGTCCACGCCAACTTCGAGGATCTTCTTCTCCAACTGCTCGGCCGCCCACACGCCGAAGTCGGCCTCGGTCATGTCGCCGCCTTCACCGAACCAGTAGGGCTGCGGGATGTGCACGATATCCGGGATCACCCCGCCCTGCTGGTGCATACCGCTCATGCCGCCCAGGGCCGCGCCCGCCACGGTAGAGCCGTGGTAACCGTTGATGCGGCCGATGATGACGTTCTTGTTTTTCTTGCCCTTCAACGCCCAGTAATGGCGAACCATGCGCAGTACGGTGTCGTTGCCTTCGGAGCCGGAGCCTGTGAAGAACACGTGGTTCATGCCTTGCGGCGCCACATCGGCGATTGCCTTGGCCAGCTCCAGCGCAGGCGGGTGGGCAGTCTGGAAGAACAGGTTGTAGTAAGGCAGCTGCTTCATCTGCTGGCTGGCGACCTCGGCCAGCTCGTCGCGACCATAGCCGACCGCCACGCACCACAGGCCCGCCATGCCATCGAGAATCTTGTTACCTTCACTGTCCCAGAGGTACACGCCCTTGGCCGAGGTGATAATGCGCGGGCCTTTCTCGGCCAGTTGTTTGACATCGCTGAACGGGGCCAGGTGGTGGTCGCGGCTCAGCGCTTGCCAGGCCTGGGTCTGCGAATTCTGTTCACTCATTGACTTCACTCCATCAAGTTGCGCAGCGGTGCTGCGCGGGTATTTTCGTAGGTGGGCAAGGTGGCTGTTCAGGCGGACAGCAACAGCCTCTGGCGCAGCACCGAGCGCTGCCGGCAGGCCTTGCCGAATGACTGGAAGATGGCCAGGTACTGCGGGTTGTCCATGACCTGGAACTCCGGGTGCCATTGCACGGCCAGGGCAAACCCCTTGCTGTTCTCGACCGAAATCGCCTCCACCAGGCCATCTGGTGCCAATGCTTCCACCCGTAGCCCCGGGGCCAGTACATCAATGCCCTGGCCGTGGATGGAATTGACGTCGAAGATCGCCGGCAAGCCCATGCGGTCGAGCAGGCCACCGGGTTCCACATGCATGGTGTGACGCGGGCCATACTGCTTTTCGATGGGCTCGCCCTTGCCTTCGCGGTGATCCATGAACACCCCAGCCTCGTGGACCTTCTGGTACAGGGTGCCACCCAACGCCACGTTCATTTCCTGAAAGCCACGGCAAATGCCAAGTACAGGCACACCGGCGGCGATGGCCGCACGCATCAGCGGCAACGTGGTGGCATCACGCAAAGGGTCATGATGGGTGCCTACCGCACTGGCCGGGCCGTTGTAGTGAAACGGCTCGATGTTGGACGGCGAACCGGTGAAGATCAGCCCATCCACCACGTCGAGAATATCGGCGCTGTCCATCAGGTCACCGAGGCTGGGGATCACGATGGGCAGCCCACACGCCGCTTTGGCGGCCGCGCGTGCGTACTTCTCGGCGATGGTCTGGGTGGCATGCTGCTCAATCATGCTGGTGCATGCGGTAATGCCAATAACGGGCACACGTGGCATATCTTCCTCCGGCAAATCGGTATTGCGCGTGGTATTCAAACGTTGAAAAAGCGTCTGTTCGGACCGCAGCAGTCAAAGGAACCAGCGGTATTCGCGGGCATCGATGTGGCGCATGAAGTCCAGTTGCTCCTGGTATTTGTTTTCGCAATAAACCATCACGAACTCACTGCCCAGGCCTTCGTTGACCACCGGGTGGTGACGCATGGCGGCCAGAGCGCTGAGGGCATCCTTGGGGAAGTCGATGCCGCTCTGGCGGTTGTCGTTCAACGGCGCAATGGGTTCCACGCCACGGTCCAGGCCATGCTCCATCCCGGTCAGGATGGCCGCCAGCACCAGATACGGGTTGGCATCGGCGCCCGCGAGGCGGTGCTCGATGCGCAGGTTGCGCGGGTCGGATTCCGGGATGCGAATGCACGCATCACGGTCCTCGAAGCCCCAGCTGGCCTTGCTCGCCGCGTTGACCATCGCGCCATAACGGCGGTAGGCATTGTGGTTGGGGGCAAAGATCGGCATGCAGTGCGGCAGCAGCTCCAGGCACCCTGCCACCGCATGACGCAGCTTGCGCTGCTCGGCACCGGCCAGGATGTTGTTGCCGGCGTCGTCGTACAGGCTGACATGCACATGCATGCCGCTGCCTGGCGCGTCCAGGTACGGCTTGCTCATGAAGCTGGCACGGTAGCCGTGCTTCATCGCGATACCCCGGGTACTGCGGCAGAACAGCGCCGACCAGTCCGCCGCGCTCAGGGCATCGTCGCTGTGGGAGAAGTTGATTTCGAACTGGCCGGGGCCTAGCTCAGCGGTGATCACGTTCGCCGGCACGCCCTGCTCGTTGGCGCCATCGACCATCTCGTGCAGCACCGACGAGAAGCGCGACAGCCGCTCGATGTGCATGTTCGGTTGGTCGTCTTCGTCCCCGGTTGCCGTGTCGCGCGGGTACTGCGGCAGGCCGTTATCGAGCTTGCGGTCGAACAGGTAGAACTCCAGTTCGAACGCCACCACCGGGCGGATACCACGCTTGGCCAGGCGCTGAAGCACGCGAGCCAGCACTTCTCGGGGTTCGAACTCGATCGGCTTGGCAGTGCCGTCGGAGGTGATGAGCATCTGGGCGATCACTTCCTTTTCCCAGCGCACCGGCTTGAGGGTGCCCGGTACCAGGCGCCGCGCGGCATCCGGGTCGCCGTCGGCGAAGCAGTAGTCACCAATCGGGTAGAGCCCACCCTGGGTGCCCAGCAGCACGCAGTTCTGCGGCAGTTTCAAAGGCGCACCGGCTGCGACTTTCTCCAGCATGTCGATGGGGTAGCGCTTGCCATAGAAATGCCCGGGGATATCCAGTGCAATCAAGTCGACATAGCGTATTGCCGGGTGTTCTGCTCGGAACGAGCGCACTTCAGCCAGCAGATCCGGAAAGATGACACTCATCTTCTTATCCTTGTGAGGTGAACGAATTCAATTGAAGACCCAGAGCACACGGGTGGTCTTTTCCGTCAGGTTGGCGTAACGGAATTGCGCGTGGGGTTGCAGCTGGAAGCAGTCGTTGGCTTGCAGGGTCACGGCGTCACCCTGGTCCAGCCATACCGTGAGCTCGCCTTCGAGCACGAAGCAGCCCTGCTCGGAACGATCGCTCAGGTAGTCCTCGCCACTGGTGGCGCCGGGCTCGAGATGGCTGTCGAGCATGGCGAACGCGCCGGCGATGGTCGGCGAGGCCAGCACGTCGGTAATGCCCGACTCCAGGTACAGCGTGCGCCGCTCATGGGGGCGCGTGACCCAGCCGATGCTGCGGGGCTTGCTCAGGTTGTAGAAGTACGCGGTGGATACGCCGAGCGCTTCGCTGATAGCGGTGAGGTCCGCCACGGTCGGGCGTGAAACACCGCGTTCGACCTGGGAGAGAAAACCGACAGAGCGGTTGATGCGCTCGGCCAGTTCACCCAAGGTCAGGTTCTTGAATTTGCGCAGGTCGTGAATAAGGATCGCGAGGGCTTCAACCTCTTCGTGCATCTTCATCGTTTCGGACTGCCGTGAAATTTTTATGTTTATTTTTCATGAAAAATTACACTAAAAATTTCACGAGTCAAGCTGCACGATGAAAAACCGCTGCCGCGAAAAGAGCGCTTGAGGTTCAGGAGCTTGAATTGAAGGCGCTGGCGCGGGTTTCTTTAAAGGTGCTCAGGGAGTAGCCTCGGCAATGAATTTTTCCAGCCCGGCCATTGCCAACGTCATGCCAAACGGTTTCCCTGAATTGCCCTCGCTTAATGCGCTACGCGTGTTTGAAGTGGTCGCCCGCCACCTTAACTTCCGCCTGGCCGCCGAAGAATTGGGCGTGACCCAGGCGGCAGTTGCACAACAGATACGCGGGCTGGAGGCAAGCCTGAACCTTCGCCTGTTCGAGCGCCTGCCCCGGGGCCTGGCACTGACCGATGCAGGGCTGGGTTACAGCGGCAGCATCCGCAGTGCCCTGGCCATGATCGATGAGGCGACACGCCTGCTGCGGCCACAATCAGCGCACCTTACGGTCAGCGTTACCCCGACCTTTGCCTCCAAATGGCTTATTCCCAGGCTGGGCAGTTTTGCGCAAAGCCACCCGGACATCGATTTACGTGTGCTGGCTACAGATCGACTGTCCCACTTCAACACCGATGGCGTGGATATCGCCGTCCGCTATGGCAAGCCCGAAATCGGCGCAGGCCTGAACAGCGAACTGTTGATGGAGGATCGCATCGTCGCAGTGGCCAGCCCTGCGTTATTCGAGGGCAGCCAAGTCCCCGCCAGCTTCGAGCAACTGCAAGATTTCATCATGCTCCACGATGCCCATAACTTCTGGCCTCAGTTCCTTGCTGCAGTGTTTCCGCAACACGTGCAACCGACCGCCAAGAACCTGCGGTTCAATCAGACCTCATTGGCCATTGATGCGGCCATCAGTGGCCAGGGCATTGCGTTGGCCAGCCTGGCGTTCGTCAGTGATGACATCGTCGCCGGCAGGCTGATTCAAGTCTTCGCTCAGCAGCTCAGGCTCGACAAGTCGTTCTATCTGGTGTGGCCACGCAAGCTGCAGCAGCCTGAGTCGCTTGGCGTCGTGCAACACTGGCTGAAGCAACAGACAGGCAATAGTTAATCTACGGTTAGAGCAAAGTTTAGCGGTCACCGGTACCGGTGAGGCTGTTGATAAGGTCGACCGAAGCCGCACACCGCCCTGCCCCGTCTTGTCATTTGCCAGGGCTTAGGGCAGGGTCGATATCACGGACATCTCTGCCAAGGAGTCACCCCATGTCAACGCTCTACTCCAGTATTGATCCTGAGGGGCTGGTCGAGTACTCGGTGGTGTACACCGACCGCTCGCTCAATCACATGTCTCAGGCATTTCAAGGCGTGATGAAGAACATTTCCAAGACCCTGAAACAGGTCTATGGCGCCCAGGCTGTTGCGGTAGTGCCGGGCAGCGGTACATTCGGCATGGAAGCAGTTGCGCGCCAGTTTGCCACTGGCCAGCAATGCCTGGTGATACGCAACGGCTGGTTCAGTTATCGCTGGAGCCAAATCCTCGATACGGGCAACATCCCGGCGGCCACCACGGTGCTGAAAGCCCGACCGGTCGACACGGGGCGCCAGGCGGCCTACGCGCCACCGCCTCTGGAGCAAGTGCTGGCGGCAATTGAGGCGCACAAGCCTCAGATTGTCTTCGCGCCCCACGTTGAAACCTCATCAGGGATTATCCTGCCCGACGATTACCTGCGGGCCGTCGGCGATGCCGTGCATGCAGTGGGTGGCCTGTTCGTACTGGACTGCATCGCCTCCGGCACGATTTGGGTCGATATGCACAAGTGCGCGGTCGACCTGCTGATCAGCGCACCGCAAAAAGGCTGGAGCGCCTCACCTTGCTGCGCCTTGGTGATGTTCAGCGCGTTGGCCCTCGAACGCATCGAGCACACACAGAGCAGCAGCTTTGCCTGCGACCTGAAAAAGTGGCTTCAGATCATGCAGGCCTACGAGCAAGGTGGGCATGCGTACCATGCGACCATGCCCAGCGATTCGCTCGCACGGTTCAACGACGTGGTGAACGAGATGCAAGCCTACGGCTTCGACAAGGTCCGCGCGGAACAACAGGCGCTAGGTGATCGGGTGCGCGCCCTGTTGACTGGCAAAGGCATCAAGAGCGTGGCCGCATCGGGCTTTCAGGCACCGGGCGTCGTGGTGAGCTACACCGATGATGCCGATATCAAGAGCGGCAAGAAATTTGCCGATCACGGCCTGCAGATAGCCGCCGGCGTGCCGTTGCAATGTGACGAGCCAGCCGACTTCCAGACCTTCCGCATCGGTCTGTTCGGGCTCGAAAAGCTGCACAATATCGAGCGCACGGTCAGCACCCTTGAGCAGGCATTGGACGAAGTGATGAGAGGCTGAGCCAGTACCCTGGCTGCAGCACCTGCCATATGGGTGCCTGACCCGACCTTGGCCCTTCTGGGCCAAGTCTGCCAAACGGTCATGGCAGTTCGCCTCGAGGGGGCTATCGTTGCTTGTCTGGGCAACGACTACCGACCGAGGGCGGTGCCATGAACACGACTGATCTACTCGAACAGCTGCTGCGCGCCGGACAAGGCTCGCGAGCGCAACAAGGGAACGGCGGCCTGGCATCGCAAGACGGCCTGGGCGGCTTGCTGGGAGGGCTGCTTGGCGGCGGCAGTGCAACGGGTGGCGCTGGCGGTCTTGGTGGTTTACTGGGCGGGCTTTTGGGTGGCGGCAGCGCGCTTGGCTCTACCCAGGGCCGCTCTGCGGGTGGCACCAATTATGCCGCGCTGGCGTCGTTGGGCATGATGGCGTTCCAGGCCTATCAAAGCTGGCAACGCAGCCAGGCAGCCGCCCCGCAACAGGCCATGCGTACGGTCGATCAACTGTCGGGCGCCGAAGCCGAAGGCCACAGCCATGCGGTACTGCGCGCATTGATCGCGGCAGCCAAGGCTGACGGTCGCATCGACGAGCAAGAAGAACAGTTGATCTACGCCGAAATCAAACGCCACACCAGCGACCCGCAACTGCAGCAATGGCTGGATGAGGAGGTTAGCAAACCACTCGATGCAGCCGAGGTGGCACAGTCTGCCCAGGACCCCGCCATGGCTGCCGAAATGTACCTGGCTAGCGTGATGCTGGTGGATGACCAGCAGCCCGCAGAGCGGGCCTACCTGGACGAACTGGCCAGCGCACTGCAAATCGATCCGACGTTGCAGGTGCACCTGGAGCAACAGGCCAAGGGTAATCAGTAACTACCCACCGTTGCCTCTACTTGCTGGCGAGCGACTGATTTGCCAGCGGGCAGCTCTGTGCGTTGAGAAAACGTGATGTTTTCAGCCAGTTCTGCTGCGGGTAATAGGCAAACACATAGCTACCGCGTTGCAACGTCTCGATCAGCTTGCCGGCAATGGCCGGCCGAACGGCAGGGCAGCCCTGGCTGCGCCCCAGGCGCCCTAGGCCGGGCACAACCTTGGGGTCGGCATACGCGGCGGCATGCATCACGATTGCCCGCGACATGCTGTTGTCGTTGAACCCCGGCTCCAACCCTTGCAGGCGCAGCGAGCGGCCATGCTTGCCGCTGTAGGTCTGGCCGGTTTCATACAGGCCGATGGAGGACTGGTAACTGTTCGGCGCGTTGGAGAACGTGGTCGGCACATCGGCGCCGCTGTTCTTGCCATGGGCGACCCACTCTTCGAACAGCAGTTTCCGGGCCCGCAGGTCGAACACCCACAGGCGTTTGTCACGCGAGGCCTTGGAGTAATCGATCACCGTCAGCAACTTGTTCGCGTCGTTGTGACTGGCGCATGAATAGGCAGTAAGGGCCAGGGCCAAGGTGGACAGGTTGGCGTTCGGCGCCAACTGCTGCAGCTCGGCAGCACTAGGCAGAGATTGCGCGTAGGCAGCAGGCCAGGCGCTCAAGAAAACAGGCCAATACTGGCCACCGAGAGCCGGACGGCTCCGCGCAAAGGTTCAAACATCGACATAGGGTACCCTGTTGAAAACGTGTCTTATCTGCCTTGTTTGCAGCCAAAAACCGCTACTTTGCTTGATTTACTGAAGATTGCCGATCATTTCTTGACCAATGGTTTAGATTCTTCACTGCCCTCGGTGCTGATCACCGTGAATTGTCCATTGCTGCGGGTATCCCGAGTAGACGCCCAGTCGGTGATCACCAGCATCGTGCCAACGTCCATTGCCGCTCGTAGATGACGGCGAAATTCCGGGTTGATGTTCAATTGCCCCAATTGTTCATAAGGCGTATTTCCATACTCCGGGTTGCTCAAGCCCACCACTGACCAGCGTAAGGGTAGCCCGCCATCGAGTGCCAAGCTGGATGGCTTTTGCAACAGGGAATACACCGCCATGCCACTGCGATGCTGGCCGCTTTCAGCCGAAAGTGCCGGCGCCGAACCGATCAACTGGCCACCGCGGAACACGTAGGCCCGCAAGTCGGCGCGGCTGATCAGGATCGACAGTGGCCCAGCCGTCGGGTCTGGGTCGTTCCAGAACTGTTGGTTGTTCAATACCAGCGGGCCTTGGGCCTTGCCATCGCTGACCGTAGGCGCCAGCACGCCGGGGTGGTAGACCTCCACCGGCGCACTGTTGGTATCGGAAACGATGACAGTCGTCGAACTGAAACCGGTGACTTCGTACAGCTTCTTGGCAAAGTCCATCGGCAACCGGACACAACCATGCGAAGCGGGGTAGCCCGGCAGATGGCCAGCGTGCAAGGCAATGCCGTCCCACGTCAGGCGCTCCATATAGGGCATCGGCGCGCTGTTGTAGAGGCTGGATTTGTGCTCGACCTTCTTCTGCAGAATGCTGAATACCCCGGTGGGGGTTTCCCGGCCTGGCTTGCCGCTGCTCACGGTACTGACGCCAATGGCAATGCCATTGCGATAGACGTAGGCACGTTGCTCGGTAAGGCTCACCACCACGGTCACCGGCCCTACCGGCGAAACCTGCGGGTACCAGAGAAACTGGCCAGGCTTGAGGCTTTCGAGCTGGCTCCTCAGTGCGGCCGGGGTGGGCACCTGCAGTGGGGCTGCTTCGACCAAGGCAGCGGCAAGTAACAGACCCAGTCCGAGCGATACATGCGACATCGAAAAGCCCCCATAGAATCCTGTTGGCAGATTAGTCCGAACATTCCCTTGAAAGCCACCCGTTCAGCGCGTCAGCTCAACCTGGTGAACAGGTAAGCATCCCCGCCTGGCGCGTGCGGTAACAACTTTGCACAAAAAATGTGCACAAAATACCCACTTCTCGGCGAGGCGTATCACGCAAAAATGCCGAATGAAGGCTGTAGAAGGCTGGCCTCAACCGAACGCGTGGGTTGGTATGAATCTTGTGTGTATACAAATTCAATAATAAAAGTACACAACCATCATGGAGTCCCGATGGCGTCGATTTCACGTTCCGATGTTGGTCAGCTTGATGTTCTCCCCGCCGATACGGCCGAGCCCAATCAGCTGGCGTTGAGCCCGCGTCTGTACAGTGCCGACCTTGCCCCGACCCGCGCGGCCAATCGCACCTGGGGGCGTTACAGCCTGTTCGCGCTGTGGACCAACGATGTGCATAACATCGCCAACTATTCCTTCGCCATCGGCCTGTTCGCCCTGGGCATGAGCGGCGCGCAGATCCTCGCCGCCTTCGCGCTTGGTGCGCTGGTGATCTACGGCCTGATGAACCTGTCGGGCTACATGGGCCAGAAGACCGGCCTGCCCTACCCCGTCATGTGCCGTATCAGCTTCGGCATTCATGGTGCGCAGATCCCGGCACTGATCCGCGCGGTGATCGCTATCGCCTGGTTCGGCATACAAACCTACCTCGCCTCGGTCGTGCTGCGCGTGCTGCTGACCGCCATCGCTCCAGACCTCAAAGCCTACGACCAGAACTCGATCCTCGGTCTGTCGACGCTGGGCTGGATCACCTTCCTAGGCATATGGTGCGTGCAGGTGGCGATTTTTGCCTACGGCATGGAGATGGTGCGCCGCTTCGAGTCCATCACCGGGCCGATCATTCTGGTCGCCTTTGCCTGCCTGGCGGGCTGGATGTACTGGCGCAGTGGCCTGTCGATTTCATGGTCCAGCGGCAACGCGCCAACCGGCTCGACTATGTGGCTGAAAGTGCTCGGTGCCGCCGCGCTGTGGGTCTCGCTGTACGGCACCATGATTCTCAACTTCTGCGATTTTACCCGTAACTGCCCAGACCGCCGCACCATCAGCGTGGGCAACTTCTGGGGCCTGCCGGTGAACATGCTCGGCTTCGCGCTGATCGCCGTGGTACTGGCCGGCGCGCAGTTCAGCATCGACGGCAAGCTGGTGCAGGGACCGACCGAAATCGTCGCCGCCATCCCCAACACCGCCGGCCTGGTGCTGGCCTGCCTGGCCTTCCTGATCGTCACCGTCGCGGTGAACATCATGGCCAACTTCGTCGCCCCGGCCTACGTGCTCGCCAACCTCGCGCCGAACCTGCTGAACTTCCGCCGCGCCGGCTTGCTCAGCGCCGCCATCGCGGTGCTGATCCTGCCTTGGCACCTGTATAACAGCCCGTCGGTGATCGTGTATTTCCTCGGCGGCCTGGGTGCCCTGCTCGGCCCACTGTACGGAATCATCGTCACCGACTACTACCTGGTTCGCCGCAGCCGGGTAAACCTGCCGCAGCTGTACAGCGAAAGTACAGAGGCTGCCTATCACTACAACCGTGGGGTCAACCTGCGCGCTGTAGCGGCGTTCATCCCGGCTGCGCTGATCGCCATCGTGCTGGCGCTGGTGCCGGCGTTCGATACGCTGTCGCAGTTTTCGTGGTTCTTTGGGGCAGGTTTGGGCGGGTTGATTCATTACGCCATTGCCGATCGCAGTGCCCGCTACACCGAAGTATCCGGCGAAGGCATCGCAGTGGATAGCGCGCAGCACTGACAGGGGCTGGCTGCGCTACCACCGGTTTTCACTCTGGGACGTTAACAGCCATTTGGCGAATGGCTGTTAACGATGAAGGGTGAAACATGGCTAATTCAATACTGCATTCAACCTTGCCTAGATGTTTCGATTCAAAATATCTGCAATCAGAAGGCAAACATTGGGGTCGAGAGCAATACTTGCGACGCCGTTCTGTGAGTGCACAGTGGCGGGCTGTTTGATATTCTCGCTTTGCGATACGCCCTTTGCAATACTTTTTCCATTCACGCTCACGATGAGCCGAACATTCCTGACGACAAGCGGAATTGCAAATTGTTCATCCAGAAACTGAGCACCCGCCACTCCAGATATACGGGGATCGACCAGAGTATCGACTGAGTCATATAGATTCACGAAGCGTTCAATCAACAGCCCGTCCGCTCTTCCGAACAGAAGCTTAAGATCCAGATTCATGAGCGCCTGAAAGTCAACTTCCACCCGGCAACAGCAAAACGTCAAAACACTCAATAATACCTGTGAACTTTTAAATCTACTGCTTTTCTCGCCATTTGAACTGTAGGATTCTGACAAATGCAAGCGGGTCAAATAGAGCGTATCGTTTTCCCAAAGCAAGTTTATATCTAGCCGCGAAGGCATTGGTTTTACGCCAGCATGTTTAAACCCGTACCACTCGTAGAAACCGCCAAATCGCTCATGCATTGGCGTGTCCGGCCTGCGACCATTGTTGATGTCCGATTCATGGTAGAGCATGCTTGAGCAGAGCGACTCTGACAGCTCCTCCGTTGGGGAAATTTTGCCCCACGTCCATTCGCCCATTTGTGTGAAGCGCTGATCTTGCTGCAAGATCTCCTTCTGCAGCAGTTTGCTTCCACTTCCGGCGAGGTAGCACGTGCCAAAATTTTCTGTTTCGACAGACAGTTCTGATCGATGGGTGAATGCATGCTTCCGATTGTTTCTGTCGATCAGAACACCTAAAACATGGAAGCGCCTTGCCTGCTCTCCCATGCTGATCAATATACGCTGCAGCATGTCATGATCGACCAAGGCGCCCGGGTCGTAAGAGATCCTGGTATTGATTGCGTCAGACAGCGCAACCCAAAACTCGAAGGCCGGTCGGCAGTCACCTGCAAAGGCAAGCATCCCACCACCATTGGGGAGGACGATCGTCTTGCGAGCCATACGTACCAGATGGAAAGGCCCATCAAGGTCTTGCCAATCTGTTTGAACGATGCCTAACGAAGGGACCCAAATCGACTTCGCTGTGCGGCCATCCTGCCCATCAGAAGTAATCAGGCAGTCAGCAATTAGGTGCGGATCATTGTCTGGGTTGATCAGGGCAATTACAGTCATTTGTTAAACACACTCTGGCCGGCGAGACGGGGCTTAGGATACCGTATTCACCCAACCAGGGTATCAATCGAGTGTTCTACTGATACCTTGAACATTCGCATAGGATCAACTGCACTTTTTCGCCAACGACAACTATAGGTTGAAAGTGATCAGTCGACTGATCAAGCCTGTGCGTTTACCCTGGCGTTTTCATCCTGCACGGAAGCACCAATGACAGAGGTATACCAAGGAAGCTGCCTATGCACAGCGGTCAGTTACCTGCTACTCACCCCACCCAAGGCAGTGAGCCATTGCCATTGCAGCCAATGCCGTAAAGGTCATGGCGCCGCATTCGCTTCGTACGGCAGCGTGCCGCGCAGTATGCTGCGCATACTACGCGGTGCTACCTACATCAAGACGTTCGCCTCTTCACCGACGGTAGTGCGCGAGTTTTGCGTCGCGTGCGGCTCAAGCTTGTTCTGGTCACGGTCCCAAGGTGATTTTGCCGACTGGGTTTCGATAGCCCTGGGCACACTTGATACTCCGTTCCTGCCCAAGAAGCAGAAACACGTTCACATCGATTCCGCGGCCCCCTGGTACTCACCCTGCAGCCTTGCCTGAAAAACACGGCTGCTCTACCCCACCAGCCCAGACAACTTCGTCAAGGTTTCAAGCACCCGGGTGCATGCAACTTTGCTGATCAGGCCCGGTCTGTATAATCCCGCGGCGTAGCGCCCATGCGGATGTCCATGGACCTGCTACAGGCACTCCGCTTTCATGATGCCTCTCACCATCAAAACCAACCGATAAGGAAATCACATGCGTACATTCAAACTGGTACTCGCAGCGCTGCCATTCTTTGTACTGGCCGGCTGCGGCAACGACGCCCTGGAAGGGACTTACGAAGCCACCACCACGGTGATGGGTTTCAAAAGCCCCAAGCAAAAGTGGGAGTTCTCCAAGGACTACATCATCGCCAATGGCAGCAAGGTCAAGGTCGAAGAGTGGGAGCGCAAGGATGATGTGGTCACGGCGCGCAACAAGGACGGGCTTGCACTGATCAATGTGCGCGTACTGGAGGGCGGCAAGCGCCTGGAAGCCGTCGGCGGCAGTGAAATGGCCAAGAACGAGTTCGTGCGGGTGGATTGACCCACCTGTCAGCTAGCGTTACAGGGGCCGCTTTTGCGGCCCAACTTGCTTAACTGGCCGGTAGCGCGGTACACCCGGCCACACTGGCGTCATCCACGGCATGGTCAAGACAATCCCCGATTGAGCAATCACGGCTAGGCACCTCGATGCCTGAACAACGGATGCTAGCGCTCACCGCACCTTCCGGAGATTCCGTTCGTTGACTGACTCACAGCACAACCCTACCTACGCAAAGCGGTTCGAAGCCGTGCTTGCCTACATCGACAGCCACCTTGAAGGCGACCTGTCGGTGAATGCCCTGAGCCGCATCGCCAACTTCTCGGCGTTTCACTTCCATCGGCAGTTCACGGCATACATGGGCATTCCGGTTTCGCGGTATGTGCAACTGATGAGGCTTCGACGCGCGGCGCACCAGCTGGTCGCCTCACCCGCAATGCCCGTCCTGGAAGCCGCATTCGGCGCCGGTTTCGAAAGCCCCGAAGCCTTTTCCAGAGCGTTCAAGCGTGCCTTTGGCATGGCGCCCAGCGTCTTCGCCAAGGCGCCGAACTGGCAGGCCTGGAGTGCGGTATTCGTTGTTCCACACCTTTCCAGGAGTATCACCATGCAGATCCGTATCGTGGATTTCGCCGAAACCCGCGTAGCCGCGCTCGAACACCGAGGGCCACCCGGCCTGGTCGGCGAAAGCGTCGCGCGTTTTCGCCAATGGCGCATGCACAGCGGCCAGTCGCCGGTGGCCAGCAGCCGCACGTTCGGCATTCCCTACGACAACCCCGACACCACCCCGCCCGACGCTTTTCGCTTTGCCGTTTGCGGTGAGATTGATGAGGCTGTGCAGCCCAACGATTTCGCCGTACATGAGCGGGTCATCCCGGCCGGGCGTTGCGCCGTGATCCGGCATATCGGCTCGCCTGACTACATCGGCGAAACCATCTACCCGCTTTATCGTGACTGGCTGCCATCGAGCAATGAAGAATTGCGCGACCATCCGTTGTTCTTCCAGTACCTGAGCGTGTACCCGGAAACGCCGCTGGAGCAGTGGCAAACGGATATCTACGTGCCGCTGAAGTAAGTGGGGCCTTGGGCAGCGATCAACACCGATCATCACCGGCCCGGACGTATGTTTGGGCCAAGTTGGTGGGCTATGCCCGTTCCCCAAATCCACCCGGCGCCGGGCAACCGAGCCGGGTATCAGATACGTGCCCCAGAAGCCTCGATTTAGCTCGACTGACTTCCTCTGGGCGTTGAGGTGGCCGTTTGCCGAGCTTGGCTAACGACCAAAATCAGTCGCTTAAAAGTGTCCAGGAAAGCCAGGGCGACGCACGTCTAGTTACAACTTTGCCAGCAGCTGCTGGAGCTTCCTCATAGCGTCTCGGCCTGAATATGCTCGGCTCAACAAGTCGGTAGACATGGCTTTGTACATGTCCACCGCCTGGGCCGATGACGTCACGCTAGCAATGCCTACATGCAGATTGGGCAATTCGCCCAGTCGGTAGGGGCTGACTGCTACGTAGCTTGTGTTTTTCTGTTCGAAGATCTGGAAGGTGGCGCTTGGGAGCGCTTCGTCGATCAGATAGATGTTCGGATGATCGCTGTTCGATTCCACGATGCTGATCAGGTTTTCGATCTCTCGGCGGGCGAGCAAAGCCCGCTCCATACGAACACTGGGCGGTAAGTCCAAACGACCTACCAGGCCAATGTGCAAATAGCGCTCAATCTGGCGCAGACCGACGATGGACTTGACCTCGAATTTTTGGCGGAAGAAGGTGGATTTCCGCTCGTCCAGGATACTCAGTATCTGGTCTTCCATCGCTTCTTGAGCACCGCTGAAAACCCGAGGCCTGGCCTCGTAGAGCATCGTTTTGAACAGCTCAGAGTACTCAGGCGTTGTCAGGAGATAAGAGAACGGATCGAAGTAGGAGATGATGCTGCTGGACCTCGCTTCCAGCTGCCTCATGCGCTCGAAGTAACCCAGCGCATTGTCGAAGTACTCCGTGTCTGAACCCAGCAGGCTGGTCAGCGAGACCTTCAACAGCTCCGCCAACCGCTCCAGCGTTTCGAGCTTTACGATTTTGCCGAGTTCGAGGCGATAAACCGCAGCACGCGAGATGCCGAGCTTTTCTGCAACCTGATCGGCATTCAGCTGACGGCCAATTCGAAAAGCCCTGAGACGTTCGCCGATTGCTTGGTAATCAATCTGGTTCAATGAGAATCCTTATCATTATTGGATGAGTGCGCGTGTCCGACCAGATCGGCTTGACGAAGTCATGCTGCAAGTGTATCAATATTTAGACAGGTGAAGTTGTTCGTCTAAAAAATACAAAAAAAGGCCGGCTCATGTCTACTCAACTCCCCTCGCGCCGACCCGCGGCTAGGTATCTCAGCACACACTCCGCACCGTTTTGTAGCACTTCCTTGCCTGCTTGCTTGGCTTTGGTCCTAGGACCTGACAGCTAGGCAGTTTTTTCCTGCCCAACGCGTAATAACAACACTCTGATTGGAGCTTCGGTAATGAAGACCAGAATCGGCGCGCCCGTACTCGCCCTTTTTTTGACCCCAGCTGTCATGGCAGCTCAACCCCCAGCGTTCAGCGATACCTTCATTGGATATCGCTACAGCAGTCATTTCTCGGACCCAGGCAAAAAGAAAGACGTGGCTAAGCACATCGTCCAGCTCACCCATGTCAGCACCTACGCGCTGGGCCAGCAATTTGCGAACCTTGATGTGTTCAAGTCAGATCACAATGACCCCAAAAAGGAGAGCGACAGTGGCGCCACCGAAATCTACCTGACTTATCGCAATCAACTGCAGTACGGCCGGATTTTCGATAAGCCCCTGGCCTTCGGCCCGGTCAAGGATGTCGCGCTGACCCTGGGTTTTGACTGGAATACAAAGAACAACGCATTCCAGTCACGCAAGCGAATGGTGGTGATCGGTCCAACCCTCAAATTTGCGCTGCCGGCGGGTTTTCTCGACCTGAGCCTGTATTACGCACGGGAATGGAACCACTGCGGCCTAGACAGCTGTGACCTACCCGGGAACCACTCATCGATGCTGTTCGACCCCTTCTACCAACTGAACCTGACATGGGGTGTCCCGTTCACGGTTGGCAGTGTGCCGATGAAATTCCAGGGCTTCTACAGCTACAACACTGAAAAGGGTGATGACTACCGCAACAACCCCACCGCAGATGAGCAACTGATGCGTACCTCCTTGATGGTCGACGCAGGTCAGCTCGTCGGGGCCAAGAAGAACGTGTTCTGGGTTGGGCCCGGATACGAGTATTGGCGGAACAAATTCGGCAACCGCACGGGCGATGGGATTGATGTCGACGCACTTTCCATCAACCTCGAATGGCACCTTTAGTGCATTCGCTGTTTCGGGCTTTTCGTGAAATCTAAATATTTAGACAAAAGCCGGCGCTAGCAGTAACCTGTGGTCAGCCCTTGAGGTGCCAGCAGGTGGCGGGTCTGGCGAGTCCCTCTGTCAGGTCGTCTAAAAAACTATACAAAAACAAGAGGTAAAGCATGATGGCTTCGTCCGACATGGTTCAAAAAAAGGATGCGTCACCGCGCAAGGCTTTGATAGCCAGTGTGACGGGTTATGCAATGGACGGCTTCGACTTACTGATTCTCGGGTTTATGCTGCCTGCGATTACGATCGGCCTTGCGCTGACATCATCGGAGGCCGGCTCGCTGGTGACTTGGACGTTATTGGGAGCTGTGGCAGGCGGGCTGATATTTGGCCAATTGAGCGATCGCTATGGCCGGGTTCGAATGCTGACCCTGTGCATCCTGACCTTCTCCATCTTCACTGGTCTCTGCGCAATCGCTCAGGGCTATTGGGATCTGTTGATCTACAGGACCCTCGCCGGTTTCGGTTTGGGTGGTGAGTTCGGTATCGGCATGGCGCTGATCGCCGAGACCTGGCCGGCACACCGGCGCAACCGAGCCTCCTCTTATGTGGGCATGGGATGGCAAGCCGGTGTTCTTGCGGCGGCTCTTCTCACACCATTGCTTCTGCCTTACATCGGCTGGCGTGGCATGTTCCTGGTCGGCTTGCTGCCTGCTTTCGTTTCTTTGATTGTCCGTCACACGATGAGTGAGCCGGCTGAGTTCGTGAAGGCTGCAGCTGATCCTGTTCCGTTTGCTCGGCGATTCACTGACCTTTTCAAAGACCGGCAGACCACCAAGGCCAGTGTTGGGGTGATGGTCCTGACTTCTGTGCAGAACTTTGGGTACTACGGCCTGATGATCTGGATGCCCAGCTACTTGTCCAAGAAATTCGGCTTTTCGCTCATGGCATCTGGTACTTGGACTGCAGTCACTGTGCTGGGCATGGCATTCGGGATTTGGCTGTTCGGCCAACTGGCGGATCGCTTTGGCCGCAAGAAGATGTTCCTGCTCTACCAAGCAGGCGCAGCGATCATGGTCATTGCTTATGCCAACCTTGATAACCCGACCGTCATGCTGTTCGCCGGCGCGATCATGGGGATTTTTGTGAACGGTATGATCGGCGGTTATGGGGCGTTGATCTCTGATCTCTATCCGGCGCAGATACGCGCCACGGCCCAGAACGTGCTGTTCAACATTGGCCGTGCTGCGGGCGGGTTCGGTCCATTAGTTGTGGGGGCGGTAGCACTTCATTACTCCTTCACTGCCGCGATCATGTTGCTCTCGTCGCTTTACGTCGTGGCGATGGCCGCTACGGTCTTTCTGCTTCCTGCCTGTCAGAGTGAACAGCTGAAAAAGGCTCAGCCGGCTTAATCATCGAAGCCGGCTATCAGCCTGCCTCGCCTGATTCGTATCAAAAATTAGACAGAATAAATCGACTGCGGTAGATTCAACTCACGCAATCCCTGAAACACCGAGTTACCCGCCGCCTCAACACTGAGGCGGCAATTTCTATTGACCATGCTGTATAAAAAATTAGACAAATGCGAGGCCACCCACAATGAACGTGATTTCCGGTTGCTGCCAGGCCACTGCCATCACCCCCCCTAACGACACGTTGGCGGTCGTCATCTCCAACGAATGGGTCAACGATGAGTACAAGCGCCTAGTGCTTCAAGCCGACGGTGCTGCATGCCAGTCGCTGCCGGGGCAGTTCTTCAACCTGCTGTGCCCAAACGAAGGCGACAACAAACCGTACTTCCGCCGGCCAATGAGCACCTACAAGGCAGACCCCAGCAAGGGTCAGGTCGAATTCTTGTACAAGGTGACCGGCAAAGGCACCTACGGCCTGGAAACACTCCGCGAAGCGCAAACGTTGGAGATTCTGGGCCCACTGGGTAAGGGATTTGACCTGGACTCTTCCTGGGATCACATGATCATCGTGGCTCGCGGTGTCGGCTTGGCAACGCTCGCACCACTGGCGGAAGCTGCGCATCAGCTGGGTATCCGACTGACCGCCGTGCTGAGTGCCCGCAGCGAAAAAAGCCTGCTTTCGCGTGAGCGATTCGCCTCGCTCGGCGCCGACGTACAGGTAGTCCTGGACGAAGACGGCAGCAGTGCACCAGACCAACTGGAGCACCTGCTCAGACAAATCATCGCTCGTGAAAAGACCAGCGCGCTCTTTACCTGCGGCTCGAAGCGGCTGACCCGTCTGCTGAAAAAGCTCAGCGCAGAGCTTGGCCTGGTAGGCCAAGTGGCACTTGAGCAGCAAATGGTGTGTGGCCTAGGGATGTGCCAGTGCTGCGTCGAAGTATTCGAAGTCGACGGGCTCAGGGTGGGTAAGCGGGTATGCCTTGAAGGCCCTGTATTTGACCTGGCGGAGGTGGTGTGATGATCGATCTCAGCGTACAAGTGGGCGGACTGCGCCTGAAAAACCCGGTAATGCCAGCCTCGGGTACCTTCGCAGAGGAGCTGATCCACCTGCTGGATTTCAACCAGCTTGGCGCCTTGGTCACCAAGACCATCACTTCGGATAAGCGAACCGGAAACCCGATGCCACGCGTTTGTGAGCTGGCGGACGGGATGATGAACGCGATCGGTATCCCAAGTAAGGGTGCAGATCTGTTCATCGACAAGGTCGTTCCCTTCTACCGGAATTTCGATTCACCGCTGATCGTGAGCATCTCGGCGCCAACGGCTCAAGGCTTCGCCGAGCTGGCTGCCCGGCTGAGTGACGTGCCGGGTGTGGCGGGTATCGAAGCCAACATTTCCTGCCCCAACCTGGAAGCCCACGGCCAGTCGTTTGGCATGCAGGCCGAAAGTACACGTAATGTTGTCGCACTGATGCGGCAGGCCACCTCCCTCCCCCTGTGGGTCAAACTGACCCCTAATGCTGGTGAAGTCGTACCGGTTGCCCTGGCTGCGCAAGACTCCGGTGCTGATGCCGTAGTGGTCGGTAACACGCTGCTCGGGCTCTCCATCGACATCGAGCGTGGTCGTGCAAGGCTCGGGAATTTCATGGGTGGTATCTCAGGTGCCGCTATTCGACCGCTGATGGTGCGTCTGACCTATCAGTGCGCCCAGGCTCTGGAAATCCCAATCATTGGTTGCGGTGGTATTTCCACGGCCGATGATGCCCTGGAGTTCATCTATGCCGGTGCATCGGCTGTTCAGGTGGGTACGGCCACCTTCCTTCACCCCAAGACCATGAACACGATGGTGGGTGAGTTGGCGGCCTTCTGTGAGCGTAAAGGTGTTTCTTCTATTAGTTCGCTGATCGGGGCTCTGGATGACTCGCCTGCAGAACCCTTCGGAGCCCTGCCATGACTGCCCAATGGCGTGAGCAGGCCGAAAAGCTGTTCAACGATGTCGCATCACTGTCTCGTGATCCCCACGAAGGCATCACTCGTGAAAGCTACGGCCCGGGCGAAAACGACACCATCGCTTACCTGAGCGATTTTGCTTTGACGCATGGTCTTGATGTGGTGCCTGACCGCGCTGGCAACGTGATCTTCAAACGCAAGAGCGACAATGGTGAGCCTGCTTTGTGGTATGGCTCGCACCTTGATTCCGTCCCGCAAGGTGGTAATTACGATGGGCTGGCCGGCGTTGTGGCGGGTCTGCTTTGCCTGTGCCGAATGGACCAGGAAAAAGTAGAGACGGCGCGACCCATTCGTGTAATCGGCTTGCGAGGCGAGGAAAGCGCCTGGTACGGCAAGTCGTACATCGGATCACGAGCGCTGTTTGGTGGGCTGACTGATCAGGACCTTTGCCTTACCAACCGCTTTAGCAAGCGCACGCTTGCTGAAGCCATGGAGGCGGTGGGCGCAGACCTTGAGGCAATTCGTCGCCAAGAGTGGCTTATCGATCGCTCGCAATTTGCCGGCTACCTTGAAATCCACATTGAGCAAGCCGAGTCGTTGGAACGTATGGGGCAAGCTCTGGGCATCGTTCCCGGCATTCGCGGAAATTTCCGTCATAACCAAGTCCGTTGCCTAGGTGAAGACGGCCACTCGGGGGCCGTCGCGCGCGAAGACCGCCACGACGCCGTATTTGCCGTGAGTGAGCTCGTTGCTCGAATTGACGAGCTGTGGAGTGAATACGTCGCGGCGGAGCGCGACCTGGTGGTTACCGTTGGTACCTTGGGTACAAATGCTGCCCACCACGCTGTCTCGCGTATCCCAGGCGAAGTCAGCTTCAGCCTCGAAATGCGCAGCCTGCATCATGACACGCTCAAGGCGTTTTACTCGGCTGCGCTGGCCGAGGCCAAATCAATCGAGACGTCTCGCCAGGTTCGATTCGAGTTCGACAAGCGGATCGATACCGCCCCCGCCGCCATGCATGGTCCCTGGACGGACGTTTTCGTTCGACAAGCCCGTGATAAGGGTTGGAAAGGCGTTCTCACGCCTAGTGGTGCTGGCCACGACGCAGCGGTTTTCGCAAACGTCGGCATCCCTAGCGCAATGATCTTCATCCGAAACCAGCATGGGTCCCACAACCCTCACGAGGCGATGGGGTTGGACGACTTCCTGGCAGCGACAGAGGTGCTGTATCACTCAACATTGGAGCTGAAACCATGACCGTTCGAGATAACGCTTGGCTGATCCGTAATGCAACCCTGGTCAATGAAGGACTTCGTTGGGTCGGTGATCTTCGAGTGCGAAATGGTCGCATCGATACTATCGGCGAAGCCCTAGAACAGCTGCCCGGAGAGGAACTGATCGACGCTACTGGGCTGTGGTTGTTACCGGGAATGATTGATGATCAAGTGCACTTCCGGGAGCCTGGCTTGACCCACAAGGCTAACATCGCCAGTGAGTCTCGCGCCTGTGCAGCGGGTGGTATCACCAGCTTCATGGAAATGCCGAACACCAAGCCAGCCGCGCTGGATCGTGCAACCTTGGAAGCGAAGTACGATATTGCGGCTGGCTCGAGTGTTGTCAACTACGCCTTCTACATGGGGGCAAGCAACGACAACCTGGACGCAATTCGTGACATCGACCCGGCCAGCACACCCGGCCTGAAGGTATTCATGGGCGCCTCGACCGGTAACATGCTGGTCGACAACCCAGACGTGTTGAACGAGATCTTCCGTGTGTCCCCGGTGCCGATCATCACGCACTGTGAAGATACCCCGATGATCAACGCGGAACTGGAAAAAGCCAAAGCACGCTTCGGCGACGACATTCCAGCCCGAGAGCACCCGCTGATTCGTTCACGCGAGGCATGCATCAAATCTACTCGGCTGGCCATTGAGTTGGCGCGCAAGCACGGTACTCGGCTCCACGTGCTGCACATCTCCACCGCAGAAGAGCTTGAGCTGTTTGAACCAGGGCCAATCGCAAGCAAGCGCATTACCGCTGAGACCTGTGTGCATTTCCTGCACTTCACCGAGCACGACTATGACCGTCTCGGTTTCTTGATCAAGTGCAACCCGGCCATCAAGACTGCCCGTGACCGGGATGCCATCGTGAGGGCGCTAGCTGAAGGCCGCCTCGACGTATTGGCGACTGACCACGCGCCGCACCTGCTTGAAGAGAAGCAAGGCAACTACAGCCAAGCGCCATCAGGTATTCCGCTTGTCCAATATGCACTCCAAACCGCCCTGGAGCGTGTGTTCCAAGGAGAGCTGACGCTCGAAAGACTGGTTGAAGTCGTGAGCCATGCGCCGGCTGAACTGTTCCGCGTAAGCAACCGCGGCTACCTCCGTGAAGGCTACGCCGCTGACCTGGTTCTTGTTGATCCTCATCGTCCGCACGACGTGACCAACGATGAGGTGCTTTCCAAGTGCGGCTGGACGCCTTTCGATGACACCGCATTTTCGTCGAGCATCGTCGCCACCTTTGTAAATGGCGAGCGTGTGTGGGACGGGACAGCGGTAGACAGTTCGGTACGTGGCCAGCGGCTTTCGTTCACTCCCCGCGCTGACCGTGCTTAGTGCAGATATGAGGTTTAGACAAGCATGAACTTTTCAGAAATGGTGCAACGATTCGCCGTCGCTCTTCCAGGGACCGATTCGTTCAAGCACGCCAATACTCATTGCGAAGCCATCATCCAAAATGAGCCATTCCAATCCTGTGCAGCGTTCTTGATTGCCGGTTTCTGCCGCACATACGTGCTCATCTATGAAGACCAAGCGCTAGAGGCTGACTTCGCCAGACGAAACCACCGCCAGCTGCTGGAGTATATGAACCAGCTGGACACGGCCTTGGTCACCCAAGACCACAGCGTTGTTCACCAAGCGTTGATCGACGTAGTTGAACACTACGCGAAAAGCGACCGAATCTTCTAAGCACCTCGTTTGCCGCGTGAGGGTGACACGGGTGCCACGCACACCTGTAGCGTCCTTGCGCGGCAACTCCTGATAAAAATAAAACAAGTCTGCGCAGCCGAATGCTCGGGGCCAGACCCTTTTAGGATGCTGCAATGAGTCTCAAAAACGACGCGCTCGAATACCACGCCCAGCCACGACCAGGAAAACTCAGCGTAGAGCTTTCGAAGCCTACCGCCACCGCCCGGGACCTATCTTTGGCCTACAGCCCAGGTGTTGCAGAGCCCGTACGTGAAATTGCTCGTGATGCTGAATTGGCCTACAGGTACACCGGCAAGGGCAATCTGGTCGCGGTGATTTCCGATGGCACCGCCATCCTCGGTCTGGGTGACCTCGGCCCACTGGCTTCCAAGCCGGTCATGGAAGGCAAGGGTGTTCTGTTCAAGCGTTTCGCCGGTATCGATGTGTTCGACATCGAGGTCGAGTCGGAAAGCCCGCAAGCGTTCATCGACACCGTTCGCCGCATTTCGATCACCTTCGGTGGCATCAACCTTGAAGACATCAAGGCCCCTGAGTGCTTCGAAATCGAGCGCACCTTGATCGAGCAGTGCGACATCCCGGTGTTCCACGATGACCAGCACGGTACCGCCATCGTTACCGCCGCCGGCATGATCAACGCCCTGGAAATCGCCGGCAAGAAGCTGGAGGACGCCAAGATCGTCTGCCTGGGGGCTGGCGCTGCAGCCATCTCTTGCATGAAGCTGCTGGTGAGCATGGGTGCCAAGGTCGAGAACATCTACATGATCGACCGCAGCGGCGTGATCCACGCTGGCCGTGATGACCTGAACCAGTACAAGGCGCAGTTCGCCCACGCTACCGACAAGCGCACCCTGGCTGACGCCCTTGACGGTGCCGACGTGTTCGTAGGCCTGTCCGGCCCGAACCTGCTGAGCCCGGAAGGCCTGAAGTCGATGGCGGCCAACCCGATCGTGTTCGCCTGCTCGAACCCGGACCCGGAAATCTCGCCAGAGCTGGCGCACGCCACTCGCAGCGACGTGATCATGGCTACCGGTCGTTCCGACTACCCGAACCAGGTCAACAACGTACTGGGCTTCCCGTTCATCTTCCGTGGTGCCCTGGACGTTCGCGCCAAGCGCATCAACGAAGAAATGAAGATCGCCGCTGCTATCGCCCTGAAAGACCTGGCCAAGCTGCCAGTGCCTAAGGAAGTGTGCGAAGCCTACGGTGTCGAAGGCCTGGAGTTCGGTCGTGAGTACATCATTCCGAAGCCGCTGGACGCTCGTCTGATCAGCGCCGTATCCGATGCGGTGGCACGTGCTGCGATCGAGTCGGGTGTCGCAACGCTCCCGTACCCAACGCACTATCCGCTCTCGTCTGTCTCTGAGGTGTTCGGCGGCAATTAAGCCCCGCCATTCGAGTTGATCCAATAAAAGCGCCTGCGCTATCGCAGACGCTTTATGCCATGCAGACGGATAAGTGCTTAACAGCGTGTATGAGGTCGACAGTTAACATAAGCGTTGACGCGTGTGTGGCATCGCGTGTCCAACCTCGGAGCTACCGCGCCCTCTTCATCCGCTGCTCAATCAGGGCTTACTACCTGAAGGCATAGAATGACCGCTTCACGCCCTGAGGAGGTCAGTCACCCTAAATCGAGGGTTTTGAGAAGCGTCTGCCGCTTCGCTCGGGCCTGCGCAGCGTGTTTACAGGCGAACGTCTGGGACTCTTGGTAAACTAGGACATCCTTTTTCTTGAGGCGGAGCTGGACGGTATAGCTGACCGTTCCATCGGCCTTTTCCCTTGCTCTGATCGTTGCCATGGTTTTCGGTGGTACAAGCGTGGCTAGCGGTGGTACGCCGTACCACTGCCACACCAAAAACGCCTCAAAAACCCGAAAAATGGCACAAGTATGCGTAGACCAGAATGGCCCTAGAATTAGCTTCAAACCAACAAACCACGCGCCCTGAGCCGTCACGCCGCTTCAGCGTTGCACCCATGATGGACTGGACAGACCGCCATTGCCGGTTCTTCCTGCGCCTGCTCTCCAAGCAAACCCTGCTCTACACCGAAATGGTCACCACCGGCGCCCTGTTGCACAACGATGCCCAGCGCTTCCTGCGTCACGATGCCTCCGAGCACCCGCTGGCCCTGCAACTGGGCGGCAGTGTGCCGGCCGACCTGGCCGCTTGCGCGCGTCTGGCCGAAGACGCTGGCTACGACGAGGTCAACCTGAACGTCGGCTGCCCGAGCGACCGGGTGCAGAACAACATGATCGGCGCCTGCCTGATGGCTCACCCGGCGTTGGTGGCCGACTGCGTGAAAGCCATGCGTGATGCGGTGTCGACCCCGGTGACGGTGAAGCACCGCATTGGCATCAATGGCCGCGACAGCTACGCCGAGCTGTGCGATTTCGTCGGCCAGGTGCGCGAGGCCGGCTGCCGGAGCTTCACCGTGCATGCGCGTATCGCGATTCTGGAGGGGCTGTCGCCGAAGGAAAACCGCGAAATTCCACCCCTGCGCTATGACGTGGCCGCGCAGTTGAAGGCGGACTTCCCGGACCTGGAGATCGTGCTCAACGGCGGGATCAAGACCCTGGACGAATGCCAGAAGCACCTTGAAACCTTCGATGGTGTAATGCTAGGGCGTGAGGCGTATCACAACCCTTATCTGCTGGCCGAAGTGGACCAGCAGCTGTTTGCCAGCGATGCGCCGGTGGTCAGCCGTAGCGAGGCGTTGGCGCAGTTGCGGCCTTATATCGTGGCGCACATGGAAAGCGGTGGCGCGATGCACCACGTTACCCGGCATATTCTGGGGCTGGCCCAAGGGTTCAAAGGCGCGCGGCGTTTCCGCCAACTGCTGTCGGCGGACATCCACAAGGCGGCAGAGCCGCTGGCGGTGTTTGATCAGGCGGTGGAGTTGTTGCAGGGGCGGTGACCCCAAGGGCGAGGGAACCTCAGGCTTGCTTGCGACTCGAAACTTCACCCTTCGTACAGCCCTTCGCGGGCAAGCCCGCTCCCGCGGCTGGCCCGCAGGGCTCCGAGGCCCTTGAGCGGCTGTCGGGGCTCGGGTAATGTCGAGTAAATGCACAGGACAGAGCACGCACATGACCTCCAAGCTGGAACAACTCAAGCAGTTCACCACCGTGGTCGCCGACACCGGGGACCTGGACGCCATCACCCGCCTGAAGCCGGTCGATGCCACCACCAACCCGTCCTTGCTGCTAAAGGCCGCTGCCATCCCAGGCTACGCCGACCTGCTCAAGCAAGTGAAGGCCGACGCCAAGGGTGATGTCGACCTGGCCTGCGACAAGTTTGCCGTGGCCGTGGGCTCGGGCATTCTCAAGGTCATCCCAGGGCGTATCTCCACCGAGGTTGATGCACGCCTGTCGTTCGATGAGCCGGCCCTGCTGAACAAGGCTCGCCAGTTGATCGCCCTTTACGAGGCGGCCGGTGTGCCAAAAGACCGAGTGCTGATCAAGCTGGCCTCCACCTGGGAAGGCATTCGCGCCGCCGAGAAGCTGGAGAAGGAAGGCATCCAGACCAACCTCACCCTGCTGTTCTCCTTCGCCCAGGCCCAGGCCTGCGCCGATGCCGGCGTGTTTCTGATTTCGCCGTTCGTGGGCCGTATCTACGACTGGTACAAAAAAAGCACTGGCAAGGACTACGTCGGCGCCGAGGACCCGGGCGTGCAGTCGGTCACGCGTATCTACAACTACTACAAGGCCAATGGCTACAACACCGTGGTCATGGGCGCCAGCTTCCGCAATATCGGCCAGATCGAGCAACTGGCCGGCTGTGACCGCCTGACCATCAGCCCGGAACTGCTGCAACAGCTTAGCGATGACCAGGGCGAACTGCCGCAGGTGCTGAAGCCAGGCAATGCCGGTGAAGCCAAGCAGCCGTTGAACGAAAGCCAGTTCCGCTGGGCAATGAATGAAGATGCCATGGGCACCGAGAAGCTGGCCGAGGGTATTCGCCAGTTTGCGCGGGACCAGGAGAAGCTGGAGAAGTTGATGGCTGAAAAGGCCTGATACAGTTCTGGTTTGCCCGACGGGCGGGAAGTGTTCAGCATTTTCCGCCCGTTTTGTTTTGCCTGGCCTTAGTTGTGTATAGCCACCCGAGCTGTCGATGACCTCCTCTACCTCCTTGCCCCTCGTACTCGCCGGCCCGGTACTGCGCCGCCTGGAACCGCAGCGCCTGGCCATTTGGCTGGTCGCTACCCAACCGCTGCAACCCGAATTCATCTGCCCGACCAGCGAAGCTCAGGTCGATTGCCAAGTGGTCGTGGCCGGCCAGCATGCATTCATTCATCTGCTGGACATCCACTTCGCCCGCCCCTTGCCCTGCAACCAACTGCTGGACTACGACCTGATCATCAACGGCCAGGGCATCGCAGGCTGGGCACCGCACCTGCTCTACCCCGGCACCCAGCGCCCAAACCTGGTACTGCGCGAGCGCCTCGACCACTTGCTGCACGGTTCCTGCCGCAAGCCGCATCACCCCGCGGCCGACGGCCTGCTTTGCGCCGACCGCCTGCTACAGGGCTGCGCAAGGCCCGAAGACCGCCCCGCCGTGCTGCTGATGAGCGGCGACCAGGTGTATGCCGACGATGTCGCCGGCCCCATGCTGCGCGCCATCCATAGCCTGATCACGCGCCTAGGCCTGTTCGAAGAGCAGCTGGAGGGCGCAGTGGTGGCCGACAGCCAGGCGCTTTACCAGCACCCGGCCAGCTACTACCACCGCGCCGACCTGCTACCGGCGCAAGCACTGAACGACACCCTGCGCGAACGCTTTTTTGGCGGCAAGCGCAAGCCGATCTTCTCGTCCAGCAACGCCGACAACCATCTGGTGACCTTCGCCGAAGTCATGGCCATGTACCTGCTGGTATGGTCGCCAGTACCCTGGCAGCTGGTGAACATGGGCATGCCCAGCGGGCTCAGCGACGAGCATCAAGCCCGTTACCAACAGGAGCTGCCGCTGGTCCAGGGATTTGCCGACAACCTCGGCCAGGTGGCGCGGGTGATGGCCCACCTGCCCTGCCTGATGATCTTTGACGACCATGACATCACCGACGACTGGAACCTCTCGGCGCAATGGGAAGAAACCGCCTACGGCCACCCGTTCTCGCGAAGAATCATCGGCAATGCCCTGCTCGGCTACCTGCTCTGCCAGGCCTGGGGTAACAACCCGGACGGGTGCAACCCACTGATCGAGCAATGCCAGGCATTGACCCGCCAGAACCAGGATGAGCTGATCGGCGAGCTGCTGCGCTTTCAGGGCTGGCAGTACAGCCTGCCCACAGAGCCACCACTGCTGGTACTGGACACCCGCACCCGTCGCTGGCGTAGCGAGAGCAACCTGGCAAAGCCATCCGGCCTGCTCGATTGGGAGGCGCTGAGCGAACTGCAGCAAGCGCTGCTTGACCACCCGTCAGCAATCATCGTGTCGCCTGCGCCAATTTTCGGTGTAAAGCTGATAGAAACGGTGCAGAAGGTGTTCAGCTGGCTGGGGTACCCGCTGCTGGTGGATGCCGAGAACTGGATGGCCCACCGCGGTGCGGCGCAGGTCATCCTGAACATCTTCCGCCACTCGCGCACACCGGGGCACTACGTGGTGCTGTCTGGAGATGTGCATTACTCGTTCGTCTATGAAGTACTGATCCGCCATCGCCAGCGCAGCCCGCATTTGTGGCAGGTGACCAGCAGCGGGATCAAGAACGAGTTCCCCCGGCGCTTGCTGGACGTGCTCGATCGGCTCAACCGCTGGCTGTATGCGCCACGCTCGCCGCTCAACTGGTTTACCAAGCGTCGCGAGATGGAAGTGGTGCCGCGTACGCCCAGCCACAGCAAGGCTGGGGAGCGGTTATGGAACGGCGCAGGGTTGGGGCAAGTGTTCTTCGATGAACAGGGGCGGCCTGCGCGGGTGTTTCAGCTGGATGCAGGCGGGGGTAAGGCGACCGAGTTTGTCGGCCGAGAGTAGTCCAGAGAAGGCCCTAAAGCCTGTACCGGCCCTTTTGTGCGTATACCCGCTAAAGGGCTAGGACAGGCTACAGATCAGCTGCGCTCCAGCGC
Organism: Pseudomonas putida; assembly: GCA_041071465.1. Taxonomy (NCBI): domain Bacteria; kingdom Pseudomonadati; phylum Pseudomonadota; class Gammaproteobacteria; order Pseudomonadales; family Pseudomonadaceae; genus Pseudomonas; species Pseudomonas putida. The sequence goes on along the minus strand of CP163498.1, from coordinate 4,072,781 downwards.
ATTGACCAGGTCATGGAAGGCTTCACGGTTGGAGTCGTTCAGGCCCATGAGAATCTTGTGCGCCTCCAGCACCTTGGAACGCACCACATCTTCGTTCTGGTCCTGCGACGGCAGGTCAGTCAGGCATTCGGGGCACGGTATCGGTCGATCGACGATGTTGAACACCTGATCGAAGCCCATTGACTGCAGCAGCCGGGAAATGTCCGGGTTGGTGGTGACCACGGTCGGCAGCAGGCCCACTTTTTGCCGCGACAGAATCGACAGCTTGGCCAGCAGGCCCAGGGTGGTGCTGTCGATACTTTCGGTTTCGGTCAGGTCGATGACAATCGCCGAGAAGTTCAGCGCGGTGAAAATCTTCTCGATCGTCGCATCCAGCGCCGAACACAGGGTCAGGCGCACTTCACCGACGAATTTCAGTACGAAGGTACCGCTCTGCTCGGCGAACTGGATTCTACCGGTACTCATTGAAGGTTCCTGCTCAACACCAATAGGGCGATATCATCCGGCATCTCCCCAAGCGTAGCCAATCCAAATCGTTGACGCAGCCCATCCAGGCTGCCACCTGCTGCCTTGACGATTTCCGGCAAGGCGGCTTCTTTATCTTTGAGCGTATCACCCGGCAAAAGGTCCAGAATGCCATCGGACATCAGGCTGAGGCTGAACTGCGGGGGCAGCTCCACGACCAAGTCCTGGTAGGTGGCCTCATCGAACAGCCCCACCGGCAGGCCACGGCCTTCCAGGTAGCGAGTGTGCTCGGGGGTATGCAGCACGGGCAGCGGCAAGTGGCCGCCGACGGCGTAGGTCAACAGACCAGACTCTTCGTCGATCACCCCACCGACCATGGTTACGTGCTTGCCCAGCTTGCTATTGATCAGGCCGCGGTTGATGTGACTGAGCACTTCCGACGGCTTGAACTCGCGCATCTTGCTGCGCCTGAGCTCGAACATGAGCCGCGTGGTCATGAATTTCAAAAGCACCGTGACAAAGGCCGACGACGCGCCATGCCCGGAAACATCGGCGAGGTAGAAGGCGATGCGCCGCTCGTCCACGCGGAAGTAGTCGACAAAATCACCCGACAGGTACAGCGACGGAATGATTTGGTGCTCGAACGCAAATTCACCGGCCACCCAAGGGCTTTCCGGCAACATGTTCATCTGCACCTGGCGACCGGCGGTCTGGTCTTCCTGCAGCAGGTGCAGGCTAGCCTCCAGTTCACGGTTGGCCGCTTCGAGCTTGTCGCGGTAGCGCTGGTTTTCCAGCACCAGGCGCGAGCGGTCGAGGGCACGGCGCACCGAATGTTCGAGCACGGCCAGGTCTTCCAGCGGCTTGATCAGGTAGTCGGCGGCGCCCAGGCGCAACGCTTCCACCGCATCGCTCATGACGCCGGCACCGGACACCACGATCACCGGCAACTGCGGCGCCCGCTCGCTGACCTGGCGGATCAGCTCGAGACCGCCCATCTGCGGCATGCGCAGATCGCAGATCACGAGGTCGGGCTGGTGTTCTTCGAAGACCTGAAGCCCCTGCTGGCCATTGCCGGCCTGGAGGACGCTGAAGCCACTGTCTTCAAGGTAGGCGGCGAGGCTCGCACGGACCACGTCGTCGTCATCGATGATCAGCAGCGTTGCACTGGTTTTCTGCATGTGGGCGAACGGCGCCGATTTGGGTTGGTGCAGCGGTGTCGGCAAGGCAGACGGCCAGCTACGGGAATTCTTTATAGTCACACTCTACTTGAGTTGTAGGACAAGAACACTTGCCCGGCAACTGTCAGAGGTACCTTGTAAGGCGCAGACGGTACTCCCATCCGCCAGGGGTTTCAAGCATGCAAGGGTCGACCTTGTCGCTCTTTACAGGGCAAATCACCGGGAGTTATAAGAAAGTCGACCAGCGCAACCCGATGGGAAGGATGCAGCATGCCCCACACGCCCTCCAGCCACAGCGAGAAACGCGACTTCATTCGCATGCGTATCGATACCGAAGTCAGCCTTTTGCACGAAGGCCTGGTAATTGCGGCGGTGTGCCTGGACCTGTCCAGCGGCGGCATGCAGGTACAGGCGCCGCAGCGCTTTGCGGTGGGGGATCGGATCGAGGTACGGATCGACTCCGACCACCCGGCGCTCAAGGGGCTGCATGCCAGCACCGAAGTGGTATGGATTGCCGACCAGCCGGGCGGGCAACAAAAGTTCGGGTTGCGGATTCTGGCCATGCATTGAACCTGGAGCCGCACAGCGGCCCCAAGCTCACCGATTAGAAGTCGTCTTCGACCTCGCCATCCTTGACCTTGAACTCGCGGTTCTGCAGGTAAGCATTGCGAATGAAGATGTACTTGTCACCCTGAATCAGCTTCTCGGCCGAGAGCAGGCTGGCGCGGGTGTCGATCACGTCCAGGGCGAAGATCGAGTTGCGCGTCGGCACGTGGTCGATGTAGCGGTAGGGTTCGGTGTAGGTGTCCGGGTACTTGGCCACACCGTCACGCACGGTGCTTGGGCCCAGCAGCGGAATGACCACGTACGGGCCGCTTGGCACGCCCCAGTAGCCCAGTGTCTGGCCGAAGTCTTCGTCGCTGCGCTGCAGGCCCATCTTGGTACCCACATCGAAGAAGCCACCCAGGCCAAAGGTGGTGTTGACGATCAACCGCGCAGTATCCACGCCCGCCGCGTGGGGCTTGAGCTGCAGCAGGTTGTTGGCCAGGTTGGTCACGTCGCCCAGGTTGCGGAAGATGTTGTGAATGCCATCTTCAAGAAACTGCGGGGTGACAGCCTGGTAGCCCTTGGCCAATGGCTTGAGGGCATAAGTGTCGACCGTATCGTTGAAGCGAAAGATCGGGCGGTTGACCGCTTCCCAGGGATCTTCCTCGGTGGCGGCCTGGGTAGCTGCCACGGGCGCCAGCAGCATGCTGGCGCAGACACAGGCCTGGGTGACTCGTTCGATCACACTGGCACCGATCCTACGCATAGATGTTTCTCCATCGAATTTCTCGGCCGCAAGCGCGACAGGCGCGCTGCTATCAAGGCGGCAGTATAGAGGCTTGCGGGCTGATAAACAGCTTTACACATTTTTGCTCAATATTTTGTGAACAACTGTTGCGCAATGACCGATGTCACAGTGCGGTAACAATCAGCGCATAGCCTGCGGACTATTTGGGGGAAGTTGCCATGGACGCTGCACCCGCCTTCACTGCTGTGCTGTTCGGCTTGCGCGGCTGCCTGGTGCAGGCCACCAATGGCGCACCCTCGCCCGCCCCCGGCGCTCTGGCCACCCTCGCCAGCCTGCGCCAGCGCCAGGTGCCCTGCATCTGGCTGGATGACCTCAATAGCACGCAAAGCAAGCGCCTGGCCCATGTGTTGCCCGCCTGGCTGCCAGGGCATTCGGTCAACGGCGTGCGCTGGCCGGCGCCAAACGCCTGCTGGCAGGCGCTGATGACCCTGGACAGCGAACGCCTGGACGGCTGCGTGCTGGTGAGTGGTGACCCGCGCTTGCTGCAGTCAGGCTTGAACGCGGGGCTATGGACGGTTGGCCTGGCAGCCTGCAGCCCGTTCTGTGACCGAGGCTCCGAGCAATGGCAAGGCATGACCCCAAAGGAACAGGACCAGGCCCGCGGCAAGGCCACGCTGGAGCTGTTCAGCCTGGGCGTGCATTCGGTGATCGACCACCTGGAAGCGCTGGACACCTGCCTGCAGGACATCGCCCAGCGCCGGCGCAAGGGTGAAAAACCCTGATACAGCACCTTTGACGCGGATCATGCAAATTGGCGACAGGTGGATTACGCTGAAGACAGGCCAGAACCTTTGCCGCTTCGCTGAGGTCCATGGCTTGCCAAGCCCTTGATGGAGAAATGCCAATGCCTGCCCGCGAATTGCAAGAGCGCCTGAACAGCTTGCGCGAGCAACTGGACCGCAACGTACCGCTTTCGGAAGACGAACTGGCCGCGTTGCACGAAGAAGCGCGCCAGATCGAGGCGCAACTGAAACTCGAAGAAGCCACGCCCGACAATAACCTGGTGGACGGGGTGAACCTGGCGATCGAGCGCTTCGAGGCCGACCACCCTGACCTCACCGCTACCTTGCGCAGCATCGCCAACTCGCTGCACAGCATGGGTATCTGAAGTAGCGGGGCCGCAAAGCGGCCCCCGCATTCCTTGAACTTACTGCCGAACCAAACGCTTGTTATCCGGTTTGATTACCCCGGTACTGCGGTACGGGTTGATGTCCAGCCCACCGCGGCGCACATAGCGCGCATACACCGTCAAATGCTCTGGCTGCAGCAGGTTCTTCAAGTCCAGGTAAATTCGCTCCACGCATTGTTCGTGGAAGTCGGCATGCTGGCGGAAGCTGACCAGGTAAGTCAGTAGGCTGGCGTGGTCCAGCGCCCTGCCCTTGTACTCGACCACCACGCTGCCCCAGTCCGGCTGGCCAGTGACCGGGCAATTGGACTTGAGCAGGTGGCTGTGCAGGGTTTCTTCCACCACCTGCGCCGGGTTGCAGCGCAGCAGCTCTGGCTGCGGCTGCTCGTAGTTGCTGATGGCCACGTCCAATGCATCGATGCACTGCCCCGGCAACGCTACCACCCCCTGGGCTTCAACTTCGGCCAAGGTGCGCACCTTCACGCCCACAGGCTTGCCGGCAGCGGCGGACAGGTCTTTCTCCAGGCATGCCTGCAACTCGCCCAGCGAGGCGAACACTGTCTGGTTCAGTGAGTTGAGGTACAGCTTGAACGACTTGGACTCGATGATGTTCGGCGAATCGGCCGGGATGGCGAACTCGCCGATCGCCACCACAGGCTTGCCCGAAGGCAGCAGCCAGCTCAGCTCGAAACAGTTCCAGTAATCCACGCCTTGCCAGGGCAAGGTCTGTGCAGTGACGCCCAGCTCGGCCCACTTGGCAGTACGCGGGATCGGGAACAGCTGCTCCGGGGAGTAGGTGGCGATGTATTCGCTGGATTTGCCCAGCGGGGAGTGTTCGGCAGCGGGATGCATGGAAACTGACCTACAGGTTCGAAATTGCCCTTAGTCTACCGGTTTTGCACCCCGCCTTGCAGGGCCAGTCACTCGATGGTCAATGCCCCGACCATGCCGGCCTGGTAATGCCCCGGCACGTTGCAGGCAAACTCGATGGGTGCCGACTTACGGAAGGTCCAGGTCAGCTCGGCGCGCTGGCCGGGCATTACCAGCACGGTGTTGCCACCACCGTGGCCATGGCCACCGCCGTGACCCATCATTTGCCCGTGGTTCGCCATCTGACCGTGGTCCATGCCTTCGTGGTTCATGGCCTCGGTGAACATCTTGCCTTGCATGGCGACCATTTCCTTCTGGTGTTCGGCATGCATGGCCTTGTCGCCCAGGTTGAACTCGTGTGGCAGCTTGCCCTCGTTGACCAGCACGAAACGCACGGTCTCGCCGGCTTTTACCTGCAGGCTCTTAGGCTCGAAAGCAACGTCCTTGAGCACCACGTTGACCGTGCGGGTGGCCTTGGCCGCTGCAGCCGGCTCGCCAAAGGCGAAGGTTTGCGCCTCGTCGGCAAAGGTCGGCAGGCTGGCCAGGGCAAGGGTGGCGGCAATGAACAGGCGCTTCATGATGACTCCGGGAATACACAACGAGAGAGTGCCACCTTAGTCAGGGGCGACTGGCAGCTACCTGACGGGAAGATTACAACTTTGTCAGCTTGGGCGAGCCGGCGCATCGTCACGTATCATTTCAGCCACCGCATCGCCCGCTCCCACAGGGTAGGCACAACCTTCAGATTATGGACAGTGCATGAAACTGCTGATCGTCGAAGACCAGGCCCGCACCGGCCAGTACCTGAGCCAGGGCCTGAGCGAGGCCGGCTTTGCCACCGAGTTGGCCACCGATGGCGAGACCGGGCAGTTCCTCGCCCTGACCGGCGACCACGACCTGCTGATCCTCGACGTGATGCTGCCCGGGCGCGACGGCTGGCAAATCCTTCAGGCCGTGCGCCAGGCTGGCCTGGATACACCCGTGCTGTTCCTGACCGCCCGCGACGCCGTCGAGGACCGCGTGCATGGCTTGGAGCTGGGCGCCGATGATTACCTGGTCAAGCCGTTCGCCTTTTCCGAACTGCTGGCCCGGGTACGCAGCCTGCTGCGCCGGGGCGCCAGCCCAAGCCAGGACACCACCCTGAGCCTGGCCGACCTGCGCCTGGACCTGATCCGCCGCCGCGCCGAACGCGCAGGCACCCGTATCGACCTGACCGCCAAGGAGTTCTGCCTGCTCGAACTGCTGCTGCGCCGCCAGGGTGAGGTGTTGCCAAAATCGCTGATCGCCTCGCAGGTGTGGGACATGAACTTCGACAGCGATACCAATGTGATCGAAGTGGCAATCCGCCGCCTGCGCCTGAAAATCGACGACCCGCACCCCAACAAGCTGATCCACACAGTGCGCGGCATGGGCTACGTACTCGAAGAACGCACTGAATGATGCGCCGGGTATCCCTGGGCAGCCGGCTGGCGCTGCTGTTCGCCGCCTGCACCGCCACCGTATCGCTGGGCGCCGGCCTGCTCTTCAGCCGGGCCAGCGAGCAGCACTTCGTCGAACTCGACCAACAACTGCTGGACTCGCGCCTGTCGCTGTTCCGTACACAACTGGCCGGCGTCAGCACGCCGGATGAGCTGCAGGCGCGCCTGCCCGCGCTGCGCGACGAATTGAGCCACCAGGCCGACCTGGCCCTGCGCATCAGCGGCAGCGACGGCGCCACGTGGTTCGAAAGCCGCAGCGGGCTACCGCAGGCACCGCTGCCCGCCGGGCTGGCCACCTTGCACGCGCAAGGCACCGACTACCGCAGCCTGGCTGTACACCTGGCGCAGGGCGCCGCGCAGTCGCCGCAACTGACCCTGTACCTCGACATCACCCACCACCAGCATTTTCTGCAGGGCATGCAGCGGCTGATCTGGCTGACTGTCGGCCTATCGGCGCTGGCCACTGCGCTGCTCGGCGCCTGGGCCGCCCGCAGCGGCCTGCGCCCACTGCGGCAGATGGGCCAAGTGGCCGCCAGCGTGTCAGCCCGTTCGCTCACCACCCGCCTGCCGCTGGCGCAGATGCCCGAAGAGCTGGCCGAGTTGGCCGGCAGGATGAACGCGATGCTGCAGCGCCTGGACGATGCCTTCCAACGCCTGTCAGCGTTTTCAGCCGACATCGCCCACGAACTGCGTACACCGCTTTCCAACCTGCTGACCCACACCCAGGTCACCCTCACCCGCCCACGTAGCCTCGAGGAATACCGCGAAGCGCTGCATGGCAACCTGGAAGAGCTGCAATGGATGGCGCAGATGATCAACGACATGCTGTTCCTGGCCAAGGCCGACCACGGCCTGCTGGTACCGGGGCAAGCGCCTTTGGCGCTGCATGACGAAGTGGATGCACTGCTGGAGTACTACGCGCCACTGGCCGAGGACAGCGGCGTACGGATGCTGCGCGAAGGCGAGGCGATGCTGCAGGGCGACCGGCATATGCTGCGCCGGGCGCTGTCCAACCTGCTGGACAATGCCTTGCGCTTTACCCCGGCGGGAGGGCAGATAAAGGTGACGCTGGAACCGGGAGCGAAAATCAGTGTGGCCAATACCGGGCAGGCTATCGAGCCGACTGCGTTACCGCGACTGTTCGACCGCTTCTACCGAGTGGACCAGGCGCGGCGGGAAGGCAGCAGTGAGCATGCGGGGTTGGGCTTGGCGATTACCCGGTCGATCGTGCAGGCCCATGGCGGGTGCATTCGGGCAGAGTGCGGGGATGGGTGGACGCGGTTTGTGATCGAGTTCACTGAAGGCCGGTGAAATTGGGGCTGCTTTGCAGCCCCATAATTTCAGGCAAGCATCAAACCGCCAGACCGATCGCCGGCTGCACCTGCGACGCCCGGTAAGCCGGGTAAATGGTCGCCAGGAAGCTCATCACCAGGCCAGCCGTGCAAATCATGGCCACATCACCCCATTGCAATTGCGACGGCAAGCTGCTGACGAAGTACACATCCGAGGTAAAGATGTGCTGCCCGCTCACCCGCTCCAGCCAACCAACGATTTGACTGACATTGAACGCCGCAATCACGCCCAGCACGCCGCCGATCAGCGTCCCGACAACACCAATCAGGCTGCCCTGAACCATGAACGTGCCCATGATCTGCGCTGGCGTGGCGCCCAAGGTACGCAGGATGGCAATGTCCGGCCCCTTGTCGTTCACCACCATCACCAGGGTGGCGATGATATTGAACGCCGCCACCGCGATGATCATCATCAGCAGCAGGCCGATCATGGTCTTCTCCATTTTCATGGCGCTGAACAGGCTGCCCTGGGTGTGCGACCAGTCATCGGCGCGGTAGGCGTCGCCGAGCCCTGCAGCAATTGCCTTGGACACCTGCGGCGCGGCATACAGGTCATGCAGCTTCAGGCGCACGCCCTGCACCTGGCCAGGCGCCCAGCGTTGCATCTCGGCAGCATCAGCCACATGGATATAGGCCTGCGAACCATCCAGCTCGGCACCGACCTTGAAGATCCCGACCACCGTCAGGCGCTGCATGCGCGGGGTAATGCCACCCGGCTCCTTGCTGATTTCCGGCACGATCAAGGTCAGTTTGTCGCCAGTGTTCAGACGAAAACGCCGCGCCGTCAGCTCACCGATGACCACACCGAACTCACCTGGCTGCAGGTCTTGCAAGCGGCCCTGCACGATGTGCTGGCCAACGATCGAGACCTTGCCCTCCTCGGCCGGGTCGATACCACCCACCTGAATCGGCTGCATCGCACCTTTATACGACAGCATGCCTTCCATCTCGGTAATCGGCGCCACCGCCATCACCGCCGGGTTCTGCATGGCAGCGTCGGCCACCTTGTGCCAATCGTCCAATGGCTGCACGCCAAGGATGGCGGCATGCGGCACCAACCCGAGAATGCGCGAGCTCATTTCGCGCTGAAAGCCGTTCATCACCGACAGCACCACGATCATCGCCAGCACGCCCAGCGACAGGCCGATCATCGACGTCATCGAGATGAACGAGATGAAGTGGTTGCGACGCTTGGCTCGGGTGTAGCGCGCGCCGATAAAAATGGGCAAGGGTCTGAACATGTACGAAATCACCCAATGAAAACAGGAAAACGGGGCGGCACCAGCCACCCCGAGCAGTCGATCAGATCGCCACCAGATGGCCGTCGTCGAGCTTCAATACACGGTCCATCTGCCGCGCCAGGTTGAGGTCATGGGTAACCACCAGGAATGCCGTGCGCGAGGCGCTGGACAGCTCCTGCATCAGTTCCTGAATGCCCTGAGCGGTATGGTGGTCGAGGTTGCCGGTCGGCTCGTCGAGCATCACCAGGCCAGGGCGGTTGACCAGCGCTCGGGCAATCGCCACGCGCTGGCGCTCGCCACCGGACAGCTCGGCCGGTTTGTGGTTCAAACGGTGGCCCAGGCCTACGCGCTTGAGCAGCGCCTCGGCACGCTCACGGGCCTCGGGGATGGGCGTGCGGCCGATCAGCAGCGGCATGCACACGTTCTCGATGGCGGTGAACTCTGGCAGCAGGTGGTGAAACTGATAGACAAAGCCCAACTCACGGTTGCGCAGCAGGCCACGGGCACGCTCGCCTAGCGCGGACAGCTCTTCGCCCGCCAGCCACACGCTGCCTTGGGTCGGCCGATCGAGGCCACCCAGCAGGTTGAGCAAGGTGCTCTTGCCAGAGCCCGAGCTGCCGACGATGGCGATACGCTCACCGGCGTGCAGCTCCAGGTTGAGGCCGGACAGCACCTGCACCGACTCCGGGCCCTCGTCGTAGGACTTGCCCAGGTTGCGGCAACTCAGAACGGCTTTATCACTCATGCGCGACTCACTCATAACGTAGCGCCTCTGCAGGCTGGGTGCGGGCCGCACGCCAGGCCGGGTACAGGGTGGCGAAGAAACTCAGGACCAGCGCCGCACCGCAGACCATGTACACGTCCTGGGCCTGGATCTGCGACGGCAGGTAATCGATGAAGTACACGTCGGCGTTGAGGAACTTGTGCCCGATCAGTTTCTCGATGCCGGCGATCGCCGCGCTCACGTTCAGCGCGGCGACGATCCCGACCACGGCGCCGATCAGGGTACCGATCACCCCGATCACCGTGCCCTGGACCATGAAGATGAGCATGATCTGCCCAGGCGTGGCGCCCAGGGTGCGCAGGATGGCGATGTCGCCGCGCTTGTCGTTGACCACCATCACCAGGGTGGAAATGATGTTGAACGCCGCCACCGCCACGATCAGCAGCAACAATAGGCCGATCATGGCCTTTTCCATGCGGATCGCCTGGTACAGGTTGCCGTGGGTACGGGTCCAGTCACGGCTGTAGAACTCCTGGTCGCCCAGCTGCTGGGCAATGCTCCAGGCGACGCGCGGCGCCTGGAACAGGTCGTCGAACTTCAGGCGCAGGCCCTGTACCTGGTCGGGCTTCCAGCGGTGCAGACGGGACAGGTCGCTGATGTTGGTCAAGCCCAGGTAGCCGTCGATTTCGCCCGCGCCAACATGGAAGGTACCCACCACGGTGAAGCGCTTCATGCGCGGGAACATGCCGGCGGGAGTCACGCTGACTTCCGGGGCGACGAAGGTGAGCTTGTCGCCGATGGCCACGCCCAGCTTGGCCGCGGCCTTGTCGCCGATCATGATGCCCCACTCGCCCGGCGCCAGCTGGTCCAGGCGGCCTTGCAAGACGAAGTTGTCGATGATCGACACCTCGCGCTCGCGAGCCGGGTCGATGCCGTTGAGCAGCACCTTCTGCACCTTGCCATCATGGGTCAGCAAGCCCTGCATCTGGGTGAACGGCGCAACCGCCACCACCTGCGGATTCTGCTTTACTTGTTGGGCAAGGGCCGGCCAGTCGGCAATGGGCTGGCCGCTCTCCAGCGTGGCATGGGGATCATGCCCAACACGCGGGTGCGCATCTCGTGGTCGAAACCGTTCATCACCGACAGCACCACGATCATCACCACCACGCCCAGGGCGAGGCCGATCATCGAGGTCAGGGAAATGAACGAGACGAAGTGATTACGGCGTTTGGCACGGGTATAACGCGTACCGATGAATGCGAAAAGAGGTCTGAACATGTCGGGGCTTGTTCGGATGAAAGGGAACGTCCTTGTGGCGAGGCGCCTACGGCGGCTTTACACTCGGACCACCGCCGCTACCTTGGGTTCGCCATGACGACATTAGACGAAGAAGATCGCCGCGAATACTACCGCATCGAAGATCGGATCGCACTTCAAATAAGCCCCCTCAGCGCGGCCGAAGCCCTTGACCCAGATGTGTTGCAAGATGATTCCCCGCTGTTCAACCTGCTCAGCGAGCTGCACCTGTCCGACTTCGAGTCGCAGCACCTGTTGCGCCAGCTGAGCGACAAGGACCGCACCCTTGCCGCCTTCCTGCGGGCGCAGAACAAGCGCCTCGACCTGCTCAGCGCGGTGGTTGCGCAAACCCTGCTGGGTGAAGTCGGCCAGCCGTTGCCGGTGGTCATTTCCGAAGGCGGCATCGAGTTCACCCAGGCCACGCAGATTGCCCCCGGCACTCGGGTCAAAGTGAAAATGGTGCTGATGCCACGCGCCCATGGCCTGCTGCTGCGCGGCAAGGTCACCCATTGCGACCCGCGCCCGGAGGGCGGCTTCGAGGTCGGCACCGAATTCATCGACATGACCGACGCCCAACGGCAATTGCTGGCCCGTTATATCCTGCAGCGCCAGCAACAGCAGCGGCGCCAGCAACTGGGGCAGAACGACCCTGCCTCCTGAGCCCATTTCTCTCTGATTTGAAGGAACGAACGTGACCCTGATCTACGGCCATCGCGGCGCCAAGGGCGAAGCGCCCGAGAATACCCTGAAGAGCTTTCAGCAATGCCTGGCCCATGGCGTGACCCGCTGCGAGCTGGACCTGCACCTGTCAGCCGACAACGAGCTAATGGTCATCCACGACGCCACCCTCAAGCGCACCACTGGGCGGCGCGGCAAAGTGGTCGAACACCCGGCCGCCGACCTGATCAAGATCGATGCCCGCAAAGGCGGCCCGGGCCATGTGCAACCCTGCCCGATTCCGAAACTGGAAGAACTGTTCGAAAAATGCCCGTTCGATCACTGGCAGCTGGAAGTAAAAAGTGCCTCGCGTACCCGTGCCGCCACCACCGTGCTGGCGATTCGCGAACTGGCCCAGGCGTATGGCCTGCTGGACAAGGTCACCATCACCTCCAGCTCACGTGAAGTACTGGGCGCTGCCCTGGAACTGGTGCCGGACGTGAAGCGCGGGCTGGTGGCCGAATACGCCTGGCTCGACCCCCTGAAGGTGGCACAGAACTATGGCTGCGAGCTGCTGGCATTGAACTGGACACTGTGCACCCCCGAGCGCCTGCTCAAAGCACAGGGCCAGGGTTTGCACGTGTCGGTATGGACAGTCAACGAGCCGGCACTGATGCGCCGGCTTGCTGACTTTGGTGTGGACAGCCTGATTACAGACTTTCCCGGTTTGGCCAAGACCACCCTCGGGTAGGGTTGAAATCGGTCTCTCCGACCGGCTCAGGCCACCGGTCGGAGCCGCTCAAAAAAGCCGGTTCAGGCCGTCGTAGGCTGCTACCCGATAGGCTTCGGCCATGGTCGGGTAGTTGAAGGTGGTGTTGACGAAGTACTTCAGGTTGTTGTGCTCACCCGGCTGGTTCATGATCGCCTGGCCGATGTGGACAATTTCCGAGGCCTGGTAGCCGAAGCAGTGCACGCCGAGGATTTCCAGGGTTTCGCGGTGGAACAGGATCTTCAGCATGCCCTGCGGTTCGCCGGCAATCTGCGCACGCGCCATGCCTTTGAAGAACGCCTTGCCCACTTCGTATGGCACCTTGGCCTGGGTCAGCTCTTGCTCGTTCTTGCCGATCGAGCTGATTTCCGGAATGGTATAGATACCGGTCGGCACGTCGTTGACGAAGCGCCAGCTGCCATTGTCGACGATGCTGCCAGCGGCCGAGCGGCCCTGGTCATGGGCGGCACTGGCCAGGCTTGGCCAGCCAATCACGTCACCGGCACCGTAGATGTTCGGCACGGTGGTTCGGTAGGCCTCGTCGACCTCGATCTGGCCGCGGCTGTTGACCTTGATGCCGATGTTTTCCAAGCCCAGCTTGTCGGTGTTGCCGGTACGACCGTTGCACCACAGCAAGGCGTCGGCCTTGATCTTCTTGCCCGACTTCAGGTGCAGGATCACCCCGTTGTCCAGGCCTTCGACGCGCTCGTACTCTTCGTTGTGGCGCACGGTGATGTTGTTGTTGCTGAAGTGGTAGCTCAGCGCCTGGGAAATTTCCGAATCGAGGAAGCTCAGCAGCTGGCCACGGTTGTCGACCAATTCCACCAATACACCCAGGCCACTGAAGATCGACGCGTATTCACAACCGATCACACCGGCACCGTAAACGATCAACTTGCGTGGGGTGTGGCTGAGGCTGAGGATGGTGTCGCTGTCGTAAACGCGCGGGTGGTGGAAGTCGATGTCGGCCGGGCGGTAGGGGCGCGAGCCGGTGGCAATGATGATGTGCTTGGCGTTGAGTTTCTCGACCACACCGTTCGGGCACACCACTTCCACGGTTTGCTCGTCGGCGAAGCTGCCGGTGCCGAAGAACACGTCGACGCGGTTACGGGCGTAGTAGCCGGTGCGCGATGCAACTTGCTTGGAAATCACCTTTTCGGCGCTTTTCAGCACGTCCGGGAACGAGAACCAGCGCGGCTCGCCGATAGCACGGAACATCGGGTTGGTGTTGAACTGCATGATCTGCCGCACCGAGTGACGCAGTGCCTTGGACGGGATGGTACCCAGGTGCGTGCAGTTGCCACCGACCTGGCGACGGTCATCGACCATTGCCACCTTGCGCCCTGCTTTGGCGGCGTTCATTGCCGCGCCTTCACCGGCCGGGCCGGAACCCAGCACCACTACGTCGTAGTTGTAGACAGCCATGCGTACTCCTTCAGAACTGGCCCGCAAGCCACGGTCGCTCGCGGGGCGCGATCATGCCGCCGGGGCGTCATGAGAAAATTCGGGTGCAGTCTAATCAAGCGTGAACGCCGCGCACATTAACCCTTGGTCGCGTCGTAGGCCAATTTCGCCCGCACTACATATGGTTCACCCATTCCCTGGCGGCAATCATCCCTGCTTGTGCTTTCGCTCGCCTTTCACCGCCCGTTCGAACGCGGGCGTAGCTCGGGAGACGAAGCCACCCTCGGCTCGAGTCACCAATACCGCGGCCAAGCCATGCGCCACGGCAAAATCCCAGCCACGCTCAGGGCCAAGGATCAACAGCAGCGTCGAATAGCCGTCGGCCTGCAGCGCCGAGGCGCTCAGCACTGTAACGGCCGCCAGGTCATGCTCGACCGGGCGCCCCAGGCGGGCATCGAAGGTGTGCGAATAGCGCCGGCCATTCTGCTCGAAATAGTGCCGATAGTCACCCGAGGTCGATACTGAAAGGCCATTGACCGGGATGATCTGGCGGGCGATCTGGCGGTCTTCGCGGGGCAGCTCCAGGGCAATGCGCCAGGGGCTGCCATCGGGCTTGCGGCCGACCGCCTTCAATTCGCCGGTAGCCTCGGCGACGAAGCTGGCCACGCCCATGGCCTGAAGGCGTGCGGCGATCAGGTCGACAGCGTGGCCGGCGGCGATGCTGTTGAAGTCGAGCTGTACCGGGGCATCCTTGCACAGAGACTGGCCTTTGACGTGCAGGTGCTGGTAACCCACGCGCAGGCGTACCTGGGCCAGGGTTTGCGGGTCGGGCACCTGCTCGTGGCGGGCCTGGGGGCCAAAGCCCCACAGGTCGAGTAGCGGCTCGACGGTGAGGTCGAAGGCGCCTTCGCTCTGCTCGGCCAGCTGCTGGCCAAGGGCTACCAGTTCGAGCATGTCGGGCGGCAGGGCCAGGCACTGATTGGCCGGTAACTGGTTGAAAAGGCTGACGACGGAGTCACCGCGATAGGTCGAATAGTGCTGGTCGATGTCGCTCAGGATGGCTTCGACCGCTGCCTGCACCTGGGCCGGCGCCGGGCCGCCGGGCTCGCGGACGTATTGGATGCTGTAGCTGCTGCCCATGGTCGGGCCGCCCAGGCGCTCCAGGGTGGGGCCTTGGTTGCAGGCGGTGACCAGCAGGAAGATGAACAGTAAGGCTGTGCGCAAAAATTCGGTTCCTGGGTGCTTGGCTTGAGTTTTGTGGTGTGGCACATATCGAGCGCCGCGCGGGCGGCGCCCGATCTCACAGGCGCCACACAACTTACTCCAGGCAAAAAAAACGGGAACCCGAAGGTTCCCGTTTTTTCATTGCCTTACAAGCGAATCAGCGTGGAAACGCTGGCGGGTTCACACCGGCCATGTCTTCCATCACACGAACCACCTGGCAGCTGTAACCGAATTCGTTGTCGTACCAAACGTACAGGACAACGCGGTTGTCGTTGGCGATGGTCGCCTCTGCGTCAACCACACCGGCGTGGCGCGAGCCCACGAAGTCGGTCGAAACCACTTCCTGCGAGGCCACGTAGTCGATCTGCTTGTGCAGTTCCGAGTGCATGGCGGTCTGGCGCAGGTACTCGTTGATCTCGTCGCGAGTCGTGGCCTTTTCCAGGTTCAGGTTCAGGATGGCCATCGAAACGTTCGGCGTCGGTACGCGAATGGCATTGCCGGTCAGCTTGCCCTTCAGCACTGGCAGAGCCTTGGCAGCAGCGGTGGCGGCGCCGGTTTCGGTGATGACCATGTTCAGCGGCGCGGCACGGCCACGGCGGCTGCCCTTGTGGAAGTTGTCGATCAGGTTCTGGTCGTTGGTGAACGAGTGAACGGTTTCGACGTGGCCGTTGACGATGCCGTACTGGTCGTTGATGGCCTTGAGCACCGGCACGATGGCGTTGGTGGTGCACGAAGCAGCCGAGATGATCTTGTCATCGGCAGCGATGTCACCGTGGTTGATGCCATGCACGATGTTCTTCAGCGCGCCCTTGCCAGGTGCGGTGAGGATCACGCGGGCAGCGCCCGGGCAGGCCAGGTGCTGGCCCAGGCCGTCGGCATCACGCCATACGCCGGTGTTGTCGACGATCAGCGCGTTGTCGATGCCGTACTGGGTGTAGTCGACTTCGCTCGGGCTCTTGGCGTAGATAACCTGGATCAGGTTGCCGTTGGCGGTGATGGTGTTGTTGGCTTCATCGATGGTGATGGTGCCATCGAACGGGCCGTGCACCGAGTCACGGCGCAGCAGGCTGGCACGCTTGACCAGGTCGTTCTCGGCGCCTTTGCGCACGACGATGGCACGCAGGCGCAGGCCGTCGCCGCCACCGGTCTTCTCGATCAGGATGCGCGCCAGCAGGCGGCCGATGCGGCCGAAGCCGTACAGCACGACGTCGGTGCCTTTGCGCGCCGAAGCGTTCTGCTGGCCAACCACGTCGGCCAGCTCTTCACGGACGAACTGCTCGGCAGTGCGGCCATTGCCTTCCTGCTTGAACTTGTTGGCCAGCTTGCCCAGGTCGACCGAAGCGGCGCCCAGTTTCAGCTCGCTCATGGCTTTGAGCAGGGGGAATGTCTCGTGGACGGACAGTTCGGTTTCGTCGGTTTGACGATGACGCGCAAAGCGGTGCGCCTTGAGGATCGAGATAACCGAACGGTTGATCAGGCTACGGCCATAAATCGAGCTCACCACGTTGTTGTTGCGGTAGAGCTGACCGATAAGCGGGATCATCGCTTCAGCCAGAGCTTCACGATCAATCCACTCACCAAGACACTGGTCGGGCTTCTGAGTCACGGGAACCTTCCACATGTAGGGACAGAAAAAAGGGGCTACATTATGACGCCCCAACGCAGAACCGGCAATGAGCGCCTGTCGCAGTGACGCAAGCCAGCGTTCACGCCCTTTCGAGCCTGACAGCCGGCACCGTCACCGGTACAATCGGTCTCTTTGCCGCAACGCTTGGAGTGCAATCTCCCGTGTCAGTTCTGCGCCTTCCGCACATGTCGGCCACGGCCGGCAAACAAACCTGGGCAACCTGCCCGGTGCCGCCCTCAGCCTTGCCATCGCCGAGGCCGCCACCAGCGCTGGCCGCTTCACCCTGCTGCTGACAGCCGACAGCCAGGCCGCCGACCGTCTGGAGCAGGAGCTGCGCTTCTTCGCCCCGGACCTGCCGGTGCTGCCGTTCCCCGATTGGGAAACCCTGCCCTACGACCTGTTCTCGCCGCACCAGGACATCATTTCCCAGCGCATCGCCAGCCTGTACCGCCTGCCGGAACTGAGCCACGGCATCCTCGTGGTGCCGATCACCACCGCCCTGCACCGCCTGGCACCCACGCGCTTCCTGCTGGGCAGCAGCCTGGTGCTGGATGTGGGCCAGACCATCGATGTGGAACAGATGCGCACGCGCCTGGAGGCCAGCGGCTATCGCTGCGTCGACACCGTCTACGAGCATGGCGAGTTCGCCGTGCGCGGCGCGCTGATCGACCTGTTCCCGATGGGCAGCAAGCTGCCCTACCGCATCGACCTGTTCGATGACGAGATCGAGACGCTGCGCACCTTCGACCCCGAGACCCAACGCTCGATCGACAAGGTGGATTCGGTACGCCTGCTGCCGGCGCGTGAATTCCCGATGCAGAAAGAGGAAGTGACCCGCTTCAAGGCACGCTTTCGCGAGCGCTTCGATGTCGATTTCCGCCGCAGCGCGATCTTCCAGGACCTGGCCAGCGGCATTATTCCCGCTGGCATCGAGTACTACCTGCCGCTGTTCTTCGAAGAAACTTCGACCCTGTTCGACTACCTGCCGGCCGACACCCAGGTGTTCTCGCTGCCTGGCGTGGAACAGGCCGCCGAACACTTCTGGAACGACGTGCGTGGGCGCTATGAAGACCGCCGTGGCGACCTCAGCCGGCCGCTGCTGCCACCGGCCGAACTGTTCCTGCCGGTGGAGGACTGCTTCGCCCAGCTCAAACAATGGCCTCGGGTGGTGGTCAGCAGCGAAGACCTCGACCCAGGTGTGGGTCGCGAACGCTTTCCGGCACGCGCGCTACCCAACCTGGCCATCGAAGCCAAGGCCAACCAGCCGCTGGCCGAGCTGGCCAACTTCCTCGACCAGTTCCCCGGCCGCGTGCTGTTCACCGCCGAATCGGCGGGGCGCCGTGAAGTGCTGCTGGAGCTGCTCGAGCGGCTGAAGCTGCGCCCGCATACCGTCGACGGCTGGGACGACTTCGTTACCGGCAGCGAGCGCCTGGCAATCACCATCGCGCCGCTGGACGACGGCCTGCTGCTGGACGACCCAGGCCTGGCCCTGGTCGCCGAAAGCCCGCTGTTCGGCCAGCGGGTGATGCAACGCCGGCGCCGTGACAAACGTGGCGAAACCGCCAACGATGCAGTCATCAAGAACCTCACCGAGCTGCGCGAAGGCGCACCGGTGGTGCACATCGACCATGGCGTTGGTCGCTACCTGGGCCTGGCCACGCTGGAAATCGACGGCCAGGCCGCCGAATTTCTCACCTTGGAATACGCCGAGAACGCCAAGCTGTACGTGCCAGTGGCCAACCTGCACCTGATCGCCCGCTACACCGGCAGCGACGATGCGTTGGCACCGCTGCACCGGCTGGGCTCGGAGGCCTGGCAGAAAGCCAAGCGAAAAGCCGCCGAACAGGTGCGCGACGTGGCCGCCGAGCTGCTCGACATCTATGCCCGTCGCGCCGCACGCAAGGGCTATGCATTTGCCGACCCGTCAGCCGACTACGCCACCTTCAGCGCTGGCTTCCCGTTCGAGGAAACCCCGGACCAACAGGCCGCCATCGAAGCCGTGCGTGCCGACATGCTGGCGCCCAAGCCGATGGACCGCCTGGTCTGCGGCGATGTGGGCTTCGGCAAGACCGAAGTGGCCATGCGCGCGGCATTCATCGCCGTGCACAGCGGCCGCCAGGTGGCCGTACTGGTGCCCACCACCCTTTTGGCCCAGCAGCACTACAACAGCTTCCGCGACCGCTTCGCCGACTGGCCGGTGACGGTGGAGGTGATGAGCCGCTTCAAGTCGGCCAAGGAAGTGGCCGCCGCTGCCGCCGACCTTGCCGAAGGCAAGATCGACATTCTCATCGGCACCCACAAGCTGCTGCAGGACGATGTGCGCTTCAAGGACCTGGGCCTGGCCATCATCGACGAAGAACACCGCTTTGGCGTGCGCCAGAAGGAACAGCTCAAGGCCCTGCGCAGCGAGGTCGACATTCTCACCCTGACCGCCACGCCGATTCCGCGCACGCTGAACATGGCTGTGGCGGGCATGCGCGACCTGTCCATCATCGCCACGCCGCCGGCGCGCCGCCTGTCCGTGCGCACCTTCGTCATGGAGCAGAACAAGAGCACGGTGAAGGAAGCGCTGCTGCGTGAGTTGCTGCGCGGCGGCCAGGTTTACTACCTGCACAACGATGTGAAAACCATCGAAAAATGCGCCGCCGACCTCGCCGAGCTGGTGCCCGAGGCACGCATCGGCATTGGCCATGGGCAAATGCGCGAACGCGAGCTGGAACAGGTGATGAGCGACTTCTACCACAAGCGCTTCAACGTGCTGGTAGCCTCGACCATCATCGAAACCGGCATCGACGTGCCAAGCGCCAACACCATCGTCATCGAACGTGCCGACAAGTTCGGCCTGGCCCAGTTGCACCAGCTGCGCGGCCGAGTTGGCCGTAGCCACCACCAGGCCTACGCCTACCTGCTCACGCCGACCCGGCAGAAGGTCAGTGCCGACGCCGAAAAGCGCCTGGAAGCCATCGCCAACACCCAGGACCTGGGCGCGGGCTTTGTGCTGGCCACCAACGACCTGGAAATCCGCGGTGCCGGCGAGCTGCTGGGCGAAGGCCAGAGCGGGCAGATCCAGGCCGTGGGCTTCACCCTGTACATGGAAATGCTCGAGCGCGCGGTCAAGGCAATCCGTAAAGGCACCCAGCCAAACCTTGAACAACCACTGGGCGGCGGCCCGGAGATCAACCTGCGCTTGCCGGCGCTGATCCCCGAGGACTACCTGCCCGACGTGCATGCGCGGCTGATCCTGTACAAACGCATCGCCTCGGCGGCCGACGAGGAAGGCCTCAAGGACCTGCAGGTCGAGATGATCGACCGCTTCGGCTTGCTGCCCGAGCCAACCAAGAACCTGATGCGCCTGACCTCGCTCAAGCTGCACGCGGAAAAGCTCGGCATCAAGAAAGTCGATGCCGGCCCCAACGGCGGCAAGCTCGAGTTCGAAGCCGAAACCCCGGTCGACCCGCTGACCCTGATCAAGCTGATCCAGGGCCAGCCCAAACGATACAAGTTCGAAGGTGCTACCCAGTTCCGTTTCCTGGTGCCGATGGAACGCCCCGACGAACGCTTCAATACCCTGGAGGCGCTGTTCGAGCGCCTGACCCCACAGCCTGCCTAAGGAAGACCCATGCGTGCCATCCGTTGCCTGACCTTGCTGCTGGCGCTGTTCGCCCCAGCTGCCTTCGCCGAAGGCCTGTATCAGGTAGAAATGATTCTGGTGCGGCAGAACAGCGTGCCCGCCTTCACCAGCCCGTTCGCCCCCGAAGACTGGAGCGCCGGCGCCCCGCGCCTGGCAAAAGACGCCGAACGCCGCCTGGCGCTGGAAGACGAAGCCACCCGCCTGGAAGCCACCGCCGACTACACCGTGCTGCTGCACAAGGCCTGGCAACAGCAAGTAGGCAGCGAGCCCAGCCGCATCGCGCTGGGCGAAGGCGCCGAGCGGTTCGGCCACTTCCCTATCGAGGGCAACCTCAGCGTCGCTGAAGGCCGCTTCATCGCGGTCGAGGCCAACTTCTGGGTCAACCAGCTGGACAGCAACGGCAACGTACTGCAAAGCGAGCAGTTCAAGCAGAGCAACAGCAACGTCAAGGGCGGCCAGCTGACCTTCCTCGACGGTGGGCACCTGGCGGTGCTGCTGAAGGTGACACCGCCGGGCACGCCGAAAATGCCGGTGATGGACCCGGAGATGATGGAGCAGTGATGTGAGCGATGGCGATGCGCAGCAACTGCTGAGGGCCTATCCGGGGTGGGTCGACTTCATCGAAGCCGGCACGATGGCACGAGGCCGCAGCTATGCTGCGCAAGAGCGAGCACGCATCCTGTCGCTGCACGGCGCAACGATCGAAGCCATCTGCAAGGGCTCCACAGGCGAGACCTACCAGCAGAACATCCGGCTGGTCGTTAACTACGGGGACCTGCGGGTATTTGGGCGCTGCAGCTGCCCAGTTGGGCTCAACTGCAAACACTGCGTCGCGGCGCTGCTGCAATTGCAGGACGGCCTCGACGCCGCAGGCCCCCATGAACAATCCGCCCTGTCGCTGCCACCGGACCTCAACCTGTGGGTGCAAACCCTTGAGTCCCCCTCCCAACCTGCATCGCCTCAAGGGCCAGCACGCAAAGGCCCGGCAATCTATTACCGCATTCACGTGGATCACGGCGTCTGGCGACTCGAGCCGATCAAGGGCACCCGACAGGCAGACGACACCTTGAAGATCGGTCGCATCACATCGATGCCCGAAATGCTCTACTACACACCTCGCTACGTCACAGAAGACGATGCGCGGCTTTTGCGCCTGATTGATTCGCGCAGCGAAACCACTACGCCCATGGCGCAACTGGAAGGCAAGCAGGGCGGGGAGCTCTACAGCTATGCCCTGGCCACCGGTCGCCTGCTATTTGAGGACGACTTGGCGCCACTGTCCCCTGGGCCGGAGCTGCATGCCGAGTTTCGCTGGGTCAGGCTGGACAATGGCAGCTACCGTGGCGCCTGGTACCACGATGATCACCAGCAGTTGCGGGCAGTGCCCATCGAGCCCATGCACTATGTCGACCGACAGCGGCATTTGACCGGCAAACTGCGCCACGACCTCGACCCCTTCATTGCCAGCCAGCTTGCGCGCGCGCCCATCGTGCCGGAGCATCTGGTCATCCCCTTGAGTCACCGATTGAACGCCTTGAACCGTCACGTCCCCACGCCCACTGCCGTGAGCACCGAACATATCGAAGACATCACGCCAAACGGGCGACTGACGCTGGGCAGCCTCGAATTCAGCGCCTACATGCCCAAGACCGGCCGTATGCAGCGACAACTGCAACACCGTGCCGCGCTGGCATTCGACTACGACGACCTGCGTACCAGCGGTAACGACGAAAAGCCGCTGACCCGCCTGGTCGGCAACACCAGCCAGCGCATCCGCCGCCAGCCGCAAGCCGAACAGGCCCTGCGCAAGGTGTTACGCGACCTGGGCTTCAAGGCCGCCACCCGGCAGAGCAAGGCGCTGCCCGACAGCGCCGGCGAAATGTTCCAGCTACCCGACGACGAGGCCTGGCTGCGTTTCGCCCGCGAAGGCCTGCCGCGCTTGCGCCAAGCCGGTTGGAACATAGACGTCCAGCGCGACTTCGCCTTCAACCTGCAGGAGGTGGACGACTGGTATGCGAGCATCGACGAGGCGCCCGGCCATGAATGGTTCGACCTGGAGCTTGGCATTGTGGTCGATGGCCAGCGTCACAGCCTGCTGCCGATCGTGTTGCAACTGCTACGCAGCAGCCCAGAGCTGCTGCGCCCCAGCGAACTGGCCCGGCGCAGTGACGACGAGCACCTGCTGATCGACCTCAACCGTGGTCGCCTGGACAGCCCGGCCCTGCGCGTCGCCCTCCCGTATGGCCGCGTCAAAGCGGTCATGGCCACCCTGGGCGAGCTCTACCTGCACGAACACACAACCGGCCCGTCCCTGCGCATGGAACGTGCCGACGCCGCGCGCCTGAACGAAATCGAAGGCCTGCCCCTGCAATGGGAAGGCGGCGAGCACGTTCGCGACCTGGGCCGGCGCCTGCGCGATGCCCGTGATTTGCAGGTTGAACCACCGACAGGGCTGCAGGCCAGCATGCGCCCCTACCAGCAACAAGGCCTGAACTGGTTGCAGGCCCTTCGCGAGATGGGCACCGGTGGCATCCTGGGCGACGACATGGGCCTGGGCAAGACCCTGCAGGCCTTGGCCCACTTGCTGCTGGAGAAAGAATCCGGGCGCTTGAGTACACCGGCACTGGCGGTCATGCCCACCAGCCTGATACCCAACTGGCTCGACGAAGCCCAGCGCTTCGCCCCCGATCTGCGCGTACTGGCACTGCATGGGCCGGGGCGCAGCAAGCATTTTGCCACGCTGCATGAGTACGATCTGGTCCTGACCACCTACGCCCTGATGCCACGCGACCTCGAACACCTGCGCACGCAGGCCTGGCACGTCCTGGTACTGGACGAGGCGCAGAACATCAAGAGCAGCACCAGCAAGGCCGCCCTCGCCGTCTGCGAGCTACAGGCCGGCCAGCGCCTGTGCCTGACCGGTACGCCGATGGAAAACAACCTGGGCGAGCTGTGGTCGATCTTCCACTTCTTGATGCCCGGCTGGCTGGGCGACCTCAAACGCTTCAACCAGGACTACCGCACGCCGATCGAGCGCCACGGCGACAGCGAGCGCATGGCCCACCTGGCCAGCCGCATCCGCCCGTTCCTGCTGCGCCGCACCAAGGAACAGGTGGCCACCGAACTGCCGGCCAAGACCGAGATGGTGCACTGGGTCGAACTCAGCGACGCCCAGCGCGATACCTACGAGGCCGTGCGCGTGGCCATGGACCAGAAGGTCCGCGACGAAATTGCCCGCAATGGCGCCGCACGCAGCCAGATCGTCATCCTCGACGCGCTGCTCAAGCTGCGCCAGGTATGCTGCGACCTGCGCCTGGTCAAGGGCGTGGAAAGCAAAGGCAACCAGGCCGACAAGGGCAAGCTGGGTGCACTGCTGGAAATGCTCGAAGAGCTGCTCAGCGAAGGCCGCCGCGTGCTGTTGTTCTCGCAGTTCACCTCGATGCTGGCGCTGATCGAACAGGAGCTGGAAAAGCGCAAGATCCGCTACAGCTTGCTGACCGGCGACACGCGCGACCGTCGCACACCCGTGCGGCAGTTTCAGCAGGGTGACAGCGAAGTGTTCCTGATCAGCCTCAAGGCGGGGGCGTGGGCTTGAACCTGACAGCTGCGGACACCGTGATCCACTTCGACCCCTGGTGGAACCCGGCCAGCGAAAACCAGGCCACCGACCGCGCCTACCGCATTGGCCAGGACAAGCCGGTGTTCGTGTTCAAGCTGATTACCCGGGGGACGGTGGAAGAGAAGATTCAGCTGTTGCAGCAGGAAAAGGCGGCGCTGGCGGCCAGCTTGCTGGACGGCGGCCAAGCCGGGCAGTGGCGGCTTGGCGACGAAGAAATCGAGGCACTGTTTGCGCCGCTGCCTGGAAAGCGCGGGCGTTGAGGCCGCACCTTCTGCTGCCTGTACCGGCCTCTTCGCGAGCGTGCCCGCGAAGAGGCCAGCGCGATCAATCGACCAGCTGAGCGTCCTTCAGCGCACCCAATGCCTCCAGCCAGCGCGGCTGCTGACGGTAATCGGTCCGCGCAAACCCTTGCCCGCGCATGCGCGCAATCCGCGGCGACGGCTTGACCTTCATGCGCTGTGCCGCACTCAGCGCCAGCTCTGCCGCCGCCCGGTCATTGCATACCAGGCCCATGTCACAGCCGGCGCTTAACGCCGCCTCGATACGACTGGCCGCGTCCCCCACCACATGCGCACCGGCCATCGACAGATCATCGCTGAAAATCACCCCGTCAAAGCCCAGCTCACCACGCAGGATGTCCTGCAGCCAACGCCGCGAGAAGCCAGCTGGCTGGTTATCGACCTGCGGGTAGATGACATGCGCCGGCATCACTGCCGCCAACTGCCCGCTCAGGCGGGTGAACGGCACCAGGTCGGCCTGGCGCAGTTGCTCCAGGCTGCGCTCATCGGTAGGGATCGCCACATGCGAGTCCGCCTCGGCCCAGCCGTGCCCAGGGAAGTGCTTGCCACAGGCCGCCATGCCGGCCGCATTCATACCACGAATGAACGCCCCGGCCAGTTGCGTGGCACGCAGCGGGTCACCCTCGAAAGCTCGGCTGCCAACCACGGCACTACGCTGGTGATCCAGGTCGAGCACAGGGGCAAAACTGAGGTCCAGGCCAACCGCCAATACCTCGGTCGCCATTAGCCAGCCACACTGCTCTGCCAGGTAATCGGCATTGTCATTGTCGGCCAGCGCGCGCATGGCTGGCAGCCGCACAAAGCCCTGGCGCAGGCGCTGTACGCGGCCACCTTCCTGGTCCACCGCCAGGATCAGCTCGGGGCGAATAGCGCGGATCGACGCGCACAACTCGCGCACCTGACGCGGGCTGTCGATGTTGCGGGCAAAGATGATCAGGCCAGCCACTTCGGGCTGACGCAACAGGTGACGGTCTTCGGCGGTCAGCCATTTACCGGCGATATCCACCATCAGGGAGCCTTGCAGGCTGACGGTCATGGGTAATCCTTCATTGAAAACTTCAGAGACGCCCACTGGGGGCAGGCGGCTTGCTCGATACGTACCGGGCAATGGGCCGGCACCCGCTCGAACAGGCTTAGCAAGTCGGTGTTGCGCAGGCGTATGCAGCCATGGGACAACGCTATGCCCATGGGTTCCGTGTCAGGGGTGCCGTGCAGGTAGATATAGCGGCGAAACGTATCGACCGCGCCCAGGCGGTTGACACCGGGTTCACAGCCGCTGAGCCAGAGGATGCGAGTGAGGATCCAGTCGCGATCTGGATTTTTCGCATGCAACTCCGGCGACCACACCTCTCCAGCCCAGCGCCGCCCGACCAATACCGCATTCAGCGGCAGCCCCGCGCCAATCTTCGCCCGCACCTGATGCATGCCACGCGGCGTGCAGCCTGAACCATTGCGCTCACCGGCACCGTTGCGCGCCGTGGAAACCGGCACACGCACGCGCAGCTGGCCACGGGCAAAACCGTACAGGCATTGATCAGCAAGGGAGATGTGCAGCAGATCGAGATCGGGCATGAGCGCTAGCTTAGCCGAAGCGCCCTGCCTCGCCCAGCCTTCAGGCCTTGGCTGTGGCGCTACTGATCTTGGTGCGCGGGCGCAACTGCGCAGTGGCCATGGCATCGTCGGTGACACCGCTGTCGGCGCGCATGCCTGCAGCCAGGAACGGCACCATCAGGCGCATCACCTGCTCGATCGAGGTGTTGATACCAAAGTCGGTCTCGGCAATCGCCCGCAGGGCCTTGATACCGGACATGCTGAAGGCCGCAGCACCAAGCATGAAGTGGACGCGCCAGAACAGCTCCAGTGGCGGAATGCGTGGCGCAGCCTCGTTGACCAGCAGCATGTAGCGGCGAAACACCTTGCCGTACATGTCTTCCAGATAACGCCGCAGGTGGCCCTGGCTCTGGCTGAACGCCAGGCCCAGCAGGCGCATGAAGATCGACAGGTCGTTGTTGCTGCGCGGCTGCACGGCCAACGCCTGCTCTACCAGCATTTCCAGCAGTTCTTCGAGGGTCGGCTTGTGCTCCGGCTTGGCCTGGCGCCGCTCCAGCTCACGCTCGAGGCTGGTGCAGAACGGGCCGAGGAAGCGCGAGAACACCGCCTGAATCAGTGCCTTCTTGGAGCCGAAGTGATAGTTGACGGCCGCCAGGTTGACCCCGGCCTTGCTGGTAATCAGCCGCAACGAGGTTTCGGCGAACCCCCTTTCCGCGAACAGCTGCTCGGCAGCATCGAGAATGCGTTCAACGGTTTCCGATTGGGCCATGACTACTCCGACTACTCCGCCAGACAAACAAGTGTTTGAAACATACGTTTCAGCCCTGCTTCTGTCAAGGCTCGGTGACCGGGCGGTCGCCATTTAAAAGTGCCAGACGCCCGGCTGCAAGCGCCACCTGTACTGTTTATTGCGCCTTTTGGCTTGCAGCGCATCCAGTACTGTATATAATCCCAGTCACTGTACAAAAAGACAGAGCGCTCACCATGTTGAAACTGACGCCACGCCAAGCCGAAATTCTCGCGTTCATCAAGCGCTGCCTGGAAGACAACGGCTTCCCGCCGACCCGCGCCGAAATCGCTCAGGAGCTGGGTTTCAAATCGCCCAACGCCGCCGAGGAGCACCTCAAGGCCCTCGCCCGCAAGGGCGCGATCGAAATGACGCCAGGCGCCTCGCGCGGCATCCGCATTCCTGGCCTGGAAACCAAAGCCGAAGAAAGCGGCCTGCCGATCATCGGCCGGGTTGCTGCTGGCGCGCCGATTCTTGCCGAACAGCACATCGAGCAATCCTGCAACATCAACCCTGCCTTCTTCCACCCCCAGGCCGACTATTTGCTGCGCGTACACGGCATGAGCATGAAGGACGTCGGCATCTTCGATGGCGACCTGCTGGCGGTACACACCTGCCGCGAAGCGCGTAACGGCCAAATCGTGGTAGCGCGCATCGGCGACGAAGTCACCGTCAAGCGCTTCAAGCGCGAAGGCAGCAAGGTCTGGCTGCTTGCCGAAAACCCCGAATTCGCCCCCATCGAAGTCGACCTGAAAGAACAGGAGCTGGTGATCGAGGGCTTGAGCGTCGGCGTCATTCGCCGCTGATCCAGGAGGCGTCATGCAGCAGTTCATTCACGCACCCGAGCAAGCCCAGTTGCCCCTGTTCGAAGCATTCCTCGCCCAACCCGTGCTACCTGGCCTGAAAGCCAGTGAACTGGCACGCAAGAGCAGCCAGCCGGACCTCTTCAGCGAATTGTCGCTACGCGGTGCCCCAGAGCACTGCCAAAGCCTGCTGGCACCCGTCCTGCGCGAGCTGAGCGAAGAAGATGAGGCCCGCTGGCTGACCCTGATCGCTCCGCCATCGAGCCTGACACAGGCCTGGTTACGCGATGCCGGGCTCAACCGTGAACGTATTCTGCTGCTGCAACCCCGCAGCAATCAAAGCCCACTGCAACTGGCCTGCGAAGCTTTGCGCCTTGGCCTCAGTCACACCGTGGTCAGCTGGCTGGGCAACGTCAACGCCACCTCACGCCAGCAACTTCTGCGCGCAGCCAGCACCGGAAACGCACAAAGCCTGAACATCCGCCTCGGCTGATGTCCAGGCTTTGCCTGGTAATTCAAAAAGCTTGATACGCCGCTGCACCCTCAGTGCAGCACGCGCGGCCCTTCATCACGCTCGAGCTCGCCATCCATCAGGCGACCGGCCATCTGCACGCCCACACTGAGCATGGCCTTGGCCACTTCCACATGCTGCCCCTGCAGGAACACCTTGGCGTCTTCCGAGAAATCCAGGGTTACCAGAGAGCCCTCATCCTCGGCGCGACGCAGTTCGATGCGGCCATCAGGCAACTCGACAATTTCCAGAAAAGACGTAGACATAGATGGCAGTTCTCCGCGAAAGGCCGTTATTGTACCAGCCGCTGCGGCTATCAGCACTCACTCAACGCGTCGCGGAAACGTCTCACCAAGCCCTTGAGGTTGTTGCGCCAGCTTTCCAACTCGGCACGCGACAGCGCTGCAGGCTCAGGTTCATCGAGATTGACCGCTTGAATCAGGGGTTGGGTAACGTCGGTTTTCGGCGCTTTCCTGGCGACCGGTGGTCGGAACAAATCGGCATAAGCACCGAGCATTTGCGCCAGCCACGTTTCACGCTGGCGAGCCAATTCCAGCAACTCTGCCACTTCCGGAATGGCGATGCCGCTCAGGGCGTCGTCAGCCAAGGCTTGCTCGACCCCTGCAACCACCGGCAAGCGGTAGAAGCCACCAATTTCATGGCACAGCCCCAGCAGCGCACCATACAGATGGAACAGCGCCGACTCGCGCTCGGCCTGGACCAGGCCCTGGGCATTCATGGCCTGGCTTTGTTCGGCCTTGGCCATGGATTCCAGGGCGAGACCGGCAAAAAACAGTTTCTGATTGGTGCGGGTATAGAGTTCCTGGGCCATTTCAGTGTGCTCCCATGAGGCTGCAAGGCGGATAGCTGCATCATAAATGATTGGGGCCGCGAAGAGCGGCCCCAATTACAACGCCAAACGATCAGCGCTTGTCTTCAACCTTCCACGCATTACCGTCGTAGAACGCCTTCCAGCCGGTCGGCTTGCCATCGACCTCGGACTGCACGTACTGCTCCTTGGTCTTGCGGCTGTAGCGAATTACCGCCGGGCGGCCATCTGGGTCTTTCTGCGGCGCATCGCACAGGAAGTGGTACTTCGGGTCGATCTCATGCTTGTGCGGCACGATCTCGAGCACCAGCGGCGCGCGGGTTTCGCGGTTTTTAGGGAACTGGCTGGCAGCCAGGAACAACCCCGAAGCACCGTCGCGCAGCACATAGGTGTCGTCGACCTTCTCGCACTTGAGCTCCGGCATGTCCACCTTGTCCATCTTCGGTGGTGCCGCCTCGCCACTCTTGAGCAGCTTACGGGTGTTCTTGCATGCCGGGTTGGTGCAGCCGAAGAACTTGCCGAAACGACCGGTCTTCAATTGCATCTCGCTGCCGCACTTGTCGCACTCCAGGCTAGGCCCTTCGTAACCCTTGATGCGGTAGCTGCCCTCTTCGATCTCATAGCCAACGCAATCGGGGTTGTTACCGCAGATGTGCAGCTTGTGCTTCTCATCCAGCAGGTAAGCGTCCATCGCCGTGGCGCAGATCGGGCAACGGTGCTTGCCCAGCAGCACGCGCGACTCCGATTCGCCCTCGTCATCAGCGGCAATTTCGTCGCCCGGCACCAGGTTGACGGTGGCCTTGCAGCGCTCTTTTGGCGGCAAGGTGTAACCCGAGCAACCCAGGAACACACCGGTGGACGCGGTGCGGATCATCATTGGCCGGCCACATTCCTTGCACGGAATGTTGGTCATGGTCGGCTGGTTGGCGCGCATGCCGTCTTCGCTGGACTCGGCAGTCTGCAGCTTCTTGCTGAAGTCGCCGTAGAACTCGTCGAGCACGTTCTTCCAGTCACGCTCGCCCTGGGCCACGTCGTCGAGGTTCTCTTCCATGTCGGCGGTAAAGCCATAGTCCATCAGGTTGGAGAAGCTCTCCGACAGGCGCTCGGTGACGATATCGCCCATCTTCTCGGAGTAGAAGCGGCGGTTGTGCAGGGTCACATAGCCACGGTCCTGAATGGTGGAAATGATCGCCGCGTAGGTCGATGGGCGGCCGATGCCGCGCTTTTCCATTTCCTTGACCAGGCTGGCTTCGGTGAAGCGCGCCGGTGGCTTGGTGAAGTGCTGGCTCGGGTCGATCTGGATCAGCTTTAGCGCTTCACCCTGAACCATTTCTGGCAGCACGTCGTCTTCGCCCGGCTTGCTCTGCTGTGGCAGCACACGGGTGTAACCGTCGAACTTGAGGATACGACCCTTGGCACGCAGCTCGAAATCACCGGCAGCCACGGTAACGCTGGTGGACAGGTACTGCGCAGGCGGCATCTGGCATGCCAGGAACTGGCGCCAGATCAGCTCGTACAGGCGCTCGGCGTCACGCTCCATGCCACTGAGCTTGGTCGGGTGGGTATTCACGTCAGAAGGACGAATCGCTTCGTGCGCCTCCTGGGCGCCTTCCTTGCTGCCGTATACCAGCGGCGCTTCCGGCAGGTACTGCTTGCCGAATTCACGCTCGATGTAGCTGCGCGCCATGTCCAGGGCATCAGCCGACAGGTTGGTCGAGTCGGTACGCATGTAAGTGATGTAGCCGGCTTCGTACAAGCGCTGGGCCATCATCATGGTTTTCTTTACCCCAAAGCCCAGGCGGTTACTGGCTGCCTGCTGCAGGGTCGAAGTAATGAACGGCGCCGACGGTTTGCTGCTGGTCGGGCGATCTTCACGCTTGACCACGCTGTAGCTGGAAGCCTTCAGCTTCTCTAGCGCAGCCATGGCCTGGGCTTCGTTCAGCGGCTTGAAGGCCTCGCCCTTCTCGCGCGCCACCTCAAAACGCACCTTGGCGTTCTTCGCGGTGCCGAGGTCGGCGTGGATCTCCCAGTACTCTTCCGGGATGAACGCGCGGATTTCACGCTCGCGCTCCACCACCAGCTTGACCGCTACCGACTGCACACGGCCAGCGGACAGGCCACGGGCAATCTTGGCCCACAGCAGTGGCGAGACCATGTAACCGACCACGCGGTCAAGGAAGCGCCGCGCCTGCTGGGCGTTGACCCGGTCGATGTCCAGCTCGCCCGGCTGCGAGAAGGCCTCCTGAATGGCCTTCTTGGTAATTTCGTTGAACACCACGCGCTTGTAGCGGGTGTCGTCGCCGCCGATGGCCTCGCGCAGGTGCCAGGCAATGGCTTCCCCTCGCGATCCAAGTCGGTTGCGAGATAGATGGTGTCGGCATCCTTGGCCAGGCGGCGCAGTTCTTCGATCACCTTTTCCTTGCCAGGCAGGATTTCGTACTTCGCCTTCCAGCCATGGTCGGGGTCGACACCCATGCGCGCTACCAGCTGGCGACGAGCTTTTTCTTTCGGCGAAAGGGCCGGAGCCTCACCCGCGGCCTTGCCACGCTTGGCGGCCGGCTCTTTGCTCGCGCTGGCCGAACCGCTGGTGGGGAGGTCTCGGATATGGCCGATACTCGACTTCACCACGTACTGGTTGCCCAGGTACTTGTTGATGGTCTTGGCCTTGGCCGGGGATTCCACAATGACCAGCGATTTGCCCATGGATCGGAGTATTCCTGAATCTGAAGATGAAAAACGCGTCAGGTGCCAGACGCGGCACCGCTATATATAGTGGCAAAAGTGTGAGGTCAAGCTCGGACGATCACTCGTGCGACTTGCCCAGCAACCCAGGCAGCCCTTCTTCGGCCTTGACCAAAGCAAAGCGTGGCACCTGCTCGCCGTCAACCTCGACGCACTCCTGGAACATCGAAAGGGGGCGCACCCAGAAGCTGTAATCACCATACAGGCATTGGTAGAACACCATCCACTCTTCGCTTTCGGAGTGCCGCGCAACACTGAAGACACGGTACTCAGGCCCTTTGTAATGCCGGTATACGCCTGGTTGTATCTGCATGTTGCACACCCTCTTGAATAAAACCTGAAAAAAACAAAACCGGGGCACATGGCCCCGGCTGCTGTCCTGCTACGCGATCAGACGCGTTCGAAGACAGTGGTGATACCTTGCCCCAGGCCGACGCACATGGTCGCCACCCCCAGCGTACCGCCATTTTGCTTCATGACGTTGAGCAGGGTGCCGGAAATCCGCGCCCCGGAGCAACCGAACGGGTGGCCCAAGGCAATCGCGCCGCCGTGCAGGTTAACCTTCTCATCCATCTTGTCGAGCACTTTCAAGTCTTTCAGCACTGGCAGGGCCTGTGCAGCGAAGGCTTCGTTGAGCTCGATGAAGTCGATGTCGGCCATGGTCAGGCCGGCACGCTTGAGGGCTTTCTGGGTCGAAGGCACCGGGCCGTAGCCCATGATCGCCGGATCGACACCGGCCACCGCCATCGAACGGATCACTGCCAATGGCTGGATCCCCAGGTCCATGGCACGCTGGCCGGACATGACGATCATGCACGATGCGCCATCAGTGATCTGCGACGAGGTACCGGCCGTGACAGTCCCCCCTTTCGGGTTGAACGCCGGCTTGAGCGACGCCAGGCCTTCGAGGGTGGTTTCCGGGCGAATGGTTTCGTCGAAATCGAACACCTTCAGGAAGCCGTTCTCGTCATAGCCCTGCATCGGGATGATCTCGTCCTTGAACTTGCCTTCGACCGTGGCCTTGTGGGCCAACTGGTGCGAACGCACGCCGAACAGGTCCTGCTGCTCACGGGTGATGCCATGCATCTTGCCGAGCATTTCTGCAGTCAGGCCCATCATCCCGGAAGCCTTGGCGGCATGCAAGGACAGGTGCGGGTTGGGATCGACGCCGTGCATCATGCTGACGTGCCCCATGTGCTCCACGCCACCGACCACGAACACATCACCGTTACCGGTCATGATCGCCTGGGCGGCAGTGTGCAGCGCGCTCATCGACGAACCGCAAAGACGGCTGACGGTCTGGGCCGCAGAGGTGTGCGGGATCTGGGTCATCAGCGACGCCATGCGGGCGATGTTCCAGCCCTGTTCCAGGGTCTGGTTGACGCAGCCCCAGATCACGTCCTCGACTTCTTTCGGGTCAACCTTGCCGTTGCGTTCCAGCAACTTGCTGATCAGGTGCGCCGACATGTCTTCGGCGCGGGTATTACGGTGCATGCCACCCTTGGAGCGGCCCATTGGCGTGCGACCGAAGTCGACAATCACCACGTCTCTTGGATTCAGGCTCATATCAAATCTCTCGCTCTAGCTCGTTGACCGCTCAGTTGAAGAAGCGCTGGCCGTTCTTGGCCATTTCACGCAGCTTGGCGGTCGGGTGGTACAGCGGCCCCAGATCGGCATACTGATCGGCCAGGGCGACGAATTCGGCAACACCGATCGAGTCGATGTAACGCAGCGCACCACCGCGGAAGGGAGGGAAACCAATGCCGTAGACCAGGCCCATATCGGCTTCGGCAGCGGTTTCGACGATGCCGTCCTCCAGGCAGCGCACGGTCTCCAGGCACAGCGGGACCATCATCCAGTTGATGATGTCTTCGTCGGTGACTTCACGCTGCTCGAACACGATCGGCTTGAGCACATCGAGCACGGTGGCGTCGAAGACCTTCTTCGGCTTGCCGCGCTTGTCGGTTTCGTAGGCGTAGAAGCCTTTACCATTCTTCTGGCCCAGGCGGTTGGCCTCGTACAGCGCATCGACGGCCGAGCGGCGCTCGTCCTTCATGCGGTCCGGGAAACCTTCGGCCATTACGTCGCGACCATGGTGGCCGGTGTCGATACCGACCACGTCCATCAGGTAGGCCGGGCCCATCGGCCAGCCGAACTTTTCCATTACCTTGTCGATGCGCACGAAGTCGACACCGGCACTGACCAGCTTGGCGAAGCCGCCGAAGTAAGGGAACAGCACGCGGTTGACCAAAAAGCCCGGGCAGTCGTTGACCACGATCGGGTTCTTGCCCATTTTCTTGGCGTAGGCCACGGTGGTGGCAACCGCCACTTCACTGGACTTCTCGCCACGAATCACTTCCACCAGCGGCATCATGTGCACCGGGTTGAAGAAGTGCATGCCGACGAAGTTTTCCGGGCGCTTGAGCGCCTTGGCCAGCAGGTTGATGGAAATGGTCGAAGTGTTGGAGGCGAGGATCGCATCGTCCTTCACCTGGCCTTCCACTTCCGCCAGTACCGCTTGCTTGACCTTCGGGTTCTCGACCACGGCCTCGACGACGATGTCGACATTGGCGAAATCGCCATAGGACAGGGTCGGGCGAATGGCGTTGAGTGCCTCGGCCATCTTGGCCGGGGTCAGGCGGCCCTTCTCGACGCGGTTGCCGAGCAGCTTGGAGGCCTCGTTCAGGCCCAGCTGGATGGCTTCCTCGCGGATGTCCTTCATCAGGATCGGGGTGCCCTTGACCGCCGACTGGTAGGCAATGCCGCCACCCATGATGCCGGCGCCGAGCACGGCGGCCTGCTTCACGTCATGGGCGATTTCGTCATGCGCCTTGGCCTTGCGCTTGAGCTCCTGGTCGTTGAGGAACAGGCCGATCAGGCTCTCGGCGACCGAAGTCTTGGCCAGCTTGGCAAAGCCTGCGGCTTCGACTTCCAGCGCTTTGTCGCGACCGAAGTTGGCGGCTTTCTGAATGGACTTGATGGCTTCGACCGGGGCTGGGTAGTTCGGCCCGGCCTGGCCGGCGACAAAGCCCTTGGCGGTCTCGAAGGCCATCATCTGCTCGATGGCGTTGAGCTTGAGTTTCTCCAGCTTTGGCTGGCGCTTGGCCTTGTAATCCAGCTCGCCACTGATGGCGCGCTTGATCAGGTCGAGAGCACCGGCCAGCAGCAGCTCAGGGGCGACCACGGCGTCAACGGCCCCCACTTTCAGGGCGTCCTCGGCACGGTTTTCCTTGCCGGCGGCGATCCACTCGATGGCGTTGTCCGAGCCGATCAGGCGTGGCAGACGCACGGTGCCGCCGAAGCCAGGGTAGATACCCAGCTTGACTTCTGGCAGGCCGATCTTGGCGCTGCTGGACATGACCCGGTAGTCGGCTGCCAGGCACATTTCCAGGCCGCCGCCCAGGGCGATGCCGTTGATGGCGGCAACGGTGGGCACTTCGAGGTCTTCGAAGGCGTTGAAGATGCGGTTGGCTTCCAGGTTGCCGGCGACCAGTTCGGCCTCGGGCAGCTTGAAGTTGTCGACGAACTCGGTGATGTCGGCGCCGACGATGAACACGTCCTTGCCACTGCTGACGATCACGCCCTTGACCGAGGCGTCGGCCTGGATGGCTTCGACGGCCTGGCGCAGCTCGTTCAGGGTCAGGCGGTTGAACTTGTTGACGGACTCACCCTTGAGGTCGAACTTGAGCTCGACGATGCCACTTTCAAGAGCCTTAACCGTGATGGCTTTACCTTCGTAAATCATCAACTGATCTCCACGATATGGAAGCTGAACTGTACACGCCGATCGCTGCAGCAAAAGCAGGCCTAGCTGCCCTGCCCCAGGCACACCCGTCAGCGCGCTAGTCGGAAGTATGGCTTGGCGTCATGACATACAAACGCTCAATTCATACGCCCGTTTGATTTGGGTGTGCACACATTCTCCGAAAAGATCGGCGTTGTCAAATGCTCACGAGCACGGGAAAACGCGACTTTCCAGTCATTTTGTATCGGATGGGTACAAAACATGATGACAGTGATCGCCGAGCATTCATGTCAGCGATTGACCACACGCGCTGGCAGTGTGCTGCAACTTTCGGCTTGCGTGGCAAGCGCGGGCGGCTACACTGGCACTTGCTTGAATGAATACCCGGCCTGCCTGGCCTTTTCTGCGCAGCAGAACGCAAAGCGGCGACTTGGCACCCCACCCCTTCAGGGTTCTGCCAAGCCGCCGCTTTGTCGTTTGAGAACAGGTTTATCGCGCGTGACGCCTACCCTGCGGGAGCAAGGCAGGACTCAGGCCAGGGTTTCGAGGGCGTAGGCAACATCCTGCAATACAGCCGTATCGCCCCGTTCGGTCCAGTACAAGGCAATCATCCGCGCATCGGCCTCGACCTTGTAGACGCTCGCCGGCAGGCGCGCCAACGCCTCCATGAAGCGCGGGTCTTCGCAGGGTTCGCGCCACTGGTTCCACCACACCCCCGGGCTGACCTGCCAGAAGCTAAAGCTGTCCTCATGCCCACGGCGCCTGGCCCGGTGGTACTGCGGGCAAGGGCTTGGCGGCTCCTTTTCCAGCCAGTGCGGCCACTGCTGCGGCGCCAGTTGCATGGCCAGGCCCATGCGCCGCGCCTCCAGGCGCAGCTTCATCTGCTCGCTCTGCTTGCGCGAGCTGCGCAGCCAGGAAAGCGGGCTGAGAATCAGCGCAAGGATTGACACCACCAGCAATACCGTCATATCAGTACATCCCATAAAGCGTTGCAAATGAGCTGGTTAGCCATTTTTCACGGTAGACCCGCCCGAAAGCGACCATACTTCTTCTATCGCGATTGTCAGGAGTACCGCTCATGTCCTACGAACATCTTCTGGTTGCCGTCGACCTGACCGAAGAATGCGACCCGGTGATCAAGCGCGCCATGGCGCTGGCCGCGCCTTCGAACGCCAAGGTTTCGCTGGTGCACATCGTCGAGCCGATGGCCATGGCATTTGGCGGTGACGTGCCGATGGACCTGTCGCAACTGCAACAGCAGCAGTTCGACCAGGCCAAAGAGCGCATGGACCGCCTGTTCAATAAATACCCGGACATCAAGCGCGGCGACTCCCACTTGACCTACGGCCAACCGCGCCAGGAAATCCACCAGCTGGCCAAGGACCAGAACTGCGACCTGATCGTGGTCGGCAGCCATGGCCGTCATGGTCTGGCGCTGCTGCTGGGCTCCACGGCCAATGACGTGCTGCATGGCGCGCCGTGTGATGTGCTGGCGGTACGCCTGCTGAAGAAAGAATGACTTAACCAGATCTGGCCTCTTCGCGGGCTTGCCCGCAAGGAGGCCAGATCTGGCTGACGCCGATCAGCCTTCCAGCTCAGCCCAGCGCTCTACCAACGCATCCAGCTCACCTTGCAGCTTCTCGATGTTGGCCAGCACTGCCGAGGTTTCCGCGATCGGCCGCTGGTAGAAGCCCGCCGCATTCACTTCTTCCTGAGCCTCAGCCATGCGCTGTTCAACTTCGTCGATCTGCCCTGGCAGCATCTCCAGCTCACGCTGCAGCTTGTAGCTGAGTTTCTTTTTCGAAGCCTCTTCCACCACTGGTGCCGCAACGGGCGCGGGCTTGGCCTCGACCTTCTCCACAACCGCGCTGTTGAGTGCGGACTTGCCACCTTTGCTCTCGGTCACGCCCAGCAGTTTCGGCGAGCCGCCCTGACGAATCCAGTCCTCGTAACCACCCACATACTCACGCACCTTGCCCTCGCCTTCGAACACCAGGGTGCTGGTGACGACGTTGTCGAGGAAGGCCCGGTCGTGGCTGACCATCAGCACGGTGCCCTTGTAGTTGGACAGCACCTCTTCGAGCAGCTCGAGGGTTTCCACATCCAGATCGTTGGTCGGTTCGTCGAGTACCAGCAGGTTGGCCGGCTTGCTGAACAGCTTGGCCAGCAGCAGCCGCGCACGCTCACCACCCGACAGCGCCTTGACCGGCGTGCGCGCACGCTGGGGGCTGAACAGGAAATCGCCAAGGTAGCTCAGCACGTGGCGGTTCTGACCATCGATCTCGATGAAATCGCGGCCTTCGGCCAGGTTGTCGATCACGGTCTTTTCCAGGTCGAGCTGGTGGCGCATCTGGTCGAAATAGGCCACCTCAAGCTTGGTACCGCGCTCCACTTTGCCCGCGGTGGGCTCAAGGTCGCCCAGCATCATCTTGAGCAACGTGGTCTTGCCGGTACCATTCGCGCCCAGTAGACCGATACGATCCTGGCGTTGCAGGACCATGGAGAAATCCTTGACCAGCAGGGGACCGTCCTTGTGATGGAAGCTGACATTTTCCAGCACCATCACCTGCTTGCCGGATTTGTCCGCTGCTTCGATCTGGATGTTGGCCTTGCCCTGGCGCTCACGGCGCTCGCCACGCTCCACACGCAACGCCTTCAGTGCACGCACGCGGCCTTCGTTACGGGTACGCCGGGCCTTGATACCCTGGCGAATCCACACTTCTTCCTGGGCCAGGCGCTTGTCGAACAGCGCGTTGGCGGTTTCTTCGGCGGCCAATGCGGCCTCCTTGTGCACCAGGAAGCTGGCGTAGTCGCCGTTCCAGTCGATCAGGCCGCCGCGATCCAGCTCAAGGATACGGGTGGCCAGGTTCTGCAGGAAGGAACGGTCGTGGGTAATGAACAGCACCGCGCCGTTGAAGCCGCGCAGGGCCTCTTCAAGCCAGGCGATGGCGCCGATATCCAGGTGGTTGGTTGGCTCATCGAGCAGCAGCAGGTCGGGCTCGGACACCAGAGCCTGAGCCAGCAGCACACGGCGGCGCCAGCCACCGGACAACTCGGCCAGGGTCTTGTCGGCCGGCAGCTGCAAGCGGCTCAGGGTGCTTTCCACCACCTGCTGCAGGCGCCAGCCGTCACGGGCTTCCAGCTCGTGCTGAACGTGCATGAGTTTTTCCAGGTCTTCGTCGCCCTGGATGTTCATGCTCAGGTGATGGAACTGCGCCAGCAACTCGCCCACACCGTCCAGGCCAGCGGCAACCACGTCGAACACCGTGCGCTCGTCGGCCACCGGCAGCTCCTGAGGCAGCTCGCCGATCTTCAGGCCAGGGGCACGCCAGATTTCACCGTCATCGCCCTTCTGCTCGCCCTTGACCAGGCGCAGCATGCTCGACTTGCCGGTGCCGTTGCGGCCGATGATGCACACCCGCTCGCCACGAGCGATCTGCCAGGACACTTTGTCCAGCAGCGGCATGGCGCCGAATGCGAGGGACACATCGCTGAATTTGAGCAGGGTCATGTTGGTCTCCATAAATCGGGCGCGCATTCTACCTGACTTGGGCCTCGACGGCACCCGCCAGCCCCACCGGCGAGCGACAGGTGACATCTGGTCGTACTTAATATCCCGATACAAGCACAGTGCTTTCACCCGCCGCCGGCAAACGGCTAAGCTAAGGCAATAGCTTTCAACAGTGCTGGCTCCGCCGTCACTTCCCCATGGTTCAACTGCCCGGACGTATCATGCGCAGCCGCCTGTTACATATTGCATCCTGCCTGCTGCTTACCGCCGCCACCTGCGCGGCGCAGGCCACCGACCTGACCCTGCAACGCCAGTATTATGACGAGGCCAAGCGTGCGCTGGCCAAAGGCGACAAAGGCCCATACCTGCGCTATGCCCAGGCCCTGAGCGACTACCCGCTGACGCCCTACCTGGCCTACGACGAGCTCACCGCCCGCCTGAAAAGCGCCAGCAACCAGGAGATCGAAGGTTTTCTCGCCAAGCATGGCGACCTGCCCCAGGCCAACTGGATGAAGCTGCGTTGGTTGCGCTGGCTGGCCGAGCGCGGCGAGTGGGACACCTTCGTCAAGTACTACGACCCCAAGCTCAACTTCACCGAACTGGACTGCCTCAACGGCCAGTACCAGCTCAGCCACGGCCTGCGCGCCGAAGGCTACGCCACCGCCGATAAGCTGTGGAACGTCGGCAAGTCGCAACCCGCTGCCTGCGACACACTGTTCGGCATGTGGGCAGCCGAAGGCCAGCTGACCGAGGCCAAGCGCTGGGAACGCACCAAACTGGCGGCCCAAGCACGCAACTATGGCCTGGCTAACAACCTGGTCAAAACCCTGACTACCCTCGGCCCGCAGGGGAGCCTGCTGGTCGACGTGGCGCAGAAGCCCGAGCTGCTCAACCAGCCGTCACGCTTCACCCCGGTCAACGAAGCGATGTCCGACGTGGTCAGCCTCGGCCTTCGTCGCCTGGCCCGGCAGGACCCGGAGCGAGCCATGGCGCTACTCGACGACTACGCCCAGCGCATGCACTTCTCCCGCGACGAAAAGGTGGCCATCGCCCGCGAAATCGGCCTGACCCTGGCGCGTCGTTACGACCCGCGCGCGCTCGACCTCATGACCCGCTACGACCCCGAGCTGCGCGACAACACCGTCAGCGAATGGCGCCTGCGCCTGCTGCTGCGCCTGGGCCGCTGGGAAGACGCCTACGAGTTGACCAAACGCCTGCCCCAGGACCTGGCCAGCAGCAGCCGCTGGAAGTACTGGCAGGCTCGCAGCCTGGAGCTGGCACAGCCAAACAACCCGCAGATTCCACTGCTGTACAAGACCGTGGCGCGTGAACGCGACTTCTATGGTTTCCTGGCCGCCGACCGGGCACAGACGCCTTACCAACTGAACAACAAGCCACTGCCGCTGAGCCCGCAACTGGTCAAAAAGGTGCGCAATACGCCCGGCATTCAACGCGCACTGGAATTCCACGCCCGTGGCCAGATCGTCGAAGGCCGCCGCGAGTGGTACCACGTCAGCCGTCACTTCACCCGCGACGAAATGGTTGCCCAGGCACGCCTGGGCTATGAGCTGCGCTGGTATTTCCCGGCTATCCGTACCATCAGTCAGGCGCAGTACTGGGACGACCTGGACATCCGCTTCCCGATGGCCCACCGCGACACCCTGGTACGCGAGGCCAAAGTTCGCGGCCTGCATTCGAGCTGGGTATTCGCCATCACCCGCCAGGAAAGCGCCTTCATGGAAGACGCACGCTCACCGGTGGGCGCCAGCGGCCTGATGCAACTGATGCCGGCCACCGCCAAAGAGACCGCGCGCAAGTTCAGCATCCCGCTGGCATCACCCGCGCAAGTGCTGAACCCAGACAAGAACATCCAGCTGGGTGCGGCCTACCTGAGCCAGGTACACAGCCAATTCAACGGCAATCGAGTGCTGGCTTCGGCGGCCTACAACGCCGGCCCCGGGCGCGTGCGTCAGTGGCTCAAAGGCGCCAAGCACCTGAGTTTCGATGTATGGGTGGAGTCGATCCCGTTCGACGAAACACGCCAGTATGTGCAGAACGTG
Source organism: Pseudomonas putida (assembly GCA_041071465.1). Lineage (NCBI taxonomy): Bacteria > Pseudomonadati > Pseudomonadota > Gammaproteobacteria > Pseudomonadales > Pseudomonadaceae > Pseudomonas > Pseudomonas putida. The sequence continues at coordinate 4,031,928 of CP163498.1, read as the reverse complement.
CTGTCGTATTCGGTGATCTACGGGCAGAAGCTGAATTCGCCACAGCCGCTGGTGGATTGGCATGAGCGGTATTTCGACGACATGTAAGGGTTGCAGAGCCTGTACAGCCCTTGCAGGAGCGGCCTGGTGTCGCGCCTACTAGGGCCAGTGCTGGCGCTGGCAACACGGCTATTCCAGAACCTCTACCTGCATCCCTACCTCTAACCGCCCACTGCCATCCACCGCCAGGTTTTGCCCGAACAGCACATCCCCCTCCTTCTCGCGAAAGGTTTTGAGCGTCGCCATCGGCTCACGGTCGGCACTGCGCTCCCCGGTAGCCGGATCGATGGTGGTGAAAATGCACCGCACACTGGGCTTGAGCACGCGAAATTCCAGGCTGCCTATACGAATTCGCTTCCAACCATCCTCGGCAAACGGCGCTGCCCCCTGCACCACCAGGTTGGGGCGAAAGCGCAGCATCTCCATGGGCCGGCCGATGCGCCGGTTGAGCTCGTCCAGCGAGCCCTGACCAATCAACAGCAACGGGAAGCCATCCGGAAACGCCGCCCGATCACTGTTGAAGCCATAACCATTGGGCAGGTAACGCGCACGCGGCTCCGGGCAATGCACCAGGCGTACGGCTTTACCCAGCAACTCGCTCAGCCAGGCCGCCGCGGCATCGCCGGCGTCCGGCACACGCAGGGTATCGCGCCAGATGGTCACGCCGCGCAGGGCGTCATCCGCAGGCGGCACAGGCACCTGCAACAGATCCTGCCCAGGGGCCTGTAGCAGCAACTGACCGCTGTCGTCTTCGCGCGCGTCGATCTGGCCAAGTTGTGGCCAGGCACGCTGGGTCAGGAAGCGTCCGTTTTCCTCCTCGACCACCATCCAGCGGCGGTCGCCTTGCACGCCCAGCAACCCCACGGCTGCGGTCTGCAGGCTTTGCGCCCGCCCCGACTTCACCGGGTATCGATACAACTCACTTAGAAACATCCCTGCTGCCTCGCGTCATGCCAAAAGCCAAGCTTATACTTGGCCGGCTCAACGTTCACGCAGTGGCGCTATCCAGCAACAGGCGTTGCTTGACCACGTCGACCAAGCGATCAGGCTGGAACTTGGAAAGGAAGTTGTCGCAGCCCACCTTCTTCACCATGGATTCGTTGAAGCTGCCCGACAGCGAGGTATGCAGCACCACATAAAGGGGCCGCAGGCGCGCATCGCTGCGGATCTCGGTGGTTAGCCGGTAGCCATCCATTTCCGGCATTTCGGCATCGGTAAACACCATCAGCAGCTTCTCGCACACGTCCTCGCCAGCATCCGCCCAGCCCTTGAGCATGCGCAGCGCCTTCAGACCATCACTGGCCACGTGCAGCTTCATGCCCAACTGGGACAAGGTATCGCGCAACTGCGCCAGGGCCACACTGGAGTCATCCACCAGCAACACCTCGCGGCCACGGGCCCGGGCCAGCACCGGGTCGGCGAGTTTATCGCCAGAGACCCGAGCGTTGTATGGCACGATTTCAGCCAGCACCTTCTCCACGTCGATCACTTCGACCAGTTTTTCGTCGACCTTGGTGATGGCGGTCAGATAATGCTGGCGGCCGGCGCTAGTCGGCGGCGGCATGATCGACTCCCAGTTCATGTTGACGATGCGGTCGACACCGCCCACCAGGAAAGCCTGCACCGAGCGGTTGTATTCGGTGACGATGATCGTGCTGTCCGGCCCCGGTTGCAGCGGGCGCATGCCAATCGCCTGGGACAGGTCGATCACCGGCAGGGTTTGCCCGCGCAGGTTCACCACACCGCAGACGAAGGCATGGCGCTGGGGCATCAGTGTGAGCTTGGGCAGTTGCAGCACTTCCTGCACCTTGAACACGTTGATCGCGAACAACTGGCGACCGGCCAGGCGAAACATCAGAATTTCCAGGCGGTTCTCACCCACCAATTGCGTGCGTTGGTCTACCGTGTCGAGAATGCCAGCCATTGGAAAGCCCCCAGGCTCAAGTCGAAAAAAGTGAAATCATCTACCCTGTATCGGCGGCTCCACACACACCTTGACCCCTGCGGGAAAATGCTGCGAAGGCAATTGATATCACCATGCCATCATGCTTTACTGCGGGCATCCAGCGCAAATCAAGGCTTCGGCAAAAGTTCCCCACCCTAGCCTCGCATCAGGGAAACCCTTAGCAGCAATCGGGTGCAACCTGATGTTCGCGATATCCTTTAGCCATTAATGTGACGCCATTCTCATTGCATGAATGGAGTCAGGCTTTTGCTAGCTATCGTTTTGGCGTGCCCGCCCCCGCGCCTCATCCACGCGCGGGGACCTGATGATGGACACTGCCTTATCGTTCGATGACGCCCTGCAGGGCTTCCTGCTGGATGCCCAAGTGCTGCTGACCCAGGCCCAGGAGTGCCTGCAGCATCTGGAGCTGATCGACAATGACCTGGACGCCTGTCGCTGCCTGGAAAACGCCCTCGACAGCCTCGCCCGACAGGCCACACGCCTGGGCCTGCGTGAAGTCGCCCACTACACCACTGCCCTGCAACAGTTGCTCGCCCCGGCCTGCCACGGTGCTTGCCTGCAACGTGCCGCCCTACCTGCGATAGGGGCCTGCCTGACCCTGCTGGCCTGGCAGCTGGAGCTGGTAGATACCCGGACCGGGCGGTTGAACCTGGACATCGGCGAGCAGCTGGTGCTACTGGGCGAGTTGGCCAAGGTCGTGCAACAGCCCTTTGCGCCAGCCTGCGCATTTTGCAATGAGCAAGGCAGCGAGTGCATTCACCCGCACAGCCACATGGCAGCCGGCACGCACCCCAGCCGCTCTACCTCCACGTATTGACTTTGCATGAAGTGCAACTAAGGCTGCTTGTTCAAGTACCACCATGGTCGAACTTGAAAAGTGCTTCAAGTTTTTCAGTGTCACGTTGAAACTTGACCGCGCTAGTTGCAGCACAAGTGCACAGTGAGTGACTAAAGGGTGGCACTTTGCTACCCGAAACTGCCCGACCAGCAGGCGTTTCAAAGCGTTACCCAGCCGCGACCGATGCAATGCGAAGTGGTAATATGCGCCCCCACAAACGCTTGCTACCGGAAGCAAGGTTGCAAGATCACGTGTTTAAAAAAATATCGAAAGTACTGCGCCAAAGCCTCTGACCAGCATTGTGCAAGGCCTCCATCAGCAAGACTTCAGTGGCTTCCCTATCTATGTTCCCACGCTTGAAGACTTCTCTGCGTTGCTGCCCCCGCGCTGCCCTGCTGCGTTGGACGACGGTCGGGCTGTGCGTGGCCTCGCTGCTTGCCAACCTGGCGCTGTACCTGACCCATCAGGCAATCCCGCCCAGCCTGCTGATGCTGCAGCTGGTCGCCACGCTGGGCGCCGCTGTGCAACTGGGCCTGGGCGCCAGGTCGATCAGCCTGCGTCCGGCCGAGCTGGCCGAGCGCATGCTCAAGGTGCAGGAAGATGAGCGTCAGCACCTGGGCCGGGAACTGCACGACGACATCGGCCAACTGCTCACCGCCGCCAAGCTGCAATTGCAGTGGTTGCAGCGGCGCATGCCCGACGAGTTGCAGAACCACTGCGACGCCCTGCGCAGCACGCTGGATGACACCTTGGGCAACGTCCGGGATGTATCTGCCCTGCTCAACCCGCGGCAGTTGGCCAGCCTGGGCCTGGAAGCCAGCCTGCGTGCGCACCTGGTACGTACCTTGGCCAGCAGCGGGGTGCACTGGAGCCTGGCGTGCAACCAGCGACTGGGCGGCATCGACGAGACGGTAGCCATGGCAGTGTTCCGTATCACCCAGGAGGCGGTGACCAACATGCTGCGTCACGCCCAGGCGCACAACCTGGTCATTCGCCTGCAGCGCACTCCAGAGGGGCTTACTTTGTCGATCCACGACGATGGCTGTGGTTTCGTACCCGCCCGCCACCCGGCCGAGGCCGGCCAGCGCGGCCTGGCCGGCATGCAGGAGCGGGTAACCGCGCTGCAGGGTAGGCTCGACATTACCAGCCAACTTGGCCTGGGCACGCAGATCGAGGCGATGTTCCCGTGGCCTCCGCGCACCCAGCAGCGCGCCAGGAGTACGCCCGCCCATGACCTGTAGGCTGCTGCTGGTAGACGACCACTCATTGATCCGCGCCGGGGTACGTGCGTTGGTCTGCGATATCCCCGGCTATGATGTGATCGGCGAAGCCGATGATGGCAGCCAGTTGCTCGAACAGGTTCGCACACTGGCCCCAGACATCGTCCTGCTGGACATCTCGATGCGTTCGACCAGCGGCCTGGACGCTCTCACCCAGCTGCGGGCCAGCGGCAGCACGTGCAAGGTGCTGATCCTGTCGATGCACACCGACCCGGACCTGATCATGCGGGCCCTGGAAAGCGGCGCCCACGGCTATCTGCTCAAGGACACCAGCGCCACCGAGCTGGAACAGGCCCTGAGCGCCGTGCGCAACGGCGAGCGTTACCTCAGCCCGGCCATTGCCCACACCGTCATCAACCAGGCGCTGCGCCACACCAAGCAAGGCAAGCAAAGCGCTGGCGAGCGGCACAACCTGACGGCACGGCAACTGGAGATTCTGCGCCTGATCGTGCGCGGCAAGTCCACCCGGGAAATTGCTACAGGCCTGGGCCTGTCGATCAAGACCATTGAAACCCACCGTTCGCAAATCATGAAGCGCCTGCAAATTCACGACGTAGCGGGCCTGGTGCTGTTCGCCGTGCGCGAGAAAATCATCAGCCTGGACGACTGAGCAATGGCGACCCGGCCGGCAGGTGCAGGCGCAACGCCGCAGGCCTGGCCTGAAAGCGCAGGTTGGCAGCCTGCAAGGGCTCGCCATCGAGGTTGATGTCCAGCCCTTGCGCGCTCTTGATCTCGACCCACGGCAACCTGGCCCGAATGAACAGGCCGTCACCGGCCAACAAGTCACGTAGCGCCCCTACCACTTCCTGTGGCGCAGGCAGGATGGCGATATCAAGCAGACCGTCGTTGATGATGGCCTCAGGGCATAGCACCTGCCCGCCCCCGCCTGACGGCCATTGCCGATACCCAGCGCCAATAAGTCCCCTTGCCAGTGGAAGTCCGGGCCCTGCAACTCCACCGAAGCCGCCTGCAGCTCACTGAAGCGCGACAACCCGGTGAACAGGTAGGCGGCAGCGCCCAACACCTTCTTGAGGTCTTCCGAGGTATTGGCGGTGACCTGGCTGCCAAAGCCGCCAGTGGCCATGTTGAGGAACAGCTGGTCACCAGCCTGCCCCAGGTCTATGGGTTGTGGCGCGACATTCAACAAAGCCAGCGCCGAGGCTGGCACCTGGGGGATGCCAGCGGCCTTGGCAAAATCGTTGGCCGTACCCAATGGCAACAAGGCCAGGCTGGCGCTGGTGGCGGCCAACCCCATGGCCTCGGCCACATCGCGTAATGTGCCATCACCGCCACCGGCGACGATATGGCTGTAACCCGCAGCCAGTGCTTCAGCGACCAACCGCTGGGCGTCGCCCGCTTCCCAAGTGACTCGTACATCCAGCACCCAGCCACTATCGCGCAGCTCGCGCACGGCGCTGCGGACCTCTTCGTTCATCGCCTGCTTGCCGTGCAGCACCAGCATTGCCTTGCGCCCTTGCATGTGCGCGTCTCCGTAAAATGGGCCAACCCAGATCTCGACCACTGGCACGCCCGGATCGTTGCATACCCTGGCAAAGAATCGTGCAGGCCGGTCATTTTTCCCACGCCTGGGAATGCCCGGCTATGCTCAGCAGATACACCTTTTGCCATGGACGCGCCCGGCAGTGGCTCCCCCACTGCTGCCAATGGGCGCGTTTTGCTATCTGCAACCTTTCACGAGGATTCCGGGTAATGCGCATTCTCTGGACACTGCCTTACTTGCCCTGGCCGACCACCAGCGGCTGCAAGACCCGGCAATACCACTTGCTGCGCGCACTGGCTCAACGCGGCCACCGGATCACCCTGCTGGTGCAGTCGAAAATCCCCCTCAGCGATGGCGCTCGTGATGCCCTGGAACCACTGCTCGAACGCCTGATCGTTTTGCCCCGCCGCCCGCTGCACAGCCCGCTGAACCTGCTGGCTTCACCCATCATCGACTACCCCATGCGAGCCATCATCAATGGCCTTTCCTCTTGCCTGCGGCACCGCTTCGAGCAGTTGCTGGACGAGCCCTGGGACGTCATCCAGATCGAGCACAGCTACAGCTTCCAGCCGTTCGAAAAAGCCCTGCAGGCCCGAGGGCTGCCCTACATGCTCAGCGAGCACACCTTGGAGTCGGTTATGGGCGGCGCTTGCCACGACCGCCTGCCGCTGTGGCTACGCCCGCTCAACGCCTTCGACCGCTGGCGCTATCGGCGCTGGGAACATCGCGTACTGCGCCAGCCCACCGAGCTGGTGGCGGTCAGCACCCACGATGCCGAACTGATTGGCCAGATCAGCGGGCGCCCAGTGAACGTGGTGGTCAATGGTGTGGATTGTGATTTTTACCAGCAGGTACAACCTGCGCTGCACAGCCAACGCCTGTTGTTCGTCGGCAACTTCGAATATGGCGCCAACCTGGAGGCCATCGAATGGGCGCTGGAAGACATCATGCCGCAGGTATGGATGAGCAACCCAGCGGTGCGCCTGGCAATTGCCGGGCATGCAATGCCCGCCAACTGGAAATTGCACTGGAACGACCCGCGCATCGAGTGGTTGGGCTACCGACCCGACCTGCGTGAACTGCAGCGGCGCTCCGCGCTGTTTTTCGCGCCACTGCGCTATGCCGGTGGCTCGAAGGTGAAAATCCTCGAAGCGATGGCCGCCGGCCTGCCAGTAATCACCACCGGCAAGGGCGTTTCAGGCCTGAGCGCGAACAATGGCGAGCATTACCTGGGCAGCGACGACGGTGACCAACTGGCGCTGCTGATCACCCAGCTGCTCAACCAGCCCTGGCGCATGAGCCAGTTGAGCGCGGCCGGGCGCCAGTTCGCCCGCCAGCGCCACGACTGGAGCGTGGCCGCCCAGCAACTGGAGAATGTGCACATGCGCCTGACCCAGGTGGCCCCGGCCGAGGCCGCGCCGCTGGCCAATGCCTGGCTGGGTCGCTCAGCCAAGTAACTCGCTGAAGGGGATGAACGGCACGCTGTCACCGCGCTTTGGCGTGCTGCCCTCACGCACCTCTACCAAGCCCTCGGCCCAGGCCGCGCTACGCAGCACACCCGAGCTCTGGTTCTTGTAGATGCGCACCTGGCCCTGCTCGATGCGCGCACGCAGGTATTCGCGGCGCGTCCCAGGCTTGGGCCAGTCAAAGCCCGCTGGCATATCGAAGCGCAATGGCGTGACGTCGGCCACACCCTGGCGGCGCAGCAGGTAGGGCCGGGTCAGCAGGCCAAAGGTGACCAGCGTCGAGGCCGGGTTACCTGGCAGGCCGATCACCGGCACGCCCTGGAAGTGGCCAAACGTCAGCGGCTTGCCCGGCTTGATCGCCAGCTTCCACAGCGCCAGCTCGCCAGCTTCGCGCAGGGCAGCACCAAGGTAGTCGGCCTCGCCCACCGAGACACCGCCGGTGGACAGGATCAGGTCTACGCCCCCCAGCTCGGCCAGGCAGGTGCGGGTACGGGCCAGGTCATCTGGCAGGATGCCGGCGTCGACCACTTCGCAGCCCAGTCGCTGCAGCCAGCTGACCAGCAACCTGCGGTTGCTGTTGTAGATTTGCCCAGGCCCCAGCGGTAGGCCGGGCTCGACCAGTTCGTCGCCGGTAGACAGCACCGCCACTTTCACCTTGCGCACTAGATCCAGGCGGCCATACCCCAGGGTCGCCGCCAGGCCCAGCTCGATCGGCCCGAGGCGGGTACCGGCGCTCATTACCTGTTCGCCCTTGCGGGTTTCCTGGCCCTGAGGGCGTATGTTCTGTTCGGTTTGCAACGCTTCGAGAAACGCGCACCCGGCCATCTTCGAGCACTTCGGTGTTTTCCTGCATCTCGACGCAGTCGGCCCCTTCCGGCACCGGTGCACCGGTGAAGATCCGCGCGCAGGTGCCCGGTTGCAGCGGCTGTGGCGCATGGCCGGCGAAAATACGCTGGCTGACCGGCAGCGGCTGGCCCTGCCAGTCGGCTTTACGCAAGGCATAACCGTCCATGGCGCTGTTCGGCCAGGGCGGCAGGTCGAGCGACGCCACCAGGTCGGTGGCCAACACACGGCCTTCGGCTTCGGCCAGCGGCAAGTTCTCGGTGTCGCGGATCGGTGCCGCCTCGGCCAATGCCAGCAGCTGCTCCAGGGCCTGTTCCACCGGCATCAGCGGCCGGGCCTGGCTGAGCTCAGCCACGGCTGTCACAGGCCGCTGCCTGCTTCAGATGCGCCACGAAGTTGCACGGGCGATGACGGGCATCGAGCTGCTCGGCAAGGATGCCATCCCAGCCGGTGCGCACCGCATTGGTCGAGCCCGGCAGACAGCACACCAGGGTGCCGTTGGCCAGCCCGGCCAACGCACGCGACTGCACGGTGGAGGTGCCAATGTCGGCCACGGAGATCTGCCGGAACAGCTCGCCAAAGCCGTCCACCTGCTTGTCCAACAGGCAGGCCACCGCCTCGGGGGTGCTGTCGCGGCCGGTAAAACCGGTCCCCCCGGTAATCAACACCACTTGCACGCTGTCGTCGGCGATCCAGGTGGCGACCTGGGCGCGGATCTTGTACAGGTCGTCCTTGAGCAGCACGCGCTCGGCCAGGCGATGGCCGGCGGCGCTCAGGCGGTCGACGAACATTTGCCCAGAGCTGTCGGTTTCGAAGGTACGGGTGTCGCTGACCGTGAGCACGGCGATGTTCAACGCCACGAAGGGGGTATCTGCCTTGGCTTTCATGGGGGTCCGTCACAACAAGATGAGATGGCCGCAGTTATATCACAGCGCACCTTTTCCGGCGTTGCGCCCATCGCCCTTGCCCTGGGTCAAGGGGACGAAATCGTCGCTATGCTGCACTGGGAGTGAACTTGCACTAACGTCCTGCGTCATAAATGTCATCTAGCACCATCGCACTTGGAGAAACACGATGATCAAACGGACCCTCCCCGCCTTCCTGCTCGCCCTGGGCCTGGGCGCCCTCGCCGGCTGTGCATCGCCGACTGTCATTACCCTTAACGATGGTCGCGAAATCCAGGCCACCGACACGCCGAAGTTCGACGAAGACTCCGGTTTCTACGAATTCGAGCAGCTGGACGGCAAGCGCACGCGCCTGAACAAGGACCAGATCCGCACCGTCAAAGAGCTCTGATCAAGCCCCCGTTTTGGCAATGGCCCTTTAAACAACAAGGGCTTGCTGGCGAAAACGGGATACAGTAGGATTTTGTTCATCGGAGTGTAGCGCAGCCAGGTAGCGCGTCTCGTTCGGGACGAGAAGGCCGCAGGTTCGAATCCTGTCTCTCCGACCAGGTTCTGCTAAAAAAGCCCGCCTTGCGCGGGCTTTTTGTTGTGCGCGAGAACGACGTCAGTGCGCGGCTTGGGCTTCAGCTTCTACGGGCATATGCAACAACTGCAAGCGCTCGCTGCTCCACGCGCGGGTCTGGTTGGTCAGCGCCAGGTCGTTGTTCAGCTTCTGGCCGTAGCTCGGCACGATTTCCTTGAGCCTGGCCTGCCAGGCAGGCGACTGGATGCGGTCCTTGAAGGTCTTTTCCAGCACGGTCAGCATGATCGGCGCGGCGGTCGAGGCGCCAGGCGAAGCGCCCAACAGCGCGGCGATACTGCCGTCCTGCGCCGCCACCACTTCGGTACCGAACTGCAGCACACCACCCAGTACCGGGTCCTTCTTGATCACCTGCACCCGCTGGCCAGCCTGCAGCAGCTTCCAGTCTTCGTTCTTGGCGTTGGGGAAGTACTCGCGCAGCGCGTTCATGCGGTCATCGAAGCTGAGCATCAATTGCCCCATCAGGTAGGTGCTGAGGTCGATGTTGTCGATACCGGCATTGAGCATGGGCAACACGTTGTGGCTGTTCAGCGAGGCGAACATGTCCAGCAGCGAACCGTGCTTGAGGTACTTGGTGGAGAACGTGGCGAACGGGCCGAACAACAGCACCTGTTTGCCATCGATCATCCGCGTGTCCAGGTGCGGCACCGACATGGGTGGAGCGCCAACCGAAGCCTTGCCGTACAGTTTGGCCTGGTGACGCGCGACCAGGTCAGGGTTATCGGTCATCAGGAACTGGCCCCCCACCGGGAAGCCCGCATAGCCTTCGGCCTCGGGGATGCCCGACTTCTGCAACAACTTCAGTGCGCCGCCACCGGCACCAATGAAGACGAAGCGGGCATTGACAGCCTTCTCCTTGCCGCCGTTGGCCAGGTCGGCCACGACTACATGCCAGGTGCCATCGTCGTTACGTACGATGTCACGCACTTCATGACGCACATTCAGCGACACGTTGGGGTTGCGAGTCATTGCAGCGAACAGCTGGCGGGTGATTTCGCCGAAGTTCACGTCGGTGCCGATGGCCATGCGCGTGGCGGCGATCTTCTGCCCCGGGTCACGGCCTTCCATGACCAGCGGCGCCCATTGGCGAATCTGCTCGTGGTCCTCGGAGATTTCCATGCCGCGGAATAGCGAGCTGTGTTGCAGGGCATCGACGCGCTTGTGCAAGAAGGCAATGTTCTCGTCTCCCCAGACGAAACTCATGTGCGGCACATTGTTGATGAACGATCTTGGGTTGTTCAGCACGCCCTGCTCGACCTGGTAGGCCCAGAACTGCTTGGACACCTCGAACTGCTCGTTCACCCCCACGGCCTTGCTGATGTCGATGCTGCCATCCTTGCCGACGCTGGTGTAGTTCAGCTCGCAGAATGCAGAGTGACCGGTGCCGGCGTTGTTCCAGGCGTTGGAGCTTTCTTCGGCGACCTGGTCCATGCGCTCGTAGACGTCGACCTTCCAGGACGGTTCCAGCTCGGTGAGGTAAGTGCCCAGGCTGGCACTCATGATGCCGCCACCGATCAACAGCACGTCGACGGTTTTCTCAGGTTCGGCAGGTTTGGAGCAGCCGATGACGCCCAGGCAGAGGAACGTCAGCAGAAATTTCTTCATTGATGTTATCCAGTTGTTGTGTGCACGCGCGCCGCTTGGAGCAGGGAATGTGCCAACTGGGGTTGGGCTAACAAATATGGGGTAAAACGAAGGGTCGCATGGCGGCAACCCGCCACAGGGCAATGGTTTTAGCGGTCTGGTGGCGGATTTCCCCCAGGGGCCGAGTGACGGCCCCTTTTCAAGGTCAGGCGCTCAGGCGCGAGGTGACTTCGCCCAGTTGCCCCGACAAACCATGCAGGCGATGCCCCGCCTGCTCGGTATGGTGCACCGCTTCCTGGTTGGCCGTGGCAATGCGGGTAATCTCGATCAGGTTGCGCGAGATATCGTCGGCTACGCTGGTCTGCTCTTCAGCTGCCGTGGCGATCTGCCGGTTCATGTCGCGTATCGCCTCCACAGCCTGGGTGATACGTTGCAGCATCTGCCCGGCCTGCTCGACCTGTTCAGCCCCTTCCTGGCTTCGCTGCTGGCCGCTTTCGATGGCCTTCACCGCCTCCACCGCCCCAGACTGTACCGCTTCGATGATCTGGTTGATTTCGGCAATCGACGCCGCCGTGCGCTGGGCCAGGCTGCGCACCTCATCGGCGACCACCGCAAAGCCGCGCCCGGCTTCACCAGCACGGGCCGCCTCGATGGCCGCGTTGAGCGCCAGCAGGTTGGTTTGCTCGGCAATGCCACGAATCACTTCCAGCACTTTGCCAATGCGCGTGCTGTCATGCTCCAGATCGCGGATCACCGACGCCGTGCCAGCGATTTCACGGTTGACCACACCGATGATGTCGATGGTCTGCTGCATCACCTGCTCGCCCGCCTGGGCGCTGTGGTCGGCGTCATCCGCTGCACGGGCTGCCTCGGCGGCGTGGCGAGCCACCTCCTGTGCGGTGGCGGACATCTCGTGCATGGCCGTCGCCACCTGGTCGGTACGCTGGAACTGGTCATGAGTACCGCGAGCCATGTCGCCGGCAATACTGCGCAACTGGCCACTGGCGCCTTCCAGCTCCTGCGCGTTGTCCTGCAACCGGCCAACCGTGTCGGCCAGGAAATCGCGCAGGGTGTTGGCCGCCCGCGCCAGCCGCCCCAGTTCGTCCTCACGGCGGCTGTCGACCCGGGCGGCAAAGCGGCCTTGGCTGAGTTGCGCAACATACTCGATCAACTGGCGGATCGGCTCGATCAGGCTGCGATTGACCAACCACAGGCTAAGCAGCCCCACCAGCACCGCAGAAGCCAGCATCACCAGCAGGCCCAGCCATACCGTGCGCTCGGCGCTGGCGCTGATGCTCATCGCACGCTGGCGGGCATCGGCACGCAGTTGCTCGACCAGTTGGCTCATCTGCTCACTGGCGGCGCGATCCACGCCCTTCACCGCCTGGTCGCCTGCTACCGGGTCGCCACCTGCGGCAAGGAAGGCCTGCCGCCCCTGCGCATAGGCCTGGCCCAGCTGGCGGTGGCTGTCGCGCAATTGCTGTAGTGGCTCCTTGAGCCTGGCGTCGCTGCTGTCGATTAGTTGCCCGAGCAATTGTTGCACCTGCTGCTCGCGGGCCTGGAACTGCTGCCAGTACTTGTCCATCTCTGCCGGTTGGCGCCCGCGCAGCAGCACGTTCTTCCATTCCTGCACCTGGATCTTGAACTGCAGGTTGGCTTCGTCAATCAATTGCGAGGCCCGCAGCGGCCCGTCCACCAGCTCGGCGTAGCCACGCACGCTGGACGACAGAAACTGGAAACACACCAGGGCGATCAGCAGCATCGCCACCACGCTGCCGCCGAGCAGCGAGAGAATTTGCACTCTGAGGGATTTACGCAACATCGAGGGTCTCGGAACCAGAGGGGTAGGCTGAGGCCGCTGTACAGCCCCATTACTGGCAGGCCAAAAAAAGGCTGCCATCAAGCAATGGCAGCCAGGTCAAGCACTTACGCAACAGTTGAGGCAGATACTCTCAGGCAATTACTACAAAAATATTACAAAGCCGCGACAAGCTAACCGGTGGTGAACTGCAGCGCTGCCAGCCGCGCATACAGCGGGCTTTCCTCGATCAACTGACGGTGAGTGCCCACCGCCACTACCCGACCCTTGTCGATGACCGCGATGCGCTCGGCATGCTGCACCGTGGCCAGACGATGGGCGATCACCAGCGTGGTGCGCCCAGCCATCAGGCTGGGCAGCGCTTGCTGGATCAAGTGTTCGCTTTGCGCGTCAAGGGCACTGGTGGCTTCGTCCAGCAACAGGATCGGCGCATCGACCAGCAATGCCCGGGCAATCGCCAGGCGCTGACGCTGCCCGCCGGAAAGCCCTATGCCGCCTTCCCCTAGCGGTGTCTGGTAGCCCTGCGGCAGTTGTTGGATAAACGCGTCGGCGTGGGCACCGCGAGCTGCGGCTTCGACTTCAGCCAAGGTTGCCTCGGGCCGGCCATAACGGATGTTGGCCTCCACCGTGCCACGGAACAGCGACGGGTTTTGCGCCACCAGGGCGAACTGCCGGCGCAGTTGGTCAGGATCGAATTCGGTAAGCGCCTGGCCATCGAGCAGAATGCGCCCTTGCTGGGGGTCGTAGAAGCGCAGCAACAAATCGAACAGGGTCGACTTGCCTGCCCCCGAGGGGCCGACCAGCGCTACGGTCTGCCCGGGCTCGATGGCCAGGCTCAGGCCGTCCACTGCCGCCACCGTGGGCCGTGACGGGTAGGCGAACACCACCTGCTGCAGCTCGATACGCCCGCTGGCCCGCTGCTGTGGTTGCGCCTGTACCACGGCGGGCGGCAGGATCGCACTGTGCGCCGCCAACAGTTCGGCAATGCGCTCGGCCGCACCTGCGGCGCGCTGCAGCTCGCCAATCACTTCGCTGAGCGTACCGAAAGCGCTGCCGACGATCAGGCTGTAGAACACGAATGCAGCCAGTTCGCCTGCGGAAATACGCCCGGCGATCACATCCATGCCCCCGACCCACAGCATCACACCCACCGCCCCCAGCACCAGCACGATCACCAAGGTGATCAGCCAGGCACGCTGAGCAATTCGCTTGCGGGCCACAGTAAACGCCGCTTCGACTGTGCCGGCGAACAGTTCGCGGTCGTGCGCCTGGTGGTTGTAGGCCTGCACAGTCTTGATCTGCCCAAGCGTCTCGGCCACGTAGCTGCCTACATCGGCGACCCGGTCCTGGCTTTGCCGTGACAGGCTGCGCACCCGACGGCCGAACAGCAGAATCGGTGCCAGCACCAGCGGCAGGGCCACCACCACGATGCTGGTGAGCTTGGGGTTGGTGATGAACAGCAACACCACGCCGCCAATGACCATCAGCGCGTTGCGCAGGAACATCGACAGCGATGAACCGATGACCGATTGCAGCAGGGTGGTGTCCGCTGTCAGCCGTGACTGGATCTCGGAGCTGCGGTTGTCTTCGAAAAAACCTGGGTGCAGACCGATCAGGTGGTCGAACACGGCACGACGGATATCGGCCACGCAGCGCTCACCAATCCACGACACCAGGTAGAAACGGCTGAAGGTGCCCACTGCCAGGGCCAGCACCAGCACCAGGAATAGCCCGATGGTCTGGTTGAGCTGGTGCACGGAGCGCGTCATGAAGCCCTGGTCCACCAGCAAGCGGATACCCTGGCCCATGGACAACGTAATGGCGGCGGTAACCACCAAGGCCAGCAAGGCCAGCAGCACTTGCCGACGATAGGGGCGTACGAACTGCCAGGCCAGGCGCAAGGCACGGCGTTGACGTGGGGAAACCGATTCGGGCATGGCGACGACCACAATGCTGGGGAAACCGCAGACTACCATTCATCCCGAGCGGGGGAATGGCTTCAGGGTGCTATAACGCATTGGTCTAAGCAGATGATGGAGCTTTCACAGGGTTTCTGTTGGACTGTTGCTGCCGTGACACAGAAGCTGTCACAGGCCAGTCACGGCACAAGGCTACCCTGAGCTCGAACCTGAAGAGGAGACAGTGCATGAGCTTGCAGCATGGCAGTGACAACCAGAAGCCCCAGACCACTCAGCAATCACAGGTATGCGGTTCGATCATCGACGCCAAGGGACGTGAAGTGCCCATCACCGAGCAGATGATCCAGCAGGCCTGCAAGGCCCTGGAAGAAAGCCGGGTCGAGCGCGTACGCAAAGGTTGATCGGCGAATTTTTTGCAACCCGGCGCTTGCGCCGGGTTTTTATTGCTCGGCAAGGTCGCTTAGACCAACGCCCCACCCAAGGCACTGACCAGCTGCGCCAACTGCGGCGACTCCCCGCGCAAGCGCACTGCCAGCCCCTCGATTTCGCGCCGTGGCGGATAGTGCTTGCGCAACTGGTCGAACGCCGCTCGCTGTAACTGCGGGTCATCGCTCAGGCTACGACGGAAATCGGCATCGTCGCGGCGCGGGTCGTACACGGCGCGGCACAGGGTGGCCAGCGCCCAGGCCGGGTCGGTACTGGCATCCAGTTCGACCTGCGCCAGTGCTGGCCGGGGCAACAGGTCGGCCAGTTGCACCTGCTCGTCTACTCCCAGGAAGCGGCAAAGCGCCTGGTAGATCTGTGCCGTGCCACGTTGGCGACCATCGAGGCTGTAGCCGGCAATGTGTGGCGAAGCCAGGGTGCACAGGTCGGCCAGCTGCAAGTCGACCTGCGGTTCACCTTCCCACACATCCAGCACCGCATGCACGTCTTCGCGGTCCAGCAGCAGCTCGCGCAGGGCGATGTTGTCCACCACCGGGCCACGGCTGGCATTGACCAACCAGGCCCCAGGGCGCAACTGTGCCAGCTGCGCCGGCCCCAGCAGGTGCCAGGTGGGGTGTTCGCCGCCGCGCTGCAATGGGGTGTGCAGGCTGATCACATCACACTGCTGCACAATGGTTTCGAGGCTGACGTAGTCTCCACCCTCGGCGGCTTGGCGCAACGGGTCGCAGACCAGCACCTTCCAGCCCAGCCCGTGCAGTACCCGCACCAGGCGCCCCCCCACCTCTCCCGCGCCCACAACGCCGTAGACGCGTTCGGCCAGCGCTACGCCATCCAGCTCGGCCAGGGTCAGCAAACTGCCCAGCACGTAATCGACCACGCCCCGGGCATTGCAGCCCGGCGCGCTGCTCCAGGAGATACTGGCTTGGGCAAAGTAGTCCAGGTCCAGGTGATCGGTGCCGATAGTGCACGTGCCGACAAAGCGTACACGGCTGCCTTCGAGCAGTTGGCGGTCGACTTTGGTCACCGAGCGCACCAGCAGGATATCGGCGTCCTTGACGCTGGCGGCATCGAGGCTTCGGCCGGGGTAGCGGCGAATTTCACCGAAACCCTGGAAGAAGGCATCGAGCAGCGGGATGTTCTCGTCGGCAACTATCAGCATGGCGCTCTCCTGTCTGGGGAACGCAGTGTAGGCGGTACGCCGGGCTTGATCCAGAGCGATTCAGTCGGCTTTTTTGCGGATCCAGTACAGGAACGTGCCGGCGTCTTCTTGCTGCTGTAGCAGCTCATGGCCGAGGAAGTTGCAGAACTTGGGAATGTCGCGGCGTGTCGACGGGTCGGTGGCGATGACCTTGAGCAGGCCGCCGGCGGCCAGGTTACGCACGTGCTGGTGCAGCATCATCACAGGTTCCGGGCAGTTCAGGCCGGTGGCATCGAGGACGGCGTCGGGGGTGAAATCGGTCATGGGGGGCTCCGAAAATGATCGTTATTGTCGCGCATAGCGCGACGCGGTCCAAGCACCGCTTACGAATCGCGCTACGCGCCCGCTCTCCCTCGCCTCGCTCTTGATCTTGATCTTGATCTTGATCTTGATCTTGATCTTCGCGACTTCAGGAGGCCGAACGCAGGCCTTGCGGAGGGAGGTGACGGGCATGGATGCCCGTCAAGCGCTGGGCCCCAGGATGGGGCCTGCAGCGCGGTCCTCCCGGGAGCAAGGCCGGAGTGAGGGAACCCCGGAGCGCAGCGTAGGGGCCGGATGATGGGAGCGCAGCGTTTTTTGGTTACTTTTTGTCGCGTTTGACAAAAAGTGACTCGCCGTAAGGGCGAAAGGGTGAGTCAGTGTCGCCATCGCAAACGGACTGTTCGCTGAGTCAAAACAGTCAAAACTGCCTTGCTTCTTGCTTCTTGGATGTGGGCCTTCACACCGAGTAAACATTCATTCACTCAGGTGGCGCAAAGTCACCTTTCCGCCCTTACGGCGGGTCCCTTTTTGTCGTGGCAAAAAGGAACCAAAAACCGTCCGCTCCCATCATCCGGCCCCTGCGCTGCGCTCCGGGGTCCCCTCGCTCCGGGCTTGCTCCCGGGAGGACCGCGCTGCAGGCCCCATCCTGGGGCCCAGCGCTTGACGGGCATCCATGCCCGTCACCTCCCTCCGCAAGCCCTGCGCTCGGCCTCCTGAAGTCGCAACCTGCGTCGCCTGGACTATCGCGCGCTTAGAAGCAAAAGCCGAAGCAAGAGCAAAGAGCAAAGAGCAAAGAGCAAAGAGCAAAGAGCAAAGAGCTAGGCGCGCTGTGCTTAGCGCGGTTTCAAATCAAGCCGACGCAGGTGACAAGTCACTTCCTCCCGGTCGTGATACAGCTGCTTGCAAGCAATCGACACCCGAATTTTGCGTGCCTTGAACGTCGCCTCCATGCGGTCGAGCAGCCGCCGTACTTCGGCATAGCGCTGCTTCATCGGCAATTTCAAGTTGACCACCGCCTCGCGACACAGTCCCTCCCCCAGCCAGGTCTCGATCAGTGAGGTAGTACGCGCCGGCTTCTCGACGATGTCGCACACCATCCAGTCCACCGGCTGCTTCGGCTGCCAGGTGAACCCATCAGCCATCAGGTGCTGAACCAGCCCAGTATCCATCAGGCTTTCGGCCATCGGCCCGTTGTCGATCGCCGTCACCAACATGCCACGGCGCACCAGCTGATAGGTCCATCCCCCCGGCGAGGCCCCCAGGTCGACGCCGGTCATGTCATCACCCAGGCGCTGTTCCCACTGCTCACGCGGGATGAACTGATGCCAGGCTTCTTCCAGCTTGAGGGTCGAACGGCTAGGCGCCTCGCGGGGGAACTTCAGGCGCGGAATCCCCATGGGCCACAACGCGCTGTTGTTGGCTGGGGCAACACCGACAAAGACCCGCCGGCCACTGATGAAGCTGAGCAGCAAGCGCGGCCGACTGGCATCGTCGACCAGCCGGCCGGCCTTCTCCAGCGCCTTGCGCAACGGCACTTCGAACTTGCGGCAGAAGGTGGACAATTCCTTGCCTTCATTGCTGTCCAGCACCTCCAGCCACAGGCTGCCGAACACCGGGAAATCGGCCAGCTGCGACAGCAGCACACTGATGCGGTCAGTTTCCGGCAACTCGACAAAACCACCACGGGCCCACTGCCGCGGGAAAATCAGCTGGTTGAAGCGCAGCTCCCCCATCAACCGCTCGGCACCGCCCTCCTCGCTGCAGACAAACTCGGCGCTGGCACTTTGCGGCTTGCTTTTGGCATAGCCGGAAACACCCAGGCGGGCGGCATGTTCGCTGATTTCGGCGCAAACCTCACCCTCGAAACCGGGCCGGCAATGCATGAACAGGGTATTCATTTCTCACTCCACTACGGCTGGCGCACCACAGGCGCCGGCAGGGCGGCGATGATAAAGGAAGTTCGGAACCTGCGACATGCCCCGCCGGTCCAGAAAAGGGTCAGTTAGGCGAAACCGGTCTAACCTGACCATTCAGCCAGGTCCGTGCCGTGCGGACCGATATAGAGCGGTGCTACCGGCAAACCGTGAGTAGTTGCCGGGCACCGGTGCAGAAGGAGTTGGCAATGCCCTCGCTCGATAGCCTGAACACGCTCAAGCCCCTCAAGGTCGGTGACCAGACCTACCACTACTTTAGCCTCACCGAGGCCGCCCGCCAGCTGGGTGACCTGCAGCGCCTGCCCATGTCGCTGAAGGTGCTGCTGGAAAACCTGCTGCGCTGGGAGGACGGCCATACCGTCACCGGCGACGACCTGCGCGCCCTCGCCCAGTGGCTGGGCGAGCGGCGTTCCGACCGCGAAATCCAGTACCGCCCGGCGCGGGTGCTGATGCAGGACTTCACTGGTGTACCGGCCGTGGTCGACTTGGCCGCCATGCGCGCCGCCATGGCCAAGGCCGGTGGTGACCCACAACGGATCAACCCGCTGTCTCCGGTAGACCTGGTGATCGACCACTCGGTGATGGTCGACCGCTACGGCACGCCGCAAGCCTTCAGCGAAAACGTCGACATCGAAATGCAGCGCAATGGTGAGCGCTACGCCTTCCTGCGCTGGGGCCAGAGCGCCTTCGACAATTTCCGCGTGGTGCCACCGGGCACCGGCATCTGCCACCAGGTCAACCTGGAGTACCTGGGCCGCACAGTGTGGACCCGTGAGGCCGACGGCCGCACCTATGCCTTCCCCGACACCCTGGTCGGCACCGACTCGCACACCACCATGATCAACGGCTTGGGCGTGCTCGGCTGGGGGGTCGGTGGCATCGAGGCGGAGGCCGCCATGCTCGGCCAGCCGGTGTCGATGCTGATCCCCGAAGTCATCGGCTTCAAGCTGACCGGCAAGCTGCGCGAAGGCATCACTGCCACCGACCTGGTGCTGACGGTGACGCAGATGCTGCGCAAGAAGGGCGTGGTGGGCAAATTTGTCGAGTTCTACGGCGACGGCCTGGCTGAATTGCCCCTGGCCGACCGCGCGACCATTGCCAACATGGCCCCGGAATACGGCGCTACCTGTGGTTTCTTCCCGGTCGACCAGGTCACCCTGGACTACCTGCGCCTGTCGGGCCGCCCCGAAGCGACCGTACAGTTGGTCGAGCAGTACTGCAAGGCTCAAGGCATGTGGCGCTTGCCCGGCCAGGAGCCGTTGTTCAGCGACACGCTGGCACTGGACATGCACGAGGTCGAAGCCAGCCTGGCCGGGCCGAAACGGCCACAGGACCGCGTGGCACTGGGCCAGGTCAGCCAGGCCTTCGACCATTTCATCGAGCTGCAACCCAAACCACTGGCCAAAGAAGTTGGCCGCCTGGAAAGCGAAGGCGGCGGCGGTGTGGCAGTGGGCAACGCCGACCAGGCCGGTGAGATCGACTACAGCCATCAGGGCCAGACTCACACCCTGCGCGATGGCGCCGTGGTGATTGCCGCAATCACCTCGTGCACCAACACGTCGAACCCCAGCGTGATGATGGCTGCCGGGTTGGTGGCGAAAAAAGCGCTGGAAAAAGGCCTGCAACGCAAGCCCTGGGTCAAGAGCTCGCTGGCGCCGGGCTCCAAGGTTGTCACCGACTACTTCAAGGCAGCCGGGCTCACGCCTTACCTCGACCAGCTTGGTTTCGACCTGGTCGGTTATGGCTGCACCACCTGCATCGGCAACTCCGGCCCGCTGGACGAAGCGATCGAGAAGGCCATCGGCAGCGCCGACCTCACCGTGGCCTCGGTGCTATCGGGCAACCGCAATTTCGAGGGCCGCGTGCACCCCCTGGTCAAGACCAACTGGCTGGCTTCGCCGCCGCTGGTCGTGGCCTATGCGCTGGCCGGTAGCGTACGCATGGACCTCACCCGTGATCCGCTGGGCACCGGCAAAGACGGCCAACCTGTGTACCTGCGCGATATCTGGCCCAGCCAGCAGGAAATTGCCGAAGCAGTGGCCAAGGTCGACACGGCAATGTTCCACAAGGAATACGCCGAAGTGTTCGCAGGTGATGCGCAGTGGCAGGCCATCGAGGTGCCACAGGCCGCCACCTACGTGTGGCAGGCTGACTCCACCTACATCCAGCACCCGCCGTTCTTCGACGGCATCGGCGGGCCGCCACCAGCCATCGCCGACATCCACGGCGCGCGGGTGCTGGCACTGCTGGGCGACTCGATGACCACCGACCACATCTCCCCCGCTGGCAACATCAAGGCCGACAGCCCGGCCGGGCGCTACCTGCGCGAACAAGGCGTAGAACCACGCGACTTCAACTCCTACGGCTCGCGGCGTGGCAACCACGAGGTGATGATGCGTGGCACCTTCGCCAACATCCGTATCCGCAACGAAATGCTGGGGGGGAAGAAGGCGGCAACACCTTGCACGTGCCCACTGGCGAGAAGTTGTCGATCTATGATGCGGCCATGCGTTACCAGCAGGAAGGCACCCCGCTGGTGGTGATCGCCGGCCAGGAATACGGCACCGGCTCGAGCCGCGACTGGGCAGCCAAGGGTACCAACCTGCTGGGTGTCAAAGCCGTGCTCGCAGAAAGCTTCGAGCGTATTCATCGCTCCAACCTGGTCGGCATGGGCGTGCTGCCTCTGCAATTCAAGGCCGGGAACGACCGCAAGCAGCTGGGGCTCACCGGCAAGGAGCAAATCGATGTGCTGGGTTTGAACGGCGCGCAGATTCGCCCGGGCATGAGCTTGCCCTTGCGCATCACCCGCGAGGATGGCCAGCAGGAACAGATCGACGTGTTGTGCCGGATCGATACCCTGAATGAAGTGGAGTATTTCAGGGCCGGGGGCATTCTGCATTATGTGTTGCGTCAGCTGATTGCTGGCTGAGGTGCCTGGCTGAAGATATGCAGCGCCTGTGAAATCGAGCGCCGCCCGCGCGGCGCTCGATTTCACAGGCGCCATAGCTCCAACGACGCTCCATTAAATAATCATTCAATAAAACCAGCCGCTTGCCGATAACCGTCCAAAGCCCTGCGGACTATCAACCCATGCGTAACAACCAGCCGATTACCCAGAGAGAACGGACTTTCCCTGCCCAGCAGCGGTTGATCTCCACCACCAACGCCAAGGGCGTGATCACCTACTGCAACGATGCCTTCATCGAAATCAGCGGTTTCACCCGCGAAGAGCTGACGGGCGCGCCGCACAACCTGGTACGCCACCCCGACGTGCCGGCTGCAGTGTTTGCCCACATGTGGCAAACCCTCAAGCAGGGCCAGCCATGGATGGGTATCGTCAAGAACCGCTGCAAGTCTGGCGACCATTACTGGGTCAACGCCTACGTCACACCCATCTTCGATAACAACCAAGTTGTCGGCTTCGAGTCGGTGCGAGTCAAACCCACCGCCGAGCAGATCCGTCGCGCCGAAGGCCTGTACCAGCGCATCAACCAGGGCAAGCCGGCCGTACCTCGCAGGGACAAGTGGCTGCCAGTGCTGCAGGACTGGCTGCCGTTCATCCTCATCAGCCAGGTAGGCTTCCTGATCGGCAACTGGCTGGGCCATTCCTGGGGCTTTGCCCTGGCTGCCGGGCTATCCGTGCCCTTGGGCCTGCTCGGCCTGAGCTGGCAGCAACGCGGCCTCAAGCGCCTGTTGCGTCTGGCCGAACAGACCACTTCCGACCCGCTGATCGCACAGATGTACACCGACAGCCGTGGCGTGCAGGCGCGCCTGGAAATGGCCATGCTCAGCCAGGATGCCCGCATGAAAACCTGCCTGACCCGCCTGCAGGACAGTGCCGAGCACCTCAGCGACCAGGCGCGTCAGTCCGATGCCCTGGCGCACAAGAGCTCCTCGGGGCTGGAACGCCAGCGAGTGGAGACCGAGCAGGTTGCCGCTGCGGTAAACCAGATGGCCGCCACCACTCAGGAAGTAGCCAACCACGTGCAGCGTACTGCCGACGCCACCCAGGAAGCCAACCGCCTGACCAGCCAGGGCCGGCAGATTGCCGGGGAAACCCGCGAGGCCATTGAACGCCTGTCGGCGGCGGTGGGCGAAACCGGCCAGACGGTGACGCAACTGGCCAAGGACAGCGATGAAATTGGTGGCGTGGTCGACGTGATCAAGGGTATCGCCGACCAGACCAACCTGCTGGCGCTGAATGCGGCCATCGAAGCGGCGCGTGCCGGTGAAATGGGCCGCGGCTTTGCCGTGGTAGCCGATGAAGTGCGCCAGCTGGCCCAGCGCACCGCCGAATCCACCGGGCAGATCCACGGCCTGATCGCCAAGTTGCAACAAACCGCCAGCAATGCCGTGCTGACCATGGAAACCGGCCACCGCCAGGCGCAGGAAGGTGTCGACCGGGTGATGCAGGCTGACGAAGCATTGGTGGGGATCAGCGAAGCGGTGGCCAACATCACCGACATGGCCACCCAGATTGCCGCAGCGACCGAGGAGCAGACCGCAGTGGCTGACGAAATCAGCCGCAACATCAGCACCATTGCCGAACTGGCCGACCAGACCGCCGAGCAGGCGCAGCACTCGGCACTGCTTAGCGAGGAACTGACCAGCACGGCAGGGAGCCAGTATTCGTTGGTGGAGCGGTTCAACCGCTGATTGCAGCAGGCTTGCGCCGTCCCTGTAGGAACGCCCTTTCGCGACACAAGGCTGCCTGCAGGGACCGCGTAAGCCCGGCTTGCTGCATTACCAGTCCAACTGCAAGCGGCTTTCGAAAAAGCGCTCTTCGCCGCTTAGCGGGTCGTCGAAACGCAAGCTGTGCGCCAACAGTTTCAGCGGTCGCTGATAGTCATCTTCTTCGTTGCGCAACTGCGGATAGAAAGGGTCGTTGCTGATCCCCGCCCCCAACGCTGCCATGTGCACGCGTAGCTGATGGGTCTTGCCTGTCACTGGCGACAAGCCATAGCGCCACAGCTCACCGTTCTTTTCCAGCACTTGGGCCAGGGTTTCACTGTTGGCCTCGCCCTCAACTTCGTGCATGCGAAAAAACGGCTCGCCATGCACCAGGCGGCTTTTGTGCACAAGTGGAAATGCATGCTGCGGCAGGGCAGCGGCAATGGCCTGGTAGCGCTTGTCGATACGCCGCTCGGGGAACAGTCGCTGGTAGGCGCTGCGGCTTTGCGGGTTGGCGGAAAACAGCACAAGCCCTGCGGTGTGCCGGTCAATGCGGTGCAACGGCACCAAATGTGGGTTGCCCAGACGACGGATCAGTCGGCGCAGCAAGGTCTGCTCGACGTACTCACCCGTCGGCGTCACCGGTAGGAAATGCGGTTTGTCGGCCACCACCAAGTGCTCGTCCACATGCAGCACCACCTCCTGCACCGGGATTGGCCGTTCGTTCGGCACTTCGCGGAAGTAGTGCAAACGCATGCCACGCTTGTAAGGCAGCTCGGCGGAAACCGCCTGCCCCTCGGCATTCAACACCCGGCCACGGGCAAAGCGGTCAAGCCACTGGGCGCGGTCGATGGCCTTGAAATGGTCACACAAGCAATCGAGCACTGTCGCCCAATTACCGGGTGGCAGGCACACCGTGCTGGCTTGCTGGCGGGCGGGGTCGAAAGGCGTGGTCATGGCAAGGCTCGTAACGTTCACGGCCGCGCATTATCGCCCAAGCCCGCGCCCTCAACCAGCCTCGGCCACTGCCTCGCTGCGTTCCTTCAGCCAGCGCAGCACCTGCACAGGTTCCCAGCGGCCAGGGTCATAGAGGGCATAGAGCAACCCCTGGTAGCCCACCACATCCAGCCCACGGTGGTAACCGGCACGCTGGAACAAGGCCTCGATCTCGGCGAAGCAGGTATTGAAGTGGACCTTGCCGAACGGCGTGCGGTCGTCGGTCACCAGGCCTTCGAGGCGCAGTTCCAGAACGGCGTCGGCCACCCGCTCCACGGGCATGCGGTTGACGCTGTACTTGAGTTGCTCGACGTTGAGCATGGCTTCACCTCAATACTGTATTTATATACAGCATACGAACATACCCTTGCTGCCGTCAATGCGCTTCATTGCAGCCCCGCCAGGTAGCCGCTCCCTTTGCGTATGGTCAGCACCTGTCTACGCGGCGTGTCTCGCGTCACTGACAGATGCACCCACTTGTCGAATTCCAGAATGAGTTGATCGAAGGGCACGCCACTTTCGCTGATCCGCCGCACGGTCTCACGCGGGCTGACCTCGACCACCGTGAAGTCCGCCGCCAGCCCTTGCACATGCTGGCTGCTCACGGCACCGCCGATCAGCCGGTTGACCTTTTCACTGCGATAGCCGCTGCTGACAATGATGGGCGCGTCGAACAGTGCACGTACCTGTTCCAGCGCACAGCACAGCAACAGCAGGTTGGCCCTGGCTTCAGGGGGTGGGGTGTTATCGAATCCGTCCCTGGCGGCGAGCTGGGAAACGGTCATTTCATCGAAGGTGAAATGGGGAGTGATCAACATGGCGAGCGATTCCGATGATGGAGAAGGTCTGGGCGCCAGTGCGCCGGAACCTGATCATCAGCTCGCTTCACAGACCATGGAGCAGGGTTGCAACTCCTCTGCGGCCTTCATTGCCCAAGAAAGGCCACCACCTGTTCGGCATCGAACGGCCAGTGCAACTCGGCGCTGTTGTCGCAGCGCCGCAGCACCGGAATGATCAAGCCATAGCGCTCGAACAAGGACTCGCTCTCGGCGATGTCGACCAGTTCCACCAGCAGGCCGTGATCGACGAAAGGCATCAGCACAGCCTCGGCCACTTCGCACAGGTGGCAGCCGAGGGTGCCGAACAGTTGGCATTCAGGCAGCATGGAGCAGATCCCGGTTTGGCATGCAGAGAAACCTATTCTAGGTCTGTCGCGCCCGTCATGCACCTGACCTGGCTCAATCCTGGCTGGTGGCGCCAATACGGTGCAACGACAAGTCCGCGCCCTGGAACTCCTGCTCATGGCTCAAGCGCAGGCCGTGCAGCGCACGAATTGCCCCGTACACGGCAAAGCCACCGACCAAGGCCACCAGCACGCCCATCAGGCTGCCCAGCAGTTGGCTGACCAGGCTGACACCCCCATGCCGCCCAACGCCACCTGGCCGAAGATGCCGCAGGCAATGCCACCCCACACACCGCACAAGCCGTGCAATGGCCACACGCCGAGTACGTCGTCGATCTTCCAGCGGTTCTGCGCTGCGGTGAAGGTCCAGACGAACAGCGCACCCGCCACCAGGCCCGTGGCCAGTGCGCCAATCGGGTGCATCAGGTCGGAGCCGGCGCAAATTGCCACCAGCCCGGCCAGCGGCCCGTTGTGCAGGAAGCCCGGGTCGTTGCGCCCGGCCAGCAGGGCCGACAGTGTGCCGCCGACCATGGCCATCAGCGAGTTGATCGCCACCAGGCCGCTGACACCCTGCAAGGTCTGGGCGCTCATGACGTTGAAGCCGAACCAGCCGATGATCAGGATCCACGAGCCCAGTGCCAGGAAAGGAATGCTCGACGGCGCAAACGCCACCAGCCGCCCATCGCGGTAGCGCCCACGGCGCGCACCCAGCAACAGCACCGCCGCCAGCGCCAGCCAGCCGCCCATGGCATGCACCACCACAGAGCCGGCAAAGTCATGGAACGGCGCGCCGAAGCGTGCTTGCAGCCAGGCCTGCACGCCCAGGTTACCGTTCCATACCACACCCTCGAAGAACGGGTAGACGAACGCCACGATCAACGCCGTGGCACACAGCTGCGGAACGAAGCGCGCCCGCTCGGCGATACCACCCGAGATGATCGCCGGGATCGCCGCCGCGAAGGTGAGCAGGAAGAAGCACTTGACCAGCGCATAGCCATGGTCGGCAGCCAGGGTCGCCGCTGGCTGGAGGAAGTTGACCCCATAAGCGATCCAGTAGCCTATAAAGAAGTACACCAGCGCTGAAATGGCAAAGTCGCTGAGGATCTTCGACAAGGCGTTGACCTGGTTCTTGTGGCGCACCGTGCCCACTTCGAGGAACGCGAAGCCGGCATGCATGGCCAGCACCAGAATGGCGCCCATGAGTATGAACAGGGTGTTGGAACCGTGGACCAGGGAGTCCATCGCGCTGTGCATGTTTTCCATGAAATAGGCAGACCTGCTGAAAAGGCACCAGGACAGTTCAAGAACCTGCATCCCTGCACCGAATCGGTGCCAGCCCCCTGCCCTGCTTCGGTGAGCCGGGCGAAGCCTGCGTGGTTTTTTCTTGGGTTTGTCGTGGATTGGGTTAAGGTTTATCGGTATTCGCTGCGTATGGCGCCCTGAAACGGCGCAAAACCCGCCAGAGGCGCCCGCAACGTGGCAAAGGCTTAGCAAGGCCCATACCAGCACCGGCACTTGAACCTTCCACGCGTGCTGTTACTCGAACTACCAACACTCATCGACAGGGAGAGACCCATGGCCAGCAAATCGGCAAAGACTGCACAAGAGATATTGATGGCTGACTTCCAGGCCTTGGTGCGCGACACCGAGAAGCTGCTGGCGGACACCGCCAACCTGGCCGGAGACCAGGCCGACGAATTGCGCGAACAGATTCACGACCGTCTGGCCCAGGCCCGCGAAACCCTGCAACTGACCCAGGACTCGGTGCGTGATCGCGGCCAGGCGGCGCTGGGCAGCGCCGAGCAGTACGTACAGGAAAACCCGTGGCAGGCGATCGGCATCGCGGCCGGCGTCGGCCTGTTGATCGGCCTGCTGGCCAACCGGCGCTAAGGGGTTCCCATGGAGAATGAAGCCAACGCTTCCGGCGCCTCGGGCAGGCGCCTGGGCGCGGCCGCGCTGGGACTGCTGCACAGCCACATCGAGCTGTTCGGCATCGAGCTGCAGGAGCAGAAAGGCCGGACCTTGCGCCTGCTGCTGTTCGCCGGGCTGGGCCTGGTGTTCGCCCTGCTGCTGCTGACCGCACTGTCCGGGCTGCTGCTGGTGCTGCTGTGGGACAGCTATCGACTGGCCGGGATCATCGGCCTGTGCGTGTTCTATGGCATTGCTGCGCTGTACTGCGGTGTACGCCTTAAGGCGGCGGTGTTCGACGAGTCATCGCCCTTCGGCGCCACCCTCGAAGAACTTGCCAAGGACCGGGAGCGCCTGTTGCCATGAGCCTGCCAGAACTGCCGAACACGCGTAACCCGCGAGAACTGCGCAAGGCGCTGTTGCGCCTGCGCATGGAGATGCACCGCCAGGAAATTCGCCACGAGTCCGGGCAGTTGCTTGAGCCGCTGCGCCGCGTACGCGGCATGGGCAGCTCGCTGCAAGATGGCCTGGGAATCAAGCATGCGCCCCTGTGGGGCATCGGCGCCGTGGTAGCGCTGGGCTTCCTCACGGGTAAAGGCGTGCGCAGCGGCAACCTGACGCGCCTGGTACGGTTGGGCACCAGCCTGCTGCCGCTGGTACGCCTGTACCTGCAAGGCAACCGCCGCCCCTGAACACGCGCGCAGCCTGCAGGAGCTGCCTTGTGCTGCCCCTACAGGCTATGCTGCTGGCTTCGAACGACCGGAGACCGCGCCTTGGACTGGCACACCCTGCTTACCCGCGAACGCCTGGGCAAAGCCCTGTACAGCGCCGATGAACTCGGGCGCAGCCCCTTCCACAAAGACCACGACCGCATCATCTTCTCTGGTGCCTTTCGCCGCCTCGGGCGCAAGACCCAGGTGCACCCGGTTTCCAGCAACGACCATATCCACACGCGCCTGACCCATTCGCTGGAAGTCAGCTGCGTGGGTCGCTCGCTGGGCATGCGCGTCGGCGAAACCCTGCGCGACAGCCTGCCGGACTGGTGCGCCCCCAGTGACCTGGGGATGATCGTGCAGTCGGCCTGCCTGGCCCACGACATCGGCAACCCGCCCTTCGGCCACTCCGGCGAAGACGCCATTCGCCACTGGTTCCAGCAGGCCGCCGGGCGTGGCTGGCTGGACGACATGAGCGACGACGAGCGAGCCGACTTCCTCAACTTCGAAGGCAACGCCCAAGGCTTTCGCGTGCTCACCCAACTGGAGTATCACCAGTTCGACGGGGGCACCCGGCTGACCTATGCCACCCTCGGCACCTACCTCAAGTACCCCTGGAGCGCCCGCCATGCCGACGCCCTGGGCTACAAGAAGCACAAGTTCGGCAGCTACCAGAGCGAACTACCCCTGCTCGAGCAGATAGCCCGCAAGCTCGGCCTGCCCCAACTGGAGCACCAGCGCTGGGCGCGCCACCCACTGGTTTACCTGATGGAAGCTGCCGATGACATCTGTTACGCGCTGATCGACCTGGAAGACGGCCTGGAAATGGAGCTGCTGCAATACGCCGAAGTCGAAGCGCTGTTGCTCGACCTGGTCGGCGAAGACCTGCCGGAAACCTACCGCCAGCTCGGCCCGCGCGACTCCCGCAGACGCAAGCTGGCAATCCTGCGCGGCAAGGCCATCGAACACCTGACCAACGCCGCCGCCCACGCCTTCGTCGAACAGCAGCAGGCGTTGCTGGCCGGGCGACTGCCGGGTGACCTGGTCGAGCATATGCACGGCCCGGCCAAGCGCTGCGTGCTGCAGGCCAAGGACATGGCACGCAACAAAATCTTCCAGGACAAGCGTAAGACCCTGCACGAAATCGGCGCCTACACCACCCTGGAAATACTGCTGAACACCTTCTGCGGTGCGGCACTCGAACAGCACGGAGGGCGCACGCCATCGTTCAAGAGCCGCCGGGTGCTGGACCTGATCGGCAACAACGCACCAGACCCGCACGCCTCGTTGCACAGCGCCTTCCTGCGCATGATCGACTTTATCGCCGGCATGACCGACAGCTACGCCAGTGAAATGGCGCGGGAAATGACCGGGCGCTCCAGCCCGACCTGAACCACGTCGGTGCAGCCTGGGCTCGGCCCAGCGCTGCTCCGCGTGTTGCAGGAAACTTCCTACGCATGCTGGCTGAAAACTAAACACCACGTATAAATATCAATGAAAAGTTACTAAGTGCGCTTTGACATTGCGTTAAGCATGCCTATTTCGTAGCCCGTTTTGTTTTATCTTGTAAGCCATTTCCCATATGGCGCTAACAGCCCTTCCTCCCATGCCAGACGACTTCCAACTGCGATAAGGTGCCACCTGTCACCGTCAATCGACCGCAGGGAAGTTGAACATGCACTCCATATTTATTGTTGACGACCACCCGGTCATCCGCCTGGCCGTCCGTATGCTGCTGGAAAACCAGAACTACAAAATTGTCGGCGAGTCGGACAATGGCGTAGACGCCATGCAGATGATCCGCGAGAGCAACCCCGATCTGGTCATCCTCGACATCAGCATTCCCAAGCTAGACGGCCTGGAGGTGCTTTCCCGGTTTCAGTCCATGGCCCTGCCCTTGAAGGTGCTGGTATTGACTGCACAATCCCCGGCATTGTTTGCCGTACGCTGCATGCACTCGGGTGCCGCAGGTTACGTGTGCAAGCAGGAAGACCTGAGTGAACTGCTCAGTGCTATCAAAGCCGTACTGGCCGGTTATAACTATTTCCCCAGCCAGGCCATTAAGCACAACCAGGTGATCGATACCGACTTGCAACTTTTTCGCCAGGTAAATGACCGTGAATTGATGGTACTGCAACTTTTCGCTCAAGGCCGCAGCAACAAGGAAATTGCCAAGGGCATGTTTCTCAGCAGCAAGACCGTCAGCACCTACAAGAAGCGCCTCATGCACAAGCTACAGGTCAACACGCTGGTCGACTTGATCGAAATGGCCAAGCGCAATGCGCTGGTCTGAGAGTGGTCATGACCTGCGCGCTCGCCCGCCTGTTGCTCGCGCTGCTGCTGTTCAGCGGTGGGACACAGGCTGCCCATCTTGAAGCCTCGTCCTTTACGTTGCTGGCACGCACATCGTCCGCCCCGGCTCAGCCCCGGCTCACGACCGAACAACGGCAATGGCTGGAAGGTCGTCAGGAACTGGTGCTGGGTACCTCGGCCCCCGACTATCCGCCGTTTGACATCACCAGTGGCGGCCATGATTACCAGGGCCTGACCGCCGACTACGCCAGCCTGATCGGCAAAGCCCTGCAGTTGCCGGTACGGGTGCTGCGCTTCTCCAGCCGACAGGCTGCGGTAGAGGCGCTCAGAAACGGCGATATCGACCTGCTGGGCAGTGCCAATGGGTACGAGGCGGACAATGACGCCCTGGCGCTGTCACACCCCTATGCCATCGATCAACCGGTACTGGTAACGCGTGAAGACGAAAACTGGGCGCTGGACCTGGACCTGACCGGCATGCGCCTGGGCATGCTCTACCACTACCTGCCCAGACAGGAAGTGCTCAGCGCCTACCCCAAGGCAGAGCTGCTGGCCTTTGGTTCTTCCAGCCAGGCATTGAACGCCGTGGCGTTCGGCCAGGCCGACGTGTTCATCGGTGACACCATCTCCACGCACTACCTGCTCAACCGCGGCCACCTGCCACGTCTGCGCATGGCCAACTTCAGCAAGCATGAGGCCATCGGCTTCGGCTTTGCCCTGCGCCAGCAGGATACCCTGCTGTTGGAACTGGTGAACGCCGTCCTCGACAACCAGCCCCCAGCCCTGCGCGCCAGCATCTTCAAACGCTGGAGCGCCGGCAGCGACCTGCTGTTGACCGACCGCAACCTGCAGTTGAGCGAAAGCGAGGAACAATGGTTGCAGGATCACCCGGTGATGCGTGTGGTCATCGACGACACAGCTGCCCCGCTATCCTATTTCGACGACGCGGGGCATTTTCGCGGCATCACCGCCGACCTGCTGGAGCTCATTCGCCTGCGCACTGGTTTGCGTTTCGAAGTACAGCGCGCCAGCGGCATCGCCGACATGATCGCTCGCCTGAAGGATGGCCGGGCGGATGTGATTGCTGCATTGGCTACCACGGAGGTGGGCGAGGACAACCTCCAACTAAGCCGTCCCTACCTGGAAAGCACCTATGTGCTGGTCAGTTGCAAGGACAATCCGGCCTTCAATTCGCTGGATCAACTGCAAGGTCATCGCATCGCCATCGCCCGCTACAGCGCCATGGACGCCATGCTGTCGCGGCACTATCCGCAGGTCGGCTGGGTCGAGACCGAAAGCGCGTTCTACTCGATGGCGTTACTCAACAGCGGTGCCGTAGATGCGGTGATCACCACCCTGATAGATGCTAACCACGCCTTGGCCAGCAACCCCGAACTGGTGATCCGCACCTCGATCGGTAGCGAACCGGCCAATTTCGCGATGGCCACCACTGCCCAGTCACCTGCGTTGGTGTCGATCCTCGACAAGGCCCTGCTGAGCATCTCACCGGAGGAGCTGGGGGTAATCAACAACCGCTGGAGCGGCTTTGGCCGACATGAAGATAACAACGTCAGGGACTATAGCCAGCTTGCCCTGCAGGTGGTGCTGGGCACGGCCCTGCTTCTGCTGCTGGCCTTGCTCTGGAACGCTCGCCTGCGCCTGCAGATTCGCCAGCGTCAGCATGCCGAGCGTGCGCTGAACGACCAGCTGGCATTCATGCGTGCCCTGCTTAACGGCACCCCCCACCCGATGTATGTGCGTGACCGCGAGGGGTGCCTGAAAAGTTGTAACTACAGCTACCTCGAAGCCGTGCAGGCCAGCTCTGATCAGGTTATCGGCAAACAGCTGGACTGCAGCCTGTTCGCCGATAGCGAGCAGACTCGGCAGATCCAGGCTGATCACCTGGAAGTCATGGCCGCGGGCTCACCGCTGATCAAGGACCGTCCACTACGGATCAAGGGTCGGGAACTGACCATCTACCACTGGATCTTGCCGTACCGCGACTCCCTGGGTGAAGTGCAGGGCATCATCGGCGGCTGGATAGACATCAGCGATCGCCGCCAACTGGTCATGGATCTGCGCCAGGCCAAGCAGCAGGCGGACGATGCCAACCGCGCCAAAAGCACGTTTCTGGCCACCATCAGCCACGAAATTCGCACCCCGATGAACGCCGTCATCGGCATGCTCGAGCTGGCAGTCAAGCGTGCCGACCAGGGCCGGGTGGACCGCAGCGCGCTGGAACTGGCACACCATTCGGCCAAGGACCTGCTGGGCCTGATCGGCGATATTCTGGATATCGTACGGATCGAGTCCGGGCACTTGTCCCTGGCCCCGGAGGCGGTCGACCTGGCGGCCTTGATCGAATCGGTGGGGCGCATTTTCGATGGCCAGGCGCGGCAAAAAGGCCTGGTCCTGGAAGTGATGATCGCGCCGGCCGCACGTTGCCACGTTCTGCTTGACCCCCTGCGCTTCAAGCAGGTGCTGTCCAACCTGGTGAGCAACGCCATCAAGTTCACCGAGCACGGCCAGGTGCGTATTTGCGTCGACCTGCTGAACGAGGGCGCTGACACGCCAGCAACGCTGGAGCTTGAAGTGCGCGACAGTGGCATCGGCATCCACGCCGACGACCTGCAGCGCCTGTTCAACCCGTTCATTCAGGCCAACCCGCACAGCCAGGGCGCCCGTGCAGGTACCGGGCTGGGCCTGGCCATCTGCCGCAACCTGTGCGACATGATGGGCGCCAACCTGTCCATCAAGAGCCTGGAAGATGTCGGCACCCAGGTGCGGCTGAAGATGCCATTGCTACGGGTCGATGGCGCCGTGCTGCCGGCACCGTTGCCCGAGCACCTCGATGTCCCCGACCCACGGCTGAACGTGCTGGTGATCGATGATCACCCGGCCAACCTGCAGCTGATGGCGCAACAGCTTGCCTACCTGGGCCTGGAACACAGCAGCGCCCGCGATGGCCGCGAGGGCCTGGCCACCTGGCGAGCGGGCGAATTCGATGTCGTGGTACTCGACTGCAACATGCCGCACATGAACGGTTACCAACTGGCGACGGCCGTGCGCACCGAAGAACGCCATGGCAAGCGGCCACGCTGCACCATCCTTGGCTACACCGCCAACGCACAGCCGGAAGTACGCCGCAAGTGCCTGAGCGCAGGCATGGACGACTGCCTGCTCAAGCCCATCAGCCTGAGCACCCTCAGCCAGCGACTGGCGGGTATTCGCCCTCGCCGCCAACACCGCCCCCGACGCAAGCTGTACCAGCTGGACGGCCTGGCCGCCGTGGTAGGGCCTGACCCACTCGAGCGCCAGCGCTTCCTGCTGGCCTTGCAGCAGAGCCTGCAGGCCGACCTCGCCAGCTTGATGATGCTGCATCCGCAACATGACAGCGGCGCGATCACCGAGCACGCCCACAAGGTGCTGAGCGCCGCGCGCATGCTGAAAGCCCCTTACCTGATGGCGGCCTGCGAAGCGCTTGAAGCCGCTGGTTTGCCCACTGCCCAGGTGCGCTTGCGGCGCCAGGCACTGGCACGGCATATGTGCCGCGTGGAACGTGCGCTGACCAAGGAGTTGGCCACAAGCACAGATACTCAGGCAGGCAGCCAAGCGTGTTAACTGGTAGACTGCGCGGCGTTATTACCTAAGAGGATTGTTTCATGGCCACAAACCGCTCCCGTCGTCTGCGCAAGAAGCTGTGTGTCGACGAGTTTCAGGAATTGGGCTTCGAGCTGAACCTGGAATTCAAGGAAGATCTGGATGACCAGGCAATCGATGCTTTCCTCGACGCGTTCCTGGAAGAAGCCATGGACGCCAACGGCCTGGATTATGTAGGCGGTGACGATTTCGGCCTGGTTTGCTCGGTCAAACGTGGCTCGGTCAGCGAAGAACAGCGTGCTGCCGTTGAAGCCTGGCTCAAAGGCCGTAGCGAACTGACCAAGATCGAAGTCAGCCCGCTGCTGGACGCCTGGTACCCGGAAAAGCCGATCAACAAGGCTGAGTGAGACTTGTCAGCTTCGTGCTGAAAGGTTGATTGCTGAAAAGGCCACCCCCCGAGGTGGCCTTTTTATTGGCGATGCTTTTCCGTCGAACGTGGCGCATCGACGCTGCGCTTGGGGCATAATGCGTATTCTTTACGTCGTGGGGCCATCATCTCTTACAGCCCCAAAGCCCTTTTCCCTCGCCGCAGGGTATTTACTCACTATGATCAAAACGCTTCGTCCCCTCTTTCTCGCCGGCTTGCTGTTGCCAATTGCCTTGCCCAGCCACGCCGCCGCCGTCAATACCACCCTGCCTGCCAAAGTGCAGCAGGCACTCAAGGCCAACAAGCTGCAGGACACTGCGCTGTCGCTGGTGATGCTGCCGCTGGACGGCCCCGGAACCCCGACCGTGTTCAATGCCGATGTTTCGGTGAACCCGGCCTCGACCATGAAACTGGTCACCACTTACGCCGCCCTCGAGCTGCTGGGCCCGACCTTTCAGTGGAAAACCGAGTTCTATACGGACGGCACCCTGAGCAACGGGGTGCTCAACGGTAACCTGTACCTCAAAGGTGGCGGGGACCCCAAACTGAACATGGAAAAGCTGTGGTTGCTGATGCGTGACCTGCGCGCCAATGGCGTGCGCACCGTCACCGGTGACCTGGTGCTGGACCGCAGCCACTTCGTGCAGCCCAACCTGCCGCAGTTCAACGACGACGGCGGCGATGAAAACAAGCCGTTCCTGGTCAAGCCCGACTCGCTGCTGGTCAACCTCAAGGCCCTGCGCTTCGTCGCCCGTAACGACGGCGGCAAAGTTACCATCGCAGTGGAACCACCGATTGCCAGCATCCGTATCGACAACCAGGTCAAGGCCGTGGCATCGAAACAGTGCACCGGTGATGTGCGCTACAACCCGGTGCCCCAGGCCGACGGCATCAGCGTGACGGTCAGCGGCCAGTTGGGTGACGGCTGCAACTCGCAGACTTACCTTTCGCTGCTCGACCACCCGACTTACGCCGCCGGTGCCGTGCGCGCGATCTGGAACGAACTGGGTGGCAGCATTCAGGGTGGCGACCGCATCGAGAATGTCCCCAAAAGCGCTCGCTTGCTGGCCCGCGCCTTCTCGCCAGACCTGGTGGAGGTGATCCGCGACATCAACAAATACAGCAACAACACCATGGCCCAGCAGCTGTTCCTGAGCCTTGGCGCGCAGTTCCGCACCGATGCCGATGGCGACGACGCCCGCGCCGCCCAGCGCGTGGTGCGCCAATGGCTGGCCAAAAAGGGTATTACCGCGCCGCACCTGGTAATGGAAAACGGCTCTGGCCTGTCGCGTGCCGAACGGGTCAGTACCCGGGAAATGGCTGCCATGCTGCAGGCTGCCTGGAAGAGCCCTTACGCTGCCGAGTTCATGAGCTCGATGCCGCTGGTGGGCATGGACGGCACCATGCGCAAGCGCTTGAAGCGCACCGCCATGACCGGTGAAGGGCACATCAAGACCGGTACGCTGAACACCGTACGGGCGATTGCCGGTTTCAGCCGCGACAGCAACGGCCATACCTGGGCGGTGGCGGCGATCCTCAACGACCCAAAACCGTGGGGCGCCTCGCAGGTGCTGGACCAGGTGTTGCTGGACCTGTATCGCCAGCCGAAGCTGGCTGGCAGCACAGCAGCCAACTGATGGGTTGGTCGGTACCGGCCCTTTCGCGGCTATAGCCGCGAAAGGGCCGGCATTGACACCTAACAGCTATCAGGCCGACTCCCCTTCCACCCGGTCCCGCCCGGCCTGCTTGGCCGCATACACCCCTGCATCGGCACGCAACAGCAAGGCATCGGCACCCTCCTCTGGTCGCCATCCCGCCACCCCAAAACTCGCGGTTACCCTGCCCACGCCCTCCACCGGCATATTGCGTACGCCTTGCCACAGCTCGAGCGCCAGCAGCCGCGCCTGCTCGGCATCGCTGCCCGGGCACAGCACCATGAATTCCTCCCCGCCCAAGCGGCAGAACACATCGGTACGCCGCAAACGTTGGCCGATGCGCTGGCACAGGCTACGCAACACCCGATCGCCGACCGCATGGCCGAAACGGTCGTTGATGCGCTTGAAGTGATCGATGTCGAGCATGATCACCGCCAGCGCCAGGCCATCGCGCTGGGCCCGCTCCAGTTCGACCTTGAGCCGCTCCTGAAAGTAACGGCGGTTGTGGATGCCGGTCAGCGAATCGGTAACCGACAGCGCCCGCAGCTCTTCTTCCACACCCTTGAGGTCGGAAATGTCCGTCAGGTAGCCATGCCACAAGGTACAGCCCTGCTCACCCACTTCCGGCGTCGCCTCACCACGCACCCAGCGCAATCCGGCCCGAGGCAGGCAGACCCGATACTCCTCGCGCCAGGGTGACAGGTGTTCGGCCGAGTAGCGCACCGAACGGCGCACACGCTCCAGGTCATCGGGGTGGATGCGCTCGAACACCACCGTGGCATCCTCGCGCAACTGCTGCAGATCAACCTCGTAGATGTCATACAGGCCCATGCTGGCATACGGGAAGCACGAATGGCCGTTGGCATCCAGGCGGTATTGGTAGATGCCGCCTGGCACCTCGGCGCTGAGCTTTTCCAGCAACCGGTCACGCGCCGCCAGCGCCTCATGCACCCGACGCCGCTCGGTGACATCAATACAGATGGCCAGGTAGCCAACCCACAAACCCTGCTCGTCGAGCATGGCGGTAACCAGCATGTTGGCCAACAGCTGGCTGCCATCGGCACGTAGCAAGGTCCACTCACCGGGCTCTGCGCCGTGCTCCTGCACCGTTTCGGCGAACATTGCCTGGCCGCCAGCAATCGGGCGACCAAAGCGCAAGCTCAACGCATGGGCACGCAGGTTCAGCTCCTCGGGCAGCACCAAATCCTCAAGGCGCAACTGCCCGATCGCTTCGCTGGCCGGGTAACCGAGCATGCGTTCAGCACCGGCATTGAAGGTGCTGATAATCCCCTTGAGGTTGGTGGCGATGATCGCCACCTGGGTTGCGGCATCCAGCACACTGCGCAGCTGATTGTGGGTGCCGCGCAACGACTGCTCGCTGACCTGCAACTCGGCAGTTCGCTGCTCGACCAAGGCCAGGGCGCGCTGACGCTGGCTGAACAGGCTATAGAGCAGCACGCTGAGCAGCAGGCTCAACAACCCGCCCAACAAACTCACCGCCAGCACCGCCGAGGAACGGTTGGCCTGCACGAACGCCTGGCTCGGCAAAATGCTCAGCTGGAAATGGTGATCGGCCAGGTGCAGCACCTGGTTGCTGGCCAGCGCCAGGGAGGCGACCGGGTTCTGCGAATCGAACATCACTTCGGGGCCTTGCAACCCAGACGGGTCGGTGATGCGCACGACCAGGTTGTCATCGGCCGCTACCGGTCGAGCGTCGCTGACCAGCTCGCGCATGCTCAGCAAGGCCATCACATAACCTGCTGCCGCGCCGTGGGGGTTGGCATCGGAAAACACCGGCGCCACCATCAGCAGGCCGCGCGCGTACGAAGGGATATCGTACATGGCCAAGGGTTCGGACACAGCCATGCTGCCAGGCCCGAGCGCCCGCGCCAGGGCTGCCTGGGGTGCCCCCTGTCCGGCAAGGTCCAGCCCATAGGGCAGCCCCGGCATTTCACCGGATTGGGTATACAGCACCGGAAAGTAATGGTCGCGCGGCGGCGCGGGGCGCCACTGGCCTTGTGCGTCCTGGTCTCGGATCACATAGCCTGGGCCCGAGTGCTCACTGGCGTGGCGCTCGAACTCGGCGCGCTGCGCGGCTTCGACGCGTGGTGCCCAAGCGTAGGCCAGGGTGCGCTGCAGCAACGGCCGGGCGTAACCGTCAAATTCGTGCGGGGTAACTTCGTTGGAAAAACTGAAGAAACGCCGCAGGCCGTCCAGGCGTTGCTCTTGTTCATCGAAGCGCTCGGCAATGCGGCTGGAGCGTTCGCTGGCCAGCAACTCGAAACGCTGGCGCAACTGCTGCTTGTAGAACGTCTGCGCGGCAAGCGCCAGGGCGGCCGTCAACAGGCCGCCCGCCACCAAGGCCACCAGTGCCACCGCCCAGGCGGACACCGCCTCTGTGCACAGGCCAAGCAACCGCGCACGCACGCCATACTTTGACATACACCCATCTCGTCACGTCAGCGTCCTGCGGATTATCTTGCCCTGCCCTCAGTTATAGCTATTGGCCATTAGCCGCGCAATGTACCTCGTCGGCTCAACGCAATTGCAGGCGCCAGGCGCGGTGGATCCGGTTGTTACGGGCAAAGTCCGGGTCCAGCGTCTGGGCGGTGATTTCCTCCACGGCATAACGTGCCATCAGATGCTCGTCCAACTGGAACTTGCGGAAGTTGTTGGAGAAATACAGCACGCCGCCCGGTGCCAGGCGGGCCATGGCCAGGTCCAGCAGTTGCACATGGTCACGCTGCACGTCGAACACGCCTTCCATGCGTTTGGAGTTGGAGAAGGTTGGCGGGTCGATGAAGATCAGGTCGTAGCTGTCGCGGTTACCTTCCAGCCAGGCCATCACATCGCTCTGCTCAAGGCGGTTGCGCTCGGAGTAGCCATTGAGCGCCAGGTTGCGCCGTGCCCAGTCCAGGTAGGTTTTCGACAAGTCGACACTGGTGGTGCTGCGCGCACCGCCCTTGGCCGCATGCACGGTGGCCGTGGCGGTGTAGCAGAACAAGTTGAGGAAGCGCTTGCCGGCCGCTTCGCGCTGAATGCGCATGCGCATCGGGCGGTGGTCGAGGAACAGCCCTGTATCGAGGTAGTCGGTAAGGTTGACCAGCAACTTGACGCCACCTTCGTTGACCTCCTGGAAACGGCCCTCGGTCGCCTGGCGCTCATACTGGCGCGTGCCGCTCTGGCGCTCGCGTCGTTTGAGCACCACACGTTGCGGCGAAATGCCCAGCGCCTGCGGGATAGCCGCCAGTGCATCGAGCAGGCGCGCCTGGGCCTTGTCCGGGTCGATCGAACGTGGCGCAGCGTACTCCTGCACATGGACCCAGTCCTGGTACAGGTCGACCGCCAGGGCATATTCGGGCATGTCGGCATCGTACAGGCGGTAGCAGTCGATCTGCTCGCGACGGGCCCACTTGCCCAGTTGCTTGAGGTTTTTCTGCAGGCGATTGGCAAACATCTGCGCCCCTTCCGACAGCCGCGCCGGCTCGCTGGCCTGCGGGGCCTGCTGGCGGACTTCGGTGCCTTCAGGCTGCGCCTCACGGCGTTCGCCAGTGACGAACTGGTCAGGCTGCACCTTGAATAGCAACAGCTTGCACGGCAAGGCGCCGTTCCAGAACGCGTATTGCTTGTGGCTGCGAATACCCATGCGCTTGCCCAGCTGCGGTGCGCCGGTGAACACCGCCGCCTCCCAGCCCATGCAAGCCTGGCGCAGGCGCTCGCCGAGGTTCTGGTAGAGGTACAGCAGGCTGGCCTCGTCACCCAGACGCTCGCCGTAGGGCGGGTTACTGATGACCAGGCCTTTCTGGTTCTGGTCCGGGCGTGGCTCGAACGTGCTGACTTCGCCCTGGTAGATCTTCACCCAGTCACCCAGGCCGGCACGCTCGACGTTGTTGCGGCCCGGCTGGATCAGCCGCGGGTCGGCCTCGTAGCCACGGATCCACAGAGGTGGCTTGGCGAGGCCAGCCTGCGCGCGGGCCTGCGCTTCGTCATGCACCTTGCGCCACAACGCCGGCACGTGGCCGAGCCAGGCACTGAAGCCCCAGCGTTCACGTTTGAGGTTGGGGGCGATGTCGGCAGCGATCATCGCCGCCTCGACCAGGAAGGTACCCACGCCGCACATTGGGTCGGCCAGTGCGCCGCCTTCGGCGGCAATGCGCGGCCAGCCGGAACGGATCAACACCGCTGCCGCCAGGTTTTCTTTCAGTGGCGCGGCGCCCTGCTGCAGGCGGTAGCCACGCTGGTGCAGGCTGTGGCCGGACAGGTCGAGGGAGAGGATGGCCTCGCCGCGGTCCAGGCGCAGGTGCACGCGCACGTCCGGGTCGATCTTTTCCACCGACGGGCGCAGGCCCTCGCGATTGCGCAGCTTGTCGACGATCGCATCCTTGACCTTCAGCGCACCGAAGTGGGTGTTGTCGATGCCCGAGCCATGGCCGCTGAATTCAACCGCCAGCGTGCCGTCAGCCGCCAGGTGGTCGGCCCAGTCGACGGCATTGACGCCATCGTAAAGGTCATCGGCGTTCTTCATGCTGAAGCGCTTGAGTACCAACAGTACCCGGTTGGCCAGGCGAGACCATACGCACAGGCGGTAGGCGGTTTCCATGTCGGCGGCGCCGCGAATGGCCGAGGTGTGCTCGCGCACCTCTTCAAGGCCAAGGCCCTTGGCCTCTTCGGCAAGCAGGCCTTCAAGGCCTTTAGGGCAGGTGAGATAAAGTTCGAAACGGTCCGACATGAGTATTCCAGAGCCTTGGGCTATTTGACTGACGAGGCAACGCATCGCCCCGCGATGTTTGCCGCACGCCTTTCCAGCAGACGTGCGGGTGACCCTTTTTGGCACGAAAGCGTGCCGCGAAAGGCCGGGCCGCCTGACCGAGCCACGCTTGGCCAAGTGGCAAAGACAGCTTAGATCATCAGGCAGTACGAGAAATTCTGGCGATTGCCGGGCAGATGTGACCCTTCGTCGCATTTCAAATTATTTCTGTCATCCGCGAGCACCGCTGGCCAAATGACGTCATTGATCGGCAAACCCCGATCATAGCGGGCTCAACGCCAAATAAGGTTGAGTCGCATTTATTTACTTATCCTTTCACCCTCAGAAAGGTTACGTGCTTATGACAAATTGATCATTCACACCGTGACTCGCATTCGTTAGAACTGGTCTTAGGCCGCATCGCAACGAGGCGGCACCTTCAGCTCGCCACGCCGGCAGCGAGCGCAAACCGGCAGAAAGACTCTGCCCGGCCTCGGAGAGGCCGACGGGACATTACAGTCAACAAGTGAGGGCAACACCCTATGAGAAGACTTAAGCGTGATCCGTTGGAAAGAGCATATTCACGTGGCTACCAATACGGGGTCACCGGCAAATCCCGCGAACTTTGCCCGTTCAATCTTCCTTCTGTTCGCCAAGCCTGGATCAACGGCTGGCGCGAAGGTCGCGGTGATAACTGGGACGGAATGACTGGCACCGCTGGCATCCATAGACTCAACGAAAATCACGCCGTTGGCTGATCGAGGACACTGAATTCGATTTACCATGCACGCCCCATCCGGGCGGCGGGCGAAGGCCCAGGGGCCCCTTGATGGGGCCCTTTTTTTGCCTGCCGATTATACCCGTGGCATGGCGGCGATAGCGTCCACCGCCTCGCGGATCAGCGCAGGCCCCTTGTAAATGAAGCCCGAGTAGATCTGCACCAGGCTCGCCCCCGCAGCGATTTTTTCGGCGGCATGGCGGCCTTCGGTAATGCCACCGGCGGCAATGATCGGCAACTTGCCACCCAACTCGCCTGCCAGCACCTTGACGATGTGGGTACTCTTCGCCAGCACCGGCGCGCCCGACAGCCCCCCCGCTTCGCCACCATGCGGCAGCGCTTCGACACCTTCACGGCCCAGCGTGGTGTTGGTGGCGATCACCGCATCCATGCCCGACGCCATCAGCGCAGCGGCCACCAGCGCGGTTTCTTCATCACTCATGTCCGGGGCAATCTTGATTGCCAGTGGTACACGCTTGCCATGGGTGACGGCCAGTTGCTCGCGGCGCTCGGCCAAGGCATCGAGCAACTGCTTGAGCGAATCGCCAAACTGCAGGCTGCGCAGGCCCGGAGTGTTTGGCGAACTGACATTGACCGTAATGTAGCTGGCAGCCGTGTACACCTTGTCGAGGCAGATCAGGTAGTCATCGACGGCACGCTCGACTGGCGTGTCGAAGTTCTTGCCGATGTTGATGCCCAGCACCCCGTTGTAGCGCGCGGCACGTACCCGCTCTAGCAGGTGATCAACGCCCAGGTTGTTGAAGCCCATGCGGTTGATGATGGCCGTGGCTTCCGGCAAACGGAACAGCCGCGGCTTAGGGTTGCCCGGCTGCGGACGCGGGGTGACAGTGCCAATTTCGACAAACCCGAAACCCAGTTGGGCGAAACCGTCGATGGCCGCACCGTTCTTGTCCAGGCCAGCCGCCAGGCCAACCGGGTTGGCGAAGTTCAAGCCCATGACCGAAACCGGCAATGCCGCCGGTTGCTTGCACAGCATGCCGTTGAGGCCGAGACGGCCACCGGCGCCGATCAGGTCCAGGGACAAGTCGTGGGAAGTTTCCGGGGAAAGCTTGAACAGCAGCTGGCGGGCCAGGGTATACATGGGCGGGCAAGGCTCAGGGTGAGTGAGGGTGCGATTATAGCCAGCACGGGCCTGGCAGGACAGCAAATCGTGGGAGCGCTTGGCACATGGGTTGCACCAATCCACCCACAGCCTTATCAGTACTGGCGAGGACCCTTGTGAACACCGCACCCCGAGCAACGCCCCTGGCCTGGGTCAACGGCAGCGACGCGCCAGAAAAGCCCAGCCTGAACATCGGTTACATGGCCCTGACCGACTGCGCGTCGGTAGTGGTCGCCGCCACCCAGGGCTTCGCCCAGCAGCACGGCCTTACTCTCAATCTCAAGCGCCAGGGCTCGTGGGCCGGGTTACGCGACAAGCTGGTCAGCGGCGAACTGGACGCCGCGCATTGCCTGTATGGCCTGGTCTACGCCGTACACCTGGGCATCGGTGGCGTGCCCGCCTACGATATGGCCGTACTCATGGGGCTGAACCAGAACGCCCAGGCCATCAACCTGTCGCCGGCCCTGCAGCGCAAGGGTGTGACCAACCCTGAAGCGCTGGCGCGCCTGGTGCACCAGCATGGCGCACGCCTGACATTCGCCCAGACCTTCCCCACCGGCACCCATGCCATGTGGCTGTATTACTGGCTGGCCAGCCAAGGTATCCACCCACTGCGCGACGTCGACAGCGTAGTGGTGCCACCGGCGCAGATGGCTGCACACATCCAGGCCGGGCGCATTGACGGTTTCTGCGCGGGTGAACCGTGGGCCGCCGACGCTGTGGCCAAGGGCCAAGGCTTCACCTTGGCCACCAGCCAGTCGATCTGGCCGGATCACCCGGAAAAGGTCCTGGCCTGCGCGCGCGCCTTTGCCGAGCAGTACCCCAACAGTGCCCGCGCGCTGATCAAGGCGATCCTCGCGGCCAGCCGGTTCATCGAGCAAAGCCCGGAAAACCGCCGCAGCACCGCGCAACTGCTCAGTGGCAGCGCCTATCTGGATACCCCACTGGACACCATAGAACCGCGGCTGCTCGGCCACTATCAGGACGGCCTGGGCAACCATTGGCAAGACCCGCACGCCCTGCGCCTGTTCGACCAGGGTCGGGCCAACTGGCCCTACCTGTCCGACGGCATGTGGTTCATGACCCAGTTCCGCCGCTGGGGGCTGCTGCGCGAAGACCCCGACTACTTGGGCGTGGCCCGTCAGGTCCAGCAGCTGCGGCTGTACAGTGAGGCCGCGCAAAGCCTGGGCATCGCCTGCCTGGAGCTACCGATGCGCAGCAGCCTGCTGATCGACGGCACCCGCTGGGACGGCAGCGACCCCTACGGCTATGCCCGCAGTTTCAGCCTGCACGCCTTGGGCGACCAGCCCAATGCCCGTGTCGGCCTGTGAGGGAGACCAGCATGTTGCGCATCCTGCTGATCGACGACACCCAGAACAAACTCGGCCGCCTCAAGGCAGCATTGAGCGAGGCAGGCTTCGAAGTCATCGAAGCCCCAGACCTGACCATCGACCTGCCCGCCTGCGTCGAAACAGTGCGCCCGGACGTGGTGCTGATCGACACCGACTCACCCGACCGCGATGTGATGGAGCAGGTAGTACTGGTCAGCCGTGACCAGCCACGCCCCATCGTGCTGTTTACTGACGAGCACGACCCCGGAGTGATGCGTCAGGCGATACAGGCAGGGGTGAGCGCCTATATCGTAGAGGGCATCCATGCGGCGCGGCTGCAGCCGATCCTGGATGTGGCCATGGCCCGCTTCGAAAGC
Organism: Pseudomonas putida; assembly: GCA_041071465.1. Lineage (NCBI taxonomy): Bacteria > Pseudomonadati > Pseudomonadota > Gammaproteobacteria > Pseudomonadales > Pseudomonadaceae > Pseudomonas > Pseudomonas putida. The sequence goes on along the minus strand of CP163498.1, from coordinate 3,987,529 downwards.
GACCAGGCACTGAAAGCGCAGCTGCTGGCGCGCGATCAGCAACTGGCCGAGCGCAAGCGTATCGAGCAGGCCAAGGGCTTGCTGATGAAGATGAAGGATTGCAACGAAGAGCAGGCGTACACCTTGATGCGCCGACAGGCCATGAGCCGGCAGCAGAAGCTGATCCAGGTGGCCGAACAGATCATTGCCATGCACGAGATGCTGGGGTAATGCGCCTGGCCTGAGACCTCACAGGCACTGAAAACCCATAGGCACGCCAACACTTGGCCCATCTCTTGCTGAACAAACATCACCGGTAGCCAACGGCGGTTGCCCCACTTAATTCCCGACAAAGACGTCGCTCTCCCCTCCACCCCCGTGGAGCGGGTGGCGGCGTCTTTTTCGTTCCGTTGCATTGCCGAGTGAGGTGTTCGATGAGTACCAGCTTCTGGAAATCCGGGCATGTGCCCACGCTGTTCGCCGCGTTCCTGTACTTCGACCTCAGCTTCATGGTGTGGTACCTGCTGGGCCCACTGGCGGTGCAGATTGCTGCCGACCTGCAACTGAGCGCACAACAACGGGGCCTGATGGTGGCCATGCCGATCCTGGCCGGGGCTATCCTGCGCTTTGCCATGGGCGTGCTGGTGGACCGCCTGTCACCCAAGACCGCCGGCCTGATCGGCCAGGTGGTGGTTATCGTCGCACTGGCCGCAGCCTGGCACCTGGGCGTGCACAGCTATGAACAAGCGCTGCTGCTGGGGGTGTTTCTGGGGTTCGCGGGTGCTTCGTTCGCTGTGTCGCTGCCACTGGCTTCGCAGTGGTACCCGCCACAGCACCAGGGCAAGGCCATGGGCATCGCCGGCGCCGGCAACTCTGGCACCGTGTTCGCCGCCCTGCTGGCGCCGGCGCTGGCTGCAGGCTTTGGCTGGAACAATGTGTTCGGCTTTGCGCTGATCCCGTTGACACTGGCGCTGGCGGTGTTCGCCCTGCTGGCGCGTAACGCCCCACAACGGCCCAAACCGAAAGCCATGGCCGACTACCTCAAGGCCCTGGGTGACCGAGACAGCTGGTGGTTCATGTTCTTCTACAGCGTCACCTTCGGTGGCTTCATCGGCCTGGCCAGCGCCCTGCCCGGCTATTTCAGCGACCAGTACGGCCTGAGCCCGATCACCGCCGGCTATTACACCGCAGCTTGCGTGTTCGCCGGCAGCCTGATGCGCCCGCTCGGCGGCGCGCTGGCTGACCGTTTTGGCGGCATCCGTACCCTGTTGGGTATGTACAGCGTGGCAGCTATCTGCATCGCCGCAGTTGGTTTCAACCTGCCCTCTGCCGCAGCCGCACTGATGCTGTTCGTCAGCGCCATGCTTGGCCTGGGCGCCGGCAACGGCGCGGTGTTCCAGCTGGTGCCGCAACGCTTTCGCCAGGAAATCGGTGTAATGACCGGGCTGATCGGCATGGCCGGCGGCATTGGCGGTTTCCTGCTGGCGGCCGGGCTTGGCACTATCAAGCAGCACACCGGCGACTACCAACTTGGCTTGTGGCTGTTCGCCAGCCTGGGCCTGCTGGCGTGGTTTGGCCTTCATGGCGTGAAACAGCGCTGGCGCACCACCTGGGGCTCGGCTGCAGTCACGGCAGCACGGGTCTGAGATGAGCCTGCAATTGAGCTTTGCCCAAGCCAGCGCCACTGGGCCTCGCGCGGAAAACCAGGACGCCCTGCGCCTGGTTACCCCGGCGCCAGAGCTGGCCGCCAGCAAAGGCTACCTGTTCGCCCTGGCCGATGGCGTCAGCCAATGCGCCGACGGCGGCCTGGCAGCGCGAGCCAGCCTGCAGGCGCTGGCCCTGGATTACTACGCCACTCCGGCCACCTGGAGCGTCGCCCAGGCCCTCGACCGCCTGTTGCTGGCGCAAAACCGCTGGTTGCGTGCCCAGGGCAGCGGCCAGCCATTGCTGACCACCCTTAGCGCGCTGGTGTTGCGCGGCCGGCGCTTTACCCTGGCCCACGTTGGCGACTGCCGGGTGTACCGCTGGCACGATGAGAACCTGCAGTGCCTTAGCGAAGACCATGTATGGGACCAGCCGGGCATGCAGCACGTACTCAAACGCGCGCTGGGCCTGGACCAGCACCTGCTGGTGGATTACCTGGAAGGCGAGCTGCAGCCGGGCGAGTGCTTTCTGCTGCTCAGCGACGGGGTCTGGGCCAGCCTGGGCGAGCAACACATCCAGGCCGTGCTGCGCGAGCAGCCTGATCTGCAACTGGCCGCCGACACCCTGGTTGCCAGCGCGCACCTCAATGGCAGCCAGGACAACGCCAGCGCCTTGCTGGTGCACGTCGAGCAACTGGGCCCAGCCAACCTGGGCGATACCCTGGCACAGCTGCAAGAATGGCCAGTGCCCGGCCCGCTGCGTGAAGGCCAGGTGATAGACGGCTGGAAGGTTGAAAAACTGCATGCACACAGCCGCCAGTCCCTGCTGTACCAAGTGCGCGATAGCCAGAACCAACCGTGGCTGCTCAAAACCCTGCCCGCTGCGCGCGAACAGGAAGCGGGGGCAGCGCAAGGCCTGTTGCTGGAGGAGTGGTTCCTGCGCCGCATCGCTGGCCGGCACTTCCCCGAGCTGCACGCCGCCAGCCAGCGCCAGCACCTGTACTACGTGATGCGCGAATACCCCGGCCAAAGCCTGGCGGCACTGCTGGCCGCACACGGCCCGCTGCCTTTGGCGCAATGGCTGGAGGTCGCTCGGCAACTGCTACAGGCAGTTGGCGTGCTGCACCGGCGCAACTTGCTGCACCGCGACATCAAGCCCGACAACCTGCACCTGGGCCGCGATGGCCAACTGCGCCTGCTGGACTTCGGCCTGGCCTATTGCCCGGGCCTGTCCGAAGACCCGCTGCACGAGCTGCCCGGCACGCCCTCGTACATCGCCCCGGAAGCGTTCGATGGCCTGCCACCCAGCCCGCGCCAGGACTTGTATGCAGTGGGCGTGACGCTGTACCACCTGCTGACCGGCCACTACCCGTACGGCGAGATAGAAGCCTTTCAACGCCCGCGCTTCGGCCAGCCGGTCAACGCCTCGCGCTATCGCCCCGACCTGCCGGAATGGTTGCAGCACAACCTGCAACAGGCCCTGGCGGTCGACCCTGCCCAGCGCTTCGAAACCGCCGAGCACTGGTTGCTGCTGCTCGAACGCGGCGACCGTCAGGAACTGCCCAGCCGACCACGCCCACTGCTTGAGCGCGAGCCGGTGAAAGTGTGGCGCACGCTGGCCCTGCTGTCGTTGCTGATCAATCTGATACTGCTGCTTACCCTGCTCAAGGGCTGACGCAACTTGCCGATGAGGACACCTCGATGAATGCAAAAATATGGTTGGTGGGTGCCGGCCCTGGTGACCCTGAACTGCTCACCCTCAAGGCTGTGCGAGCTTTGCAGCAAGCCGCCGTGGTCCTGATCGACGACCTGGTCAACCCAGCGGTGCTGGCGCACTGCCCGCAAGCACGGGTGATTGCCGTGGGCAAGCGCGGCGGCTGCCGCTCTACACCGCAGGCGTTCATCCAGCGCCTGATGCTGCGCCATGCGCGACAGGGCCGCTGCGTGGTGAGGCTCAAGGGCGGCGACCCCTGCATCTTTGGCCGTGGCGGTGAAGAGGCGCTGTGGTTACGCGGGCATGGCATCGAGGTAGAGCTGGTCAACGGCATTACCGCCGGCCTGGCCGGCGCAACGCAGTGCGGGATCTCCCTGACTTCGCGCGGTGTCAGCCGGGGCGTCACGCTGGTGACGGCGCATACCCAGGATGACAGCGCACTGAACTGGGCGGCATTGGCCCAGGGCGGCACGACGCTGGTGGTGTACATGGGGGTAGCGCGGCTGGAGCAGGTGCGCCAGGGCTTGCTGGATGGTGGCATGGCGCCAGGGATGCCGGTGGCGATGATCGAGAATGCTTCATTGCCGCAACAGCGAGCGCACAGGAGTGACGTGCGGAGAATGGTCGAGGATGCGCACGGGTTTGGCTTGCGCAGCCCGGCAGTGCTGGTGATTGGAGAGGTGGTTGGGGAGCAGCAGATTCTGCGACTGGACGCAATCGCGGGCTGAATGCCTGTCCCTACAGGAGCAGCCTTTGAGCCCGGATAAAACCCAGGCAAAGAAAAACCCGGCCGAGGCCGGGTTTTTCATGAAACATCAGGCCAATTACTTGGACTGAGCTTCTACCTGAGCTTCAACGCGACGGTTGATAGCACGGCCTTCTTCGGTGGCGTTGTCAGCAACCGGACGGGTTTCGCCGTAGCCAACCGAGTCAACACGGCTGGATTCTACGCCGTACTGCTGGGTCAGGACTTGCTTGACAGCGTTGGCACGACGCTCGGACAGCTTCTGGTTGTAAGCGTCTGGACCCACGGAGTCAGTGTGACCTTCAACCACGGTGGTGGTTTGTGGGTACTGCTTCATGAAGTCAGCCAGGTTTTTGATGTCGCCGTAGCTGTTTGGCTTGACGACCGACTTGTCGAAGTCGAACTTGACGTCCAGCTCAACACGAACGACTTCGGCAACAGCCGGGCAGCCGTCGGCGTCAACGGTAACGTTGGCCGGGGTGTCTGGGCACTTGTCGACGTTGTCGCAAACGCCGTCGTTGTCGGAGTCGGAGCAAACTTCAGCAACTGGAGCTGGAGCGGCTTCGGCTTGCTTCGGGCTACCGCCGAAGTTCAGGCCAACACCAACGCTTGGGGCCCACTCGGTGTCGCCCTGGTCGATGTTGTACTGAGCTTCTACGCCGGCACGGGCGTAGAACATGTCGGTGATGTACCACTTGGCGCCAGCGCCAACGTTGGCGAAGGTGGAGTGGTCACGACCGCCACGGCCGGTCTGGCCCAGCGACTGGTGCGAGAAACCAGCGGAAACGTACGGACGGATAGCGTCGTACGGGTTGTTGAAGTGGTAAACGGCGTCCAGGGCGGTGTTCGAGCCCTTGATGTTCTTGCCGTCTTCGCCACGAGCGTTGTGCACTTCGTCGTAGCCCAGACGCAGTTCAACGTCGTCGGTCAGGAAGTAACCGATCGAGCCGCCGAACAGGTTGCCGTCGTTCTTGAAGTCGCGCTGGCTGTCGAAGAATTCTTTCTTGTAGAAAACTTCGGTCTCGACGGCGCCTTGACCTTGTGCCATAGCGCCAATCGAGGTGGCGGCTACGAGCGAACCAATGGCCAAGCCCAAGGTGTTTTTCAATTTCATCCGTTAAATCCCCATCTGGTGATAGTTAAGCAGTCCCACCACAAACAAGGGGGACAACTCGACGGCAAGTCTAGCAGAACTCGCCGATCCGTTAGAGATATTTGCACGCCACTAAGTTTCATCGAGGCCAGCAAATTTCTCACGAAGCTTGTCTAGCGCGCGCTTGTAACGCATTTTCGTCGCGCTAAGACCCATGTGCATGATGTCGGCAATTTCCTGAAATTCCAATTCTGCGACAAAACGTAGCACCAGAATTTCCCGGTCAATCGGGTTCACATGCACCAACCACTTGTCCAGCCCGCCTTTTTCTTCCGGCTTCGGGGCCTTGTCTTCAGACGCCTCTTCAACAGGGTCCAGGCTCAAGGCATCCATTAACCGACGTTTACGGCGCTCCTTGCGGTACTGGGTAATGCACTCGTTGTAGGTGATGCTGTAGAGCCAGGTCTTGAACTTGGATTTACCCTCGAAGTTCTTCAGCCCATACAGCACTTTGAGCATCACCTCCTGACAGACATCGTCCGCGTCCCGGTCGTTCCCCAGATAACGCGCACAGACGTTGAACAGGGTCCGCTGGTAGCGCCGCATGAGCTCCTCATAGGCGCGGGTAACGTGGTACAGCTCCTCATGCGAACGCGCCACCAACTCTTCGTCGGTGAGCTCGCGGGGGTCATAACGCATGGGCGGCGAATGAACTTTATTCAAAACGAATCTGGCCGACAGTCAGGTCAATGTCGCCGCGCCGACCCCGTGGGTCGAATTTCGCGGCGGCATACATTAACAGCTTTTGTGCGGTTAGCGGCTATTGACACGCTGTTCAAGCAGCTCGCGGTTAGACAGTGACACCAGTTCGCCATCATCGGTCAGCAGCGTCGTCTTCACCGTACCGATCTCCTCGATATGCCCTTCGACCTCTCCAATCCGCACTTGCTGGCCTACCTGGTACAGCTCGCGCACATAAATACCGGCCAGGATCTGCCCGGCGATTTCGCGGCTGCCGAGGCCCATGGCCAGCGCAACGGCCAGACCAACGGTAATCAGCCCAATAACGATGACGTGGTTCAGCAGGTCGGTTTTCACCTCCAGCTGGCTGATGGCTACCGAGATGCTGATGATGATCACCAGGCCCTGGGTAATACGCCCAAGCCCCGCCGAGTACTCTAGGCCGATACCTTCGGCGGCGCCACGAACCAGACCGTTGGCAACCTGTGCCAGCAGCACGCCAGCCAGCAGCACCAGGGCGGCGCCGAATACCTTGGGCAGGTACAGGGCGAGCATGTCGAGGGTGGCCGAAACCCGTTCCAGGCCCAGCGACTCAGCGGCCGAGACAAGGAAGATGAGCAGCACGAACCAGTAGACGATCTTGCCGATCAAGGTCGAGATCGGCACTTGGATGCCAACCCGACCAAGCATCTTGGTGAGGCCAGTGCCGGCCATCAGGCGGTCCAGGCCAAACTTGGCCAGCAGCTTGGACAGCAGCGTGTCGAGCAGCTTGGCCACCACGAAACCGAGCAGCACCACGACCAGCGCGCCGAACAGGTTAGGGATGAAGTTCGCCACCTTGGTCCAAAGGGCGGTCATCGCGGTGACCAGGCTCTGGGTCCAGAGATCGAGTTCCATATTCAATCGGCCTTATCTGCTTTGCTGCCAGTGGCAGCGTTGCGGGAAGAGTGTCGACGCACCGGCGCGACATGCGCCGAGCCATTGTTCACGGCAATCAGCAGCGCCTGGCACCAGCGGCCAAGCAGGCTGAACAGATCGCCCGCGCCAACTTGGCGGTTGGCGGTTTTCAGCACGCGACCCAGGCAAGCGGCATCGTCCCGGTCATCCCGGTCATTGCCGGAGGGTGACGCTTTGAGCAGGTCGCGCAGGGATTCTTCAAACGGATCGTGCATAGGCACCTCGCGCAGTATCAGCAAGAGACGAGGTAGCCCGGCAATGGGTCACACATCCGATTGGGACGAATGTTTCAAAATGCACGCCTAGACCCATCGCAACCGCCGGAACAGCCACCACTGCCCCACCGCCAGCCCTAGCACAACGATGCAGGCGAACAAAAAACCCAAAGGATTATCCGCCCCGGGTATGCCGCCGACATTGATGCCCAGCAGCCCGGTGATGAAGCTCATGGGCAGGAAGATGCAGGTGATGATGCCGAAGCGGTACATGGTGCGGTTCATCCGCTCGCTACGCCGGCGGTCTTCGCTTTCCAGCACCAGCGCGGCACGCTCGCGGGTCAGTTCCAGCTCTTCGAGGTAGCGGATCAGGCTGTTGTTCAGCTCGTTCCAGTAATCGGCATCGGCATCGGCAAACCAGCTCCATTTGCTGCGCGACAACTGGGCGTAGATCTCCCTTTGTGGGGCGAGGAAGCGGCGCAAGCCGGCGGCACGGCGGCGAATTTGCTGCAGGCTGCCTTGCTCTGGAGTATACCGTTCGTCGGATTCGACCTTTTCTTCCTCCAGGTCGACCAGCTCGGACAGGTCACTGACCAGGCCCTGGACCTTTTCGGTCAGCAGTTCACCCATCAACAGCAACAGCTCAGAGGCGGATTTCGGCCCCCTGCCCTGCTCCAGCAGCTGCAGAATTTCGTCGCTGGCACGCAACGGCCGCAGGCGCAGCGAGATGACCCGCTGAGCCTCGGCGAAGATACGTACCGAAACCATGTCTTCGGGCTCTGCGCCGGGGTTCAGGTTGACCCCGCGCAGGAACAGCAACAGCTGTTCGTCCGCCATGGGCAGCAGGCGTGGCCGGGTGTTTTCTTCCAACAGCAGGTCGCAGGCAAACTCGCTCAGGCCGCTGTCATGCAACAGCCAGGTGCGGGTTTGCGGATGGCTGCGGTCCCAGTGCAGCCACAGGCTCTGCTCCGGCTGCAGCTGCAGGTCGTCCAGTTCGGTACGGGCAATCGAGCGCGCGCCGCCTCTGCCATCGAGCACCAGGGCATGCACCAGCCCCCACTGCGCGTTGTCTTCCTCGAACATCAAAGCTCCATCAGCGCGTGCGGCGCATCACTCCGGCATTTCCAGCGGGCTTGGCGATACCAGAACACCATTGTTGTCGGCATATACGTATTCGCCCGGGCGGAATGTTACCCCGGCGAAGGTCACCACCACGTTGAGGTCGCCGATACCGCGCTTGTCGGTTTTCATTGGGTGGCTGGCCAGGGCCTGCACGCCGACATCGGTCTGGATCAACACGTCGACGTCACGCACGCAACCGTAGATCACCAGGCCTTCCCAACCATTCTTGGCGGCCTTTTCGGCCAGCATGTCGCCGAGCAGTGCACGGCGCAGCGAACCACCGCCATCGACCACCAGCACCTTGCCCTTGCCGTCAAGTTCGACCTGTTCCTTGACCAGCGAGTTGTCCTCGAAGCACTTGATGGTGACGATCTGACCACCGAACGAATCGCGGCCGCCGAAATTGCTGAACATCGGCTCCAGCACTTGCACCAGGTCCGGGTAGGCGTCACACAAGTCGGGCGTTACGTAATGCTGCATGGGAAGCTCCTGTCAGTCACAACGAAAGCGGGTATCGGCCAAGGCTACACCGTGGAGGCTGTCGCAGTCATCCGGGACCGGGCAGTCATTTGTATTCATCCTGTACCGGCCTCTTCGCGGGCGCGTCCGCGAAAAGGCCGGTACAGGCAGAGCAGAGTCAGCTGGCGGGCACCGGCTCCACTGCCAAGGTGGACTCATGCACCGGCAACAGCGGGTCGCGCAACCAGCGTTCCACCAGCGGCCATACCTGCACCTGCGCGGCCTTGCTTACCAGCATGTCGACATGCCCGAAGGCATCGAAGCCTTCCTCACGCCCCAGCCGCAGGAACTGCTTGCGCTCACCACCCAACTGCTCGAACAGCTTGCGACAGGCCCATACCGGGTCCTGGAAGTCGCCCGCACCGGCCACCGCCAGCAACGGCACATCCACCTCTGCGAGCCCCGCCCACCAATCGTGCTTCTTGTCGCCAAAACGCCCGAACAGACCGTGCCAGCGCATGCTCTCCAGAGCCAGGCCTATGGGCTCGTCTTCCGGCCCACGCTTGAAGCGCGGCCCCGATATCTGCCCCCAGCGCTTGAGCAGCAGTTTCGCGCCCCAGGCCAGCGGTGGCACTTTCAGCGGCCAATAGACGCGGCTGATCTGTGTACCGAACAGTGCCACGCTGGCCACCTGCTCGGCAGCCAGGAAACCACCGCCCAAGGCGGCCGCCAGCGTGGTGCCGCCAAGAGAATGGCCCACCCAATGCGGTGCCTGGCCCGACTGTTCGCGCACGAATGCGTTGATCAGTGGCAGGTCTTCACGGGCATACGCAGCAACACTGTTGTGCTTCCAGGCCTGGTTACGCGGCGACAGGCCGTGGCCACGCATTTCCGGGATCCACACATCGAAACCGGCGCGCGCAAGGTAGGCGCCCAGACCAACCCCTTTGGGCGAATACCAGAAACGCCGATTGGAAAAACTGCCATGCAGGAGAATGACCGGCACGCCCTGAGCCTGACCTTGGTCGGCTAGCCCCAGCCGGGTGACGGCCAGTTCGACGCTGGGGTCCGGGCCGTTGCCGGCCTTGATCCGGTACACGTCTTCGCTGAGGTCGCCGCGGCGCTCGGCACTGAGCAGGGCCACGGGGAAAAGAATGCTGCTGCTTTGCATAAGGTTGCTTGGTGCACAAAAAAGGGCGGGGTCCATTGCTGGAGCTCGCCCTGGAAAAACCAGGCGGGAGGACGCCAGACGCCCCCCCGCGTTTTACCGCATCAGGCCGCGCCCTGGCCTTCGGCCAGGAAGAACCAGGTTTCGAGTACCGAGTCCGGGTTCAGCGACACGCTTTCAATGCCCTGCTCCATCAGCCACTTGGCCAGGTCCGGGTGGTCCGATGGGCCCTGACCGCAGATGCCGATGTACTTGCCGGCCTTGTTGCACGCGGCAATGGCGTTGGCCAGCAGCTTCTTGACCGCAGGGTTACGCTCGTCGAACAGGTGGGCAATGATGCCCGAGTCGCGGTCCAGGCCCAGGGTCAGCTGGGTCAGGTCGTTGGAGCCGATCGAGAAGCCGTCGAAGTATTCCAGGAACTCTTCGGCGAGGATGGCGTTGGACGGCAGCTCGCACATCATGATCACGCGCAGGCCGTTGTCGCCGCGGGCCAGGCCGTTCTCGGCGAGCAGGTCGACAACCTGGCTGGCTTCGCCCAAGGTGCGCACGAACGGCACCATGATTTCGACGTTGGTCAGGCCCATTTCGTTGCGCACACGCTTCAGCGCACGGCACTCGAGTTCGAAGCAGTCACGGAACGATTCGCTGATGTAGCGCGAAGCACCGCGGAAGCCCAGCATCGGGTTTTCTTCTTCCGGCTCGTACAGCTTGCCGCCGATCAGGTTGGCGTACTCGTTGGACTTGAAGTCCGACAGGCGCACGATGACCTTTTTCGGGTAGAAGGCCGCCGCCAGGGTGCTGATGCCCTCGACCAGCTTCTCGACGTAGAAGCCAACCGGGTCGTTGTAGCCGGCGATGCGCTTGTCGACGCTGTCTTTCAGGTCGGCAGGCAGGCCCGCATAGTTCAGCAGCGCCTTGGGGTGCACACCGATCATGCGGTTGATGATGAATTCCAGGCGCGCCAGGCCGACACCGGCGTTGGGCAGCTGGGCGAAGTCGAATGCGCGGTCCGGGTTGCCGACGTTCATCATGATCTTGAACGGCAGCTCGGGCATGGCATCGACCGAGTTCTGCTTGATGTCGAAGCCCAGCTCACCTTCGAAGATGAAGCCGGTGTCACCTTCGGCGCAGGATACCGTCACGCCCTGGCCGTCTTTGAGTACCTGGGTGGCGTTGCCGCAACCGACTACCGCCGGAATACCCAGCTCACGGGCGATGATCGCCGCGTGGCAGGTACGGCCACCGCGGTTGGTGACGATGGCGCTGGCGCGCTTCATCACCGGCTCCCAGTCCGGGTCGGTCATGTCGGAGACCAGCACGTCGCCCGGCTGGACCTTGTCCATTTCCGATACGTCGTTGATCACACGAACCTTGCCGGCGCCGATGCGCTGACCAATGGCACGGCCTTCGACCAGCACGGTGCCTTTTTCTTTCAGCAGGTAGCGTTCCATGACGTTGGCGCTGGAGCGGCTCTTCACCGTTTCAGGGCGGGCCTGGACGATGTACAGCTTACCGTCGTCACCGTCCTTGGCCCACTCGATGTCCATCGGGCGCTGGTAGTGCTGCTCGATGATCATGGCCTGCTTGGCCAGCTCGCTGACCTCGTCATCGCTCAGGCAGAAACGTGCGCGTTCGGCACGGTCGACTTCGACGGTCTTGACCGAACGGCCGGCCTTGGCTTCTTCGCCATAGACCATCTTGATCGCCTTGCTGCCCAGGTTGCGGCGCAGGATGGCCGGGCGGCCGGCCTGCAGGGTGTTCTTGTGTACGTAGAATTCGTCAGGGTTGACTGCACCCTGCACCACGGTTTCGCCCAGGCCATAGGCGCCGGTGATGAACACCACGTCGCGGAAGCCCGATTCGGTGTCGAGGGTGAACATGACGCCAGCGGTGCCGGTTTCGGAGCGGACCATGCGCTGCACGCCGGCAGACAGGGCGACCAGTTTGTGGTCGAAGCCCTGATGCACGCGGTAGGCGATGGCGCGGTCATTGAACAGCGAAGCGAACACTTCCTTGGCCGCGCGGATCACGTTATCGACGCCGCGGATGTTCAGGAAAGTTTCCTGCTGGCCGGCAAACGAGGCGTCCGGCAGGTCTTCGGCAGTGGCCGAGGAGCGCACGGCAACGGCCATGTTGTCGTTGCCGGCGGCCATTTCGGCGAAGGCCGTACGGATTTCCGAATCCAGACGTGCCGGGAATTCGGCTTCCATGACCCACTGGCGAATCTGCGCGCCGGTTTTGGTCAGGGCGTTGATGTCATCCACGTCCAGTGCGTCGAGCGCGGCGTGAATCCTGTCGTTCAGACCACTCTGTTCGAGAAAATCGCGGTACGCCTGCGCCGTAGTGGCAAAGCCGCCCGGCACCGATACACCAGCACCGGCAAGGTTGCTGATCATCTCGCCCAGGGATGCGTTCTTGCCCCCCACATGCTCCACATCATGGACGCCGAGCTTATCGAGGGAAACTACGTACTCTACCAAGGTGATCTCTCCACTAACTGTGTTGGAAAAGCTCAAAAGGCGCCCGCCTGTCTTCTGTGACTTGGCCGGGCGTTTGTGGCCTGTACCTGGAAAATAGGCTCTGCAAATGTGGCAGAATGTCGACAGCCGCATTCGGCAAACCGAATTTATCATATCCAAGAATCTTCATCAGCTTAAGGCCCAGATCGCAAATGAAACGAACCGCGTTCTTCATCTCCGACGGCACCGGTATCACTGCCGAAACCCTGGGCCAGAGTCTGCTCGCGCAATTCGAGAGCATTCCGTTCAACAAATTCACCCGTCCCTACATCGATTCGCCAGACAAAGCGCGGACCATGGTCCAGCAAATCAACGCTGCGGCCGAGCGTGACGGGGTACGCCCGATCATCTTCGACACCATCGTCAACCAGGACATTCGCGAGATTCTGGCAACGTCGAATGGCTTCATGATCGACATCTTTTCTTCGTTTTTATCCCCACTTGAGCAAGAATTGACCGCCCATTCGTCGTATTCCGTGGGCAAATCGCACTCGATCGGCGGCAACTCAAACTACATGGAACGCATCGAGGCGGTGAATTTCGCCTTGGATAACGACGACGGTGCGCGCACCCACTACTACGACAAGGCCGACCTTATCCTGGTTGGCGTGTCTCGCTGCGGCAAAACCCCTACCTGCCTGTACATGGCCATGCAGTTCGGCATCCGCGCCGCCAATTACCCGCTGACCGAGGACGACATGGAACGCCTGCAGTTGCCGGCGGTGCTGAAAAAGCACCACAACAAGCTGTTCGGCCTGACCATCGACCCCGACCGCCTCACCGCCATCCGCCACGAGCGCAAGCCCAACAGCCGCTATTCCAGCTTTGCCCAGTGCGAATTCGAAGTGCGCGAGGTGGAGAGCCTGTTCCGCAGGGAGAACATTCCCAACATCAATTCCACGCATTTTTCGGTGGAAGAGATTTCGGCGAAGATCCTGGTCGAGAAAGGGGTGGAGCGCAGGTTCAAGTAAGCCTGCACCGGCCTCTTCGCGGGTAAACCCGCCCCCACAGGGACCTCACTGCCCTCAAGCCCTGTGATATCCCTGTGGGAGCGGGTTTACCTGCGAAAGGGCCAGCCCAGGAATACAAAAAAGCCCCGGCATCACTGCCGGGGCTTTTTCATTTCAGCCTGGTGTTCAGGACGGCACCACCGCCGCCTGCCCGCTCATGGCCAGGTCGACCAGCTCGCGGTTGGCCACCGCGTACATCGCATAGTCGGTGCCAGTGGCATTGCGCAGGTCGTCGAGCATGGCGCGCCAGCGCTCCACCATCACCCGATGCTGCTCGGCCCACAGTGCCACACGGGCGTCCATGTCTTGCGGGGCATCGGCCATCTGCAGTACCGAGATGGTGATCGCCCGCTGCTGAAGGTCGATGTCGTCGCGGAACGCCTCGCGGGCCAGCGCCTGCCAGTTGTTTTCCACCGGCAGGTTGCTGATTTCCTGCAGGTACCAGGTCAGGTCCAGCGAGCTGCCCACGGCGAAGAACGCCTTGGCCACCTGCGCCGGATCATGGCCGGTGACGTCGGCCGCTTCGATGATCGGCAGCAGGGTGTACAGGTGGCTGGTACCGGCCACCATGCGCGCCAGCAACTCCGGCACACCGGCCTCGACGAAGCCCTGATAGCGCGCACCATCCAGCGCTCGCGGGTCGGGCCTTCGAGCAGCTCGTCCAGCTTGAGCCCCAGTTGCGCGATCTTCGGCCCGAAGTGCGCGGTGTCGCGCCCGGCGTCCTGTTCGTTGCGGCGACTACGCAAGAACCAGCGCGTGGCACGACGCCCCAGGCGCATCAGCTCGTCCATCAGGGTGAGCTGGATTTCTGCCGGCACCTGGTAGTCCAGTGCCTCGATCTGGCGGAACCAGTGCGGCAGGTGGAAGATATCGCGCACGATCACATAGGCCCCTGCAACGTTGGCCGGGCTCATCCCGGTCGACTCCTTCAGGCGCTGGACGAAGGTGATGCCCATGTTGTTGACCAGGTCGTTGGCGATCTGGGTGCTGACGATTTCGCGCTTCAGGCGATGGCGGCGCATGGCCTCGGCGAACTTGCTGACCAACGACGGTGGGAAGGCGGTTTCCATGTCGCGGGTCAGGTAGTCGTCGTCCGGCACCAGCGACTTGAGCAGTTGCTCCTTGAGGTCGATCTTGCTGTACGAGATCAGCACCGACAGCTCGGCGCGGGTCAGGCCCTGGCCGGCGGCCAGGCGCTCGGCCAGCTGTTCTTCGGACGGCAGGAACTCGATGGCGCGGTCCAGCTTGCCACGCGATTCCAGGTCGGCCATCAGGCGCTTGTATTCGGCAATCCGCTCGCGGGCACGGCGGGCCGCCAGCGACAGCGCCTGGGTCTGCTTGTAGTTGTTGCCCAGCACCAGGCCGGCCACTTCATCGGTCATGCTACCCAGCAGCTGGTTGCGCTGCTTCTCGGTCATGTCGCCACCCTGCACCACTTCGTTGAGCAGGATCTTGATGTTGACCTCGTGGTCGGAGCAGTCCACGCCGCCGGCGTTGTCGATGAAGTCGGTATTGGTGGCGCCGCCGTTCAGGCCGAATTCGACCCGGCCAAGCTGGGTCATGCCCAAGTTGCCGCCCTCGCCCACCACCTTGCAGCGCAGTTCGTTGCCATTGACCCGCAGTGCATCGTTGGCCTTGTCGCCAACATCGGCGTGGCTTTCGCTGCTGGCCTTCACATAGGTACCGATACCGCCATTCCACAGCAGGTCCACCGGCGCCTTCAGCAGCGCGTTCAGCAGCTCGGTCGGGGTCAGGCGATCGGCTTCGATGGCGAAGCGCTCTTTCATCTGCGGGCTGATGGCGATGCTCTTGGCACTGCGCGGGAAGATCCCGCCGCCTTCGGACATGATGCTGGCGTCGTAATCGCTCCAGGCCGAACGCGGCAGGTCGAACAGGCGCTTGCGCTCAGCGAAGCTCGATGCCGGCTCAGGATTCGGGTCGATGAAGATATGCAGGTGGTTGAACGCCGCCACCAGCTGCAACTTGTCGGACATCAGCAGGCCGTTGCCGAACACATCGCCGGCCATGTCGCCCACGCCGATGACGGTGATTGGGTCTTCCTGCACGTTGATGCCGCGCTCGCGGAAGTGGCGCTGCACGCCCACCCAGGCGCCACGTGCGGTGATGCCCATCTTCTTGTGGTCGTAACCGGCCGAGCCGCCCGAGGCAAAGGCATCACCCAGCCAGAAGCCGTAGTCGATGGCGATGCCGTTGGCGATGTCGGAGAAGGTCGCGGTGCCCTTGTCGGCCGCCACCACCAGGTACGGGTCGTCATCGTCGTGACGCACCACGTTGGCCGGCGGCACCACGCCACCGTCCTTGAGGTTGTCGGTGATGTCGAGCAGGCCGGAAATGAAGATGCGGTAGCACGCCACGCCTTCGGCGGCGATCTCGTCACGGCCGCCGCCCAGCGGCAGGCGACGCGGCAGGAAGCCGCCCTTGGCGCCAACCGGCACGATCACCGAGTTCTTCACCTGCTGGGCTTTGACCAGGCCCAGCACTTCGGTGCGGAAGTCCTCTTCGCGGTCGGACCAGCGCAGGCCGCCGCGGGCGACGTTGCCAAAGCGCAGGTGCACGCCCTCTACGCGCGGTGAATAGACGAAGATCTCGAACTTGGGCACCGGTTTGGGCAGTTCGGGGATCAGTTTGGGGTTGAACTTGAAGCTGAAGTACGACTTGTTCTGGCCGTTGGCGTCCGGCTGGTAGAAGTTGGTGCGCAGGGTGGCCTTGATAAGGTCCAGGTAGCGCCGCAGGATGCGGTCTTCGTTGAGCACCTGGACATCGTCCAGCGCGGTCAGGATGGCCTGTTCCAGGCGCTGCTGCTTGTCGTCCAGGTCGTCCTGGGTGAGCTTGCGCGCCAGGTAGAAGCGGGTCTTGAACAACCGGGTCAGCTCGCGGGCGATGTCGGTGTGGTTGTTCAGGGTGCTGGCGATGTAACCCAGGTCGAAGCCCAGGCGGATCTGCTTCAGGTAACGGGCGTACGCGCGCAGCAGCGCCACGTCGCGCCACGGCAGGCCGGCAGTCAGCACCAGGCGGTTGAAGGCGTCGTTTTCGGCGTCACCGCGCACGATATGGATGAAGGCATCCTGCAGGGTGTCGTTGAGCTGCTGGATATCCAGGCTCAGGCCTTCGCTGTAGGTGAAGGCGAAGTCGTGGATCCAGTACTCGCGGCCATTGGCATGGCGCAGGCGGTAGGGGAACTCGCCAAGCACGCGCAGGCCAAGGTTTTCCAGGATCGGCAGCACATCGGACAGCGCCAGCGGGGTGTCGGCGTGGTACAGCTTGCAGTGCAGGATGCGCTCACCCACTTGGGTCAGCGGCTGGTAGAAGCTCATCGCCAGTGGCTTGCTTTCAGACAGGTTCAGCACATGCTGCAGGTCGACCACGGCCGAGTGCGCGGCGAAGCGCTCGCGGTAACCGGCCGGGAAGCCTTTGGGGAAGTCGGCGAGGATGTTGGTGCCCTGGGCTTCGCCGAAGTTCTCCACCACCAGCGCCGAGTAGTCGTCATGCCACGAGCGGCACGCCTGGACCACTTCACGCTCGAGCTGCTGCGGGTCGATGTCGATGCGGTTCTTTGGGTCGACCCGTAGAATCAGTTGCACACGGGCCAGTACCGATTCGGAGAAGAAGGTCCAGAACTCACAGTCGCTGGCCTTCAGGCGCTCCATCAGCACCTGCTGGATCTTCTGCCGCACTTCGGTGGAATAGATTTCCCTTGGTACGTAAGCCAGGCAGTAGCAGAAGCGGCCGTACGGGTCCTTGCGCAGGAACACGCGGATCTTGTTGCGCTCCTGGATCTGCACGATCGCCATGACCGTGCTGAACAGCTCATCGATTGGTGTCTGGAACAGGTCGTCGCGCGGCAGCACTTCCAGCACCTGCGCCAGTTCCTTGCCCAGGTGGGCCTTGGGATCGAAGCCCGAGCGGCGCTCGACTTCGGCCACCTTCACGCGGATGTACGGAATGGCATGCACGCTTTCGCCATACACCGAGGAGGTGTACAGGCCCATGAAGCGGTGTTCCTTGACCACCTTGCCATCGGCATCCAGCTGGCGGATCGACACGTAGTCAGGGTAGGCCGGGCGGTGTACGCGGCTGGGCAGTGCAGCCTTGGCGAACGACAGCAGCAGCGGCTCGTTGAGGTAGGCCACGGCGTAGTCTTCGATGCGCAGCTCTTCTGTCGTCAGGCCCACACGCAGGCGGCGCGGCAGGCCAAGGAACGACTGCTCGTCGTACACCATCTGGCCGCCATCGGCGTCGCCCTTGACGGTGAACTCTTCATAGCCCAGGAAGGTGAAGTGGTTATCCAGCAGCCATTCGAGGAAGGCTTTGACTTCGCCCTTTTCGTGTTGCGCTGGGCCAAAGGCGGTCTGCTCCACCTGCGCCACCACTTCACGCAGCTTGGCCTTCATCGGTTCGAAGTCGGCCACTGCCACCCGTACTTCGGCCAGCACCTGCTCGATTTCTCGGGTCAGCACCGTCAGCTCGGCGGCGTTGGCGCAGCGGTCGATCTCCAGGTACATCAGCGACTCGTGGCGCACGCCCTCGCCCTGGGTGCCCTTGGGCAGCAGTTCAAGCAGCTCGCCCTTGGCACCACGGCGCACGCTGAGCACGGTGGTCTGCAGGGTGTGGATACTGTAGCCGCGGCGGTTGAGCTCGGTGCGCACCGAGTCGACCAGGAACGGCAGGTCGTGGTGCAGCACCTCGACCACGGTATGGGTCGATTGCCAGCCGTTGCGTTCGTAATCAGGGTTGTACACGCGCACTTGCGGGTACTCGGGGTCGAAACGCTCGATGATGCGCCAGGCTGACAGGGTGCAGCCGGCCAGGTCGGAAAGCCTGCGCTGGGTGAGTTCGTCCAGAGAGATGATGCCGAAGAACTGCTCGGCGAACAGCGTCACTTGTGGCAGGGACTGTTCGCTGATGTGCTGCGCCAGGGCCGCTTGCAGTTGATGCTGGAAGTCGGCTTTGCTGGCTGCGGTGAAGAACGCCATCTGTGGTACTCCGCTTGGGCTTTGTAATAGTTGAAGCGTCGCTGCGTGCGCCGTGTACGGATCAACGATAGCCAACCCGTGGCAAGGCGGACGGTAAAACCAGGCGTTGAACGTGCGCAGGCACGCCCAGGGCTCGCCGAAGCTTAACGACTGATCGGTCATCAACGCTTGCAGCGCTGCGACAATTTCGGTCAAGGGGCGGTAACTTTACGTTTATGCCTGTACGCAAGACTGTCAGAATTCCCTTCCGTTTCCTTTGATCCGAGCCTGCTCATGCAAATCAACACCGCACTGCTGTTCGCCACCCCTTGCGATGACGAGGAAGACAACATGGCGACCCTGTGCTGCCACAGCGACAAGGGTCAGATGTTTCTGCTTACCCGCTACCCGGACGAAGACACCGTCGACCTGACCCTGGATGACGAGCCGTCGACGCTGGATGGGCTGAAAGTCACCCTGAGCGCCAAGCGCCTGCTGATCGAAGTGGCGGCCGGCGACCGGGATGCATTGAAGGGGGACGAGGTGCTGGAAATCAACCTGACCAGCGCACTGAGCGACATGGATGAAGTGAAGCAAACCCTGGAGAACATCCTGGCCGGGACCGGGACCTTCGTCTGCGAGCTCTGAGCCCGAACCTACCGCAACGCCGCCTGCATCGCCTGCGCCTGCTCCCGCAACGCCTCGCAAAACGGCTCCACCGCCGCCGAGGCCGGCCGGTGGTCCGGGCGTATCAGCATCACCTGGTACGGCACCGACACCCGTAACCTGCGGATCGGCAGCCCGCCCTGGGCCGCCTCCAGCCCGCTCAGCGGATTGATGATCGCCACCCCCAGGCCTTGCCTGACCATGGCGCACACCGACGCGGCGCTGGTGGTCTCGATGATGGTGCGGCGGTTAACCCCCGCTGCACGAAAGTGCTGGTCCAGGCGCTGGCGGTAGGTGTCCAGGCTGGCCAGGTTGATGAAATCGACCTCGTGAAAATCGCTCAGTTCCAGCTCGGTCTTGGCCTGTAACGGGTGATGCTCGGGTAACACGCACACCATGTTGGCGCTGAACAGCAATTCACCATAAGCGCCGCGCGGTATCTGCTCGACCTCGGTCAGGCCAAGGTCGTGCTGCTGGGCAACCAGCGACTCCTCCAGCAAGGGCGACTCCTGCGCCAGGATGCTCACGCTCACGCCCCGGTGCTGCTGGTGAAAGCGCTGACAGGCCTTGGGCAACAAGGTCTGTGAAAACAGCGGCAGGCAGGTGATGGCCAGCCGCCCCTGCTCGAAATTGCGGATGGCCTGGGCAAAGCGATCGATGCGTTCCAGCCCGACATAGGCACGCTCGACCTCTTCGATCAACAGCAATGCCTGGGCCGTTGCCACCAAACGCCCACCTTCGCGCTCGAACAGATTCAGCCCGGTCACCTGCTCCAGGCGCGCCAGCTCGCGACTGACAGTGGGCTGCGAGGTGAACAGCAGCCGCGCCGCGCCGGTGACACTGCCTGCGGCCATGATGGCGCGGAACACTTCGATATGGCGGACGGACAGTTTCACGGCAGCACTCGGTGGGTCGACAATGGGCATATCAAATATGAATGGCCATCAGAAAAATAGCTATTTTTCTGAATTCCTGCTTTGCCTCATGCTCGTGGCCTTTCTTATAGGAGTAGCGCCACCATGACCGCACCCTTCACCCTCCTGGCCGAAGCCGTCCGCCAGCACGGCTCGCCGCTGTGGGCGTACGACACCGGTACCATCGCCGAACGTGTCGAGCAGTTGAAGGTGTTCGACACCGTGCGCTTCGCCCAGAAAGCCAATCCCAACCTGCATGTGCTGCGCCTGATGCGCGCCCATGGCCTGGTGCTGGACGCCGTGTCGCTGGGCGAAATGGAACGGGCCTTCGCCGCAGGTGCCAGCGTGGGCGGTGACCCTGCCGGCGTGGTGCTGACCTGTGACGCACTGGACCGCCCCACCCTGGAACGCGTGGTGGCCTCGAAAATCGAAGTCAACGCCGGCTCCATCGACATGCTGCGCCAACTCGGGGAGCGCTCGCCCGGCCACCGCGTCTGGATCCGTATCAACCCAGGCTTCGGCCATGGCCACAGCCGCAAGACCAACACCGGCGGTGAAAACAGCAAGCATGGCATCTGGCACGAAGAGCTGGACGAGGCGCTGGCGTGCATCAAGGCGCACGGCCTGCACCTGGTGGGCGTGCACATGCACATTGGCTCGGGAGTGGACTACCAGCACCTGGAGCAGGTGGCTCGCTCGATGATCGAGCTGATCGGCCGCCTGGGCGTGGACATCGAAGCCTTCTCCATTGGTGGCGGGCTGTCCACCCGTACCGCAAAACCGACAAGCCAGTCGACCTGCAACGCTATGCCCAGACCTGGGCAGTGGCGCGCAAGGAAATCGAAGCGATGCTCGGCCACCCGGTGCGCATGGAAATCGAGCCGGGGCGCTTCCTGGTGGCCGAGTCGGGCTACCTCGTGGCCGAAGTGCGTGCCGTCAAGCAAGTGGGCCGCAATACCTTCGTCATGATCGACGCCGGCTTCAACGACCTGATGCGCCCGGCGATGTACGGCGCCTACCACGGCATGACCCTGCTCGATGCCAACGGCCAGCCGGTGGACCGTCCACGGCAACCGACCGTGGTGGCCGGGCCGCTGTGCGAGTCGGGTGACGTGTTCACCCAGGATGACCAGGAACTGACCCCGCAGGAGCTGCCCCAGGCACAGGTGGGCGACCTGCTGGTGATCCACGACGCCGGTGCCTATGGCGCGTCGATGTCGTCGAACTACAACAGCCGGCCGCTGCTGCCGGAGTTTCTGATCGAGGACGGGGCACTGCGCATGATCCGTCGGCGCCAGACTGTGCAGGACCTCCTGGACTTGGAAGCGGGCTTTTAACCGCCGCATCATCGGGGGCCGCCCTGCGGCCCCAAATGCCCCCTTGCAATCGCCCTGGCTCATCGCGACAATGCGATCAATTCCTATTCATATTGCGAATTTGACGCCATGTCGACGCTCGATCATCAGGCCCTGCATCAGCTCTACAGCGAAAACAACGGCTGGCTGAAGGGCTGGCTACGCGCCCGCCTGGGCAACGCCGCCGATGCCTCCGACCTGGCGCACGATACCTTTTTGCGGGTGATGACCGCGCGCAATCAATTGCCGATCCGCGAGCCGCGCAGCTACCTCAGCGCCATCGCCCGTGCGCTGCTGATCGACAAGGTCCGCCGCCGCACCATCGAACAAGCCTATCTGCAGGCCCTGGCCTTGCGCCCGGAACCGGTGGAGGTTTCGCCAGAGGTGCGCTTGTCCATCATCGAAATGCTGGTAACCGTGGACAGCCTGCTCGACGAACTCGGCGCCAAGACCCGCGCCATCTTCCTGGCGGTGCAACTGGAAGGCCTGACCTACGGTGCTGCGGCCGAGCGCTTCGGCGTGTCGGTGACCACCGTGAAGAATCACCTGATCAAGGCCATGACCTGCTGCCTGCTGGCAGTCGAAGGCTGAGCCGATGGATCTCAAGACACTCGAAGCCGCTGCCACCTGGTATGTACAGCTCAACGACGGCGCCAACAGCGAGGCCCGCACCCAGGCCTGGCGGCAGTGGTTGCAGGCCAGCCCACAACACGCTGCCGCCTGGGCGCGAGTAGAAAAGCTGCAGCAACAGTGGGCCATGCTGCCACCACAGGCGGCGCTGTCCAGCCTCGGCGCGGCACAGGCGCAGCGGCGCGAAGTGCTGAAGGTGCTGAGCCTGTTGCTGGCGATGGGCGCAGGTGGCTGGCTGGCCGCCGAGCAGGTGCCCTATCGCTCCCTGCTGGCCCAACAACGTACCGGCAGCCGCGAACGAAGCACCCTGCAATTGGTGGATGGCTCGCAGTTGGAGCTGAACGTGGGCACCGCGCTGGACGTGCGCTATGACGCGAAAGTGCGGGCGATTCAGCTGTATCAAGGGGAAATTCTGGTCCGCCCGGTCAGCGACCTTCAGCAACGCCCATTCATCGTGCACACCGATGACGGCAGCGTGCTTGCCCGCAGTACCGAGTTCAGCATCCGCAAACTTGCGCGCCAGACCCGCGTGGGCGTGCTTCAGGGCAGCGTCGAGGTACGTCCACAGCGCCACCTTGATCGGCTGCTGCAACTGCAAGCGGGCCAACAAGTGAGTTTTGACCAGGATGACTTCGCCACCGCCCAGGCTCTACCCGCCGATTCCACGGCCTGGCTGCAGGGCATGCTGAGCGTTAACGACTGGCGGCTGGGCGACTTCATCGAAGAACTGGGGCGCTATCGGCCAGGCGTGCTGCGCTGCGCCTCCGCAATCCGGGCCATGAGTATCTCCGGAGCATTTCGCATCGATGATACCGATATCGCTTTGGCCAACCTGCCGAAAACCCTCCCTGTGAGGGTGCACTACCTCAGCCGCTATTGGGTGAGCGTGGAGCCTGCCTGAGCAGGCGCTGAAAAACCTACGCGCGAACCTTGCTGATTTCGATTCTCGTCCGTCCCTGACACAAGCCGCGACGACAGCGACTTTCTGCCATGACTCGGAAGGATCACGCAATGCCTCATCTGTACCCCACCCCTGCAACCAAACTGACCCAGGCCGTGCGCCTGGTGCTGTTCGGCATGTCCCTTGCCAGCGCGCCGTGCCTGCTGCTGATGCCTGCCCAGGCCATGGCTCAAAGCCAGACCGCCTACCATGTCCCCGCTGGCCCTTTGGGCAATGCCATAACCCAGTTTGGCGTGCAGGCGGGTGTGACCATTTCGTTCGACACCGAGCAGACCCGCAACCTGAGCAGCGCAGGCCTGGAAGGCAGCTACAGCGTCGAGGAAGGGCTGGTGCGGTTACTGAGCAATAGCGGCTTGCAGGCGCAGCGCCAGGGCAATGGCGGTTATGTGCTGGTGCCGGCAGACTACGGCACGGCCATGGAGCTGGGGCCGCTGAACATCGACTCCAATCGGCTGGATGCGACCAGCGAGGGCACCCAGTCATACACCGCCCGCGCAGTGACCATCGGCAAGGGCGTCCATACGCTGAAAGAAACCCCGCAGGCGGTCACCGTGATGACCCGCAAGATGCTTGACGACCAGAACCTGAACACCCTCGAACAGGTACTGGACAAGACCCCTGGCATCACCGTGTATGACTCGCCCATGGGCGGCAAATACTTCTACTCCCGTGGTTTCAACCTGGACGGCCAGTACCAGTACGACGGCGTGCCGCTGGACGTGGGTGGCAACTACGTGCAGGCCAACAGCTTTTCCAGCGACATGGCGTTCTACGACCGCGTCGAAATCCTCAAAGGCGCGGCCGGGATGATGAAGGGCTCCGGCTCCTCCGCTGGTGGTGTCAACTTCGTGCGCAAGCGCGGCCAGGACAAGGCCGCGACCACTGTCACCCTGTCCGCCGGCAGCTGGGACAACTATCGCGGCCAAGTCGACGTAGGCGGCCCGCTGAACGAGTCGGGCAGCGTGCGGGGCCGCGCGGTGGCAGCCCTGCAGGACCGCCAGTATTTCTATGACACGGCCAAGCGCCAGGACCAGATACTGTATGGCGCCATCGACTGGGACGTCAGCGCCGACACCACCCTGGGCTTCGGCCTGGCCTACGAGGACGTCGATGCCACACCGTGCTATGCCGGCGTGCCACGCTACGCCGATGGCAGTGACCTGAAGCTGTCGCGTTCCACCTGCCTGGGGGCCAGTTGGAACGACCTGCAAAGCCAGCGTATTACCGGCTTTGCCGACTTCAAGCACCGCTTCAACGATGACTGGACACTGAACTTCGCCTCGGTCTACACCCACAACGACCAGGACATCGAATACGCCTACTCCGAAGGCACGGTGCCGGTCGGCGCCAACACTGCCAGCATGGCCGTCCGCGCCGGTCGTTTCGACTACGACCAGGACGACTACGGCTTCGATAGCTATATCGATGGCAAGTTCGAGGCGTTCGGCCTGCAGCACGAGCTGATCATCGGCGCCAACGCCAGCCGGCAGAAAACCCATGATTACTTCGCGCTGATTCTACTGGACGGCAAGCAGAACCCGTTCAACCCCTCCCCGAACTTCCCTCGCCCGTCCAAGGACGATTACCTGGTCAACCCGACCCGTGGTGGCAGCGTACCAACCGATTCCACCACCACCCAATACGGCACCTACGCCAACCTGCGCTTGAAGCTGGCAGAGCCGCTTACCCTGGTACTGGGCGCGCGGGTCAGCTGGTACCGCAACAAGAGCGACTCCTACACCGAGTTCTACGATTACTGGGTGAACAACCGCAGTGAGGAAAACGGCCAGGTCACGCCGTTCGCCGCCGTGCTTTACGACCTGAACGACCAGTGGACCGCCTACGCCAGCTACGCCGACATCTTCCAGCCGCAGAGCGACAAGGTGAACGCCGAGCGGCAGCCACTTCAGCCCAAGACCGGTGCCAACTACGAGATTGGCATCAAGGGCGAGCTGCTTGACGGCGCGCTGAATACCTCGTTCAACCTGTTCCGCACCGTCGAGAACCACCGCGCGGAAAGCGACTACATCGAGACCTGCCCGTCAGGCGACGGGTATTGCTACACCGACAGCGGCAAGGTGCGCGCGCAGGGTTTCGAAGCCGAGATCAGCGGCTCGCCGATCGAGCGCCTGCAACTGTTGGCGGGCTACACCTACACCCAGACCAAATACCTGAAGACCATCGAAGACAGCGACCCCACCGAGCTGACGTTCACCTCCAGCTTCATTCCACGGCACATGTTCAAAGTGTGGGGTGACTACCAGCTGGGCGGTGCCCTGGAACGCTGGACCCTCGGTGCCGGTCTGAACAGCCAGAGCGAGAACTTCCGCACCACCCGCAACACCCGCGTCGAGCAGGCGGGCTACACCGTGTGGAACGGCCGCGTGCAGTATCGCCTGGACCAGAACTGGACCGTCGCCCTCAACGGCAACAACCTGTTCGACAAGAAGTACTACGCCACCATCGGTGCGCCGGGCTGGGGTAACTTCTATGGTGAGCCGCGTAACTTCATGGTGACCTTGCAGGGGGCGTTCTAAACCTGGCCACCGTCCAACGAGCGCACGCCGCCCATGTAGTGCTCCAGGCGGCTGCGCAGCCAGCGCTCGGCGGGGTCGCTGTCGGTAGTGCTCAACCAGACCATCGCCAGCTCCAGCGCCGTGGTTTTCGAACGGCAACTGCTCAGCCTGCAGGTTGCCCCAACGCTCCATGCCCTGTGCGGCATAGTCCGGGCAACAGGCCAGCAGGTCGGTGCCAGCCAGAATCGCCGGCAGCGAACTGAACTGCGGCACCGACAACACCACCTTGCGTTCGCGGCCAATCTCTTTAAGCCAATCGTCTACCACACCCTGGGTGTTGGCGGTGGGCGAAACCTGAACGTGCGGGCGGGCGCAGAACTCATCCAGTGTCAGTGGCGTGGCCGACTTGTCGGCGCGCACTACCCTGCCCTGCATCGTGCGCAGTACCTTGCGCTTGGCATTGGCAGGCAGCCCCTTGGTCTGGCTGATGCCGACCGTTACATCGCCCGCTGCCAGCAAGTCGGGGATGCGCCAGTAATCCACATGCTGCACGACCACCACCACATTCGGCGCCTCGACCCGCAACGCCCGCAACAGCGGCGGCAACAGCCCGGACTCGACGTCATCGGACAAACCGATGCGGAAGGTCATCTTGCTGGTCAAGGGGTCGAAATCGTGGGTCAGGCTGAGGGCGACGGACATCGCATCCAGGGCCGGGGTGAGGTACTTGATCACCTCTTCGGCCCTGGCCGAGGGCTCCATGCGGTTACCCACACGGACCAGCAACGGGTCGTTGAACATCGCACGCAACCTGGCCAGCGCGGCGCTGACCGTGGGTTGGGCGACGAACAGCTTTTCCGCGGCACGGGTGAGGTTGCGCTCCTGCATCAGGGCTTCGAACACCACCATCAGGTTGATATCGGCTTTGCGCAGTTCGTTGCGGTTCATTGGCGCCCCCGGCCCGTTCGTGTTGTGCGGGTTCAATTCCAGCATCGACAAGCAGCCTAGTCGAGTCAAAACCTGCAGCGCACCGCCATTGCCCCACACTGCGCAATCCGGGTAATCTTCCGCACTCTTCCCTTCCGGCCTCCCCTGCCGTGCACCGCCCAGGCGTTAACTCGCGAAGCGGTCATTCATGATGCCGACCCCGCATGGCCGCCACCTGTTGGCGCGCCCATCCGCCATCAATTCACTCAGGATGACCGCATGATCATTCGCCAAGGCATCGCTGCAGACTACCCGCAGTTGCTCGACATCTGGCTGCGCGCCGTACGCGCGACGCACCACTTTCTACAACCCTGCGACATCGACGCGCTGTTGCCACAGCTGCGTGACCTGTATTTTCCGGCCGTCGAGCTGTGGGTTGCAGTAGACACCGATGACCAGCCACTGGGCTTCATCGGCTTCAATGATAACCACGTGGAAATGCTCTTCGTCGACCCCGCGCGCCACGGCCAGGGCATTGGCCGCGCACTGCTGGATTTCGGCCGCCAGTCGCGCAGCACGATGAGTGTCGATGTCAACGAGCAGAACCCGCAGGCAACAGGGTTTTACCAGCACTATGGCTTTGTCCAGACCGGCCGCTCGCCGCTGGACGGTGAAGGCCGCCCGTTCCCTTTGCTGCACATGAGCTTGCCCGCCGATCCATGACCGACACTGGGCGACCAACCTGCAGAGGGCCGGTGAAGCGTTCGAAATTCTGTCGCTGATACACTATCAAGCGATGAAGTTTGCGAGACCGAGCAAAGGTATGAACCCGACGCGCTATTCCACCGTGGCAAAGGACTTGATGGAAGGCATTGCCAGTGGCCGCTACCCGGTAGGCAGCCTGCTGCCGACCGAGTTCGAGCTGTGCGACCTTTACGAGGTGAGCCGCCATACGGTGCGCGCAGCGATCGACCAGTTGCTCAACCAGGGGCTGGTGTCGCGGCGCAAGCGCGTGGGCACTCGGGTCGAGGCCAGCAGCCCGCGCGGCGGCTATTCGCAATCGCTGGCCAGCGTGGCCGACCTTGCACACCTGGCCGAAACCCAGCAGCGGGAAATCCAGAACGTGCGCCACTTCGTCGCCGACCTGAGCGAGGCCACGCGGCTGGGGTTGGTGCCGGGGGAGCATTACTTCTGCGTGTCGAGCATTCGCGTCGACCGCCTGCACAATGCCGCACCGCTGTGCTGGACCGATGTGTATGCACAGCGCGACCATGCCGAGGTTATCGAGCTGGCGCGCGAACACCCCGACCAGCTGATTGCCGGGCTGATCGAGCAGCACTATGGCCGGTCGATCGCCGTGGTCGACCAGCAGGTGCGGGCGGTGTTGCTGACCGCTGAAATGGCCCGGGTGCTAAGGGCCGAGGCGGGTTCGCCTGGGCTGAAGATCACCCGTCATTACCGCGAGGAAAACGGTGACCTGATGGCGGTTTCCGAGACCGTGCACCCGGATGACCGCTTTACCCTGGTCACCCAGATGCGTCGCGACCGTTCGCCATCCTGATCGCGCAATCGGGGCTGCTGCGCTTCACATACCCAGAACGCGTTCAGCCTCCAGCAACTGCTGCGCCCGCCCCGTGGTCACCCGATGATCTCGCGCCAACCACCGATAGATCGTCGGCAACACGAACAAGGTAAATAACGTCCCCACCAGCATCCCGCACACAATCACCACCCCCAGCCCGAAGCGGCTATTGGCCCCGGCACCACTGGCGAACAGCAGTGGCAGCACGCCAAAGGTCATCGCCGCCGTGGTCATCAACACCGGCCGCAAGCGTATCTGCGCAGCTCGGACAATGGCGGCAGCACGATCAAGGTTGTCGCGCACCTGGATCTCGTTGGCGAACTCCACCATCAGGATGCCGTGCTTGCTGATCAGGCCGATCAGCGTCACCAGGCCAATCTGCGTGTAGATGTTCAACGTGGCCCAGCCCAGCGCCAGCGGCAGCAGTGCGCCGCAGATCGACAGTGGCACGGTCACCAGAATGATCAACGGGTCGACCAGGCTTTCGTACTGCGCTGCCAGCACCAGGTAGATCACCACCAAGGCAGCGAGAAACGCCCACATCAAGGCAAAACCCTCCTGCACATACTGGCGCGACTCCGATTGCCAATCGTGGCTGAAGCCCGGCGGCAGTTCGGTGGTGAGCTGTTCGAGAAATGCCACGGCGTTGCCCATCGACACTCCTGGCGCCGGGATCGCCTGCAGGGTACTGGCGTTCTGCTGATCGAACTGCAATAGGCGGTTGGGCGCCACCTCGATATCCAGGTGCACCACCGTAGCCAACGGCACCAGGCTGCCGTTTTCGGCGCGCACGTATTGACGATTGAGCGCCGCAGGCGTCAGGCGCTGGTCCTGAATACTCTGCGGGATCACGTCATAGGACCGCCCGAACAGGGCGAAACGGTTGAGGTACTGCTCGCCCACCAGCACCCCCAGCGACTCGCCAATGGCCTGCATGCTGATGCCCAGGCTAGCCGCCTTGGCGCGGTCGACGCGCACCTTGACCACTGGGTTGTTGTAGTCGAGGTCGCTGTCCACCACGGCAAACAGCCCGCTGTCGCGGGCGCGCTGCTTGAGCACCTCCATGGTCTGGTACAGCTCGGGGTAATCCTGGGCACTGCGCAGCACCATCTGCACCGGCAGGCCGCCACTGGAACCCGGCAGCGAAGCGACCTGGAAGGCGAAGATGCTGCTGCCTTCGATATCCGCCACTGCCTGCTGCAACTGTGCCTGCACCTGCGCGGCAGAACGCTCGCGCACCTGCCAGGCGCTGAGGTTGATGCCACCAAAACTGGCGGCCGGGCCGTCGGTGCCGTTGATGATCCAGGTGTCGGTGGTTTCGCCGATGGACTTCATCACCTCGTCCAGTTTCAGCGCAAAGTGCTCCACATATTCCAAGCTGGCATGCTGCGGCGACTTGATGGCGGTCAGCACCGCCGCCTGGTCCTCGGCCGGGGCCAGCTCACGCTGGGGCAGCAGGTACAGCCAGGGCAGGCTCAGGCACACCAGCAGCGCCACGCCGCCACTGATCCAGCGATGTGTCAGGGTGTAGGCCAGCACCCGTCCATAGGCGCCAGTCAACCCAGCGAACAACCGATCGGCCATGTTGGCCATCGCGCCATGCTGCTGTCCGGGTTGCAATAGCAACGAGCTCATTACCGGCGACAACGTCAGCGCCACGATGCCCGAAACGATCACCGCTCCCGCCAAGGTCAGGGCAAATTCGCGGAACAGCGTGCCGGTCAGCCCGCCCATCAGCCCGATCGGCGCATACACCGCCGCCAGGGTCAGGGTCATGGCGATCACCGGCCCGGCGATTTCCCGTGCCCCGATCAATGCCGCAGCGACCGGTGACCTGCCCTCTTCGATATGCCGGTGCACGTTCTCCACCACCACGATGGCATCGTCCACCACCAAGCCGATGGCCAACACCATCGCCAGCAACGTCAGCAGGTTGAGGCTGAAGCCGAACAGCAACATCAGGCCCGCGGCACCGAGCATCGACAGCGGGATGGCAACCACCGCAATCAGCACGCTGCGCAGCGAACCCAGGCACAGCCAGATCACCAGCACCACGATCAGCATCGCCTCCACCAAGGTGCGCAGTACTTCATGGATCGAAGCGTCGATGAAACGTGCGGTCTCGTAGGCCAGCGCCACATGCACACCGGGTGGCAGGGTCTGCTGAATCTGCGGCAACAGTTGGCGAATACCCTCGACGATCACCAGTGGGTTGCCGGTCGGCGTGGGGAACAGCCCCAGGTGCACGGCAGGCCTGCCATCCATGGTGGCGCTGGTCTGGGTGGCCGCCGCATTCAGCTCGACGGTGCCGACATCGCGCAGGCGTACCAAATCGGTGCCATCGTTGCGAATGATCAGCTCACGGAAGTCCTCGACCCGGGTCAGGTCGGTGTCCACCTGGATGTCGGCCAGCACGTATTGTCCGCGCACCTGGCCCGGCGTCGCCTGGTAGTTGTTGGCACGCACCGCCTGCGCCACGTCCGCTGCTGTCACCCCGCGCCCAGCCATCTGTTCACTGTCCAGCCACAGGCGCATGGCCAGGCGCTGCCCGCCAAACGACTGCACCTTGGCCACGCCGTCGATGCCAGAAAACTGCGGTTCCACCACCCGCGACAGGTAATCGCTCAGCTCCGGTATCGACAGGCTGTCGCTGGCAAAGCCCACGTAGGCTACCGCCGTGGAGTCGCCAGCCGAAAGCTCTACCACCGGGTCGTAGGCCTTTTCCGGCAGGCGATAGCGCACCTGGTTGACCTTGGCCATGGTCTCGGCCAGCGCCTGGGTCGAGTCGCGGTTGAGCACCATGCGCAACGTGATCAGACTGCGCCCCTGCTGCGAGGACGACGACAGGTAGTCGATGCCCTCGACCGACGACACCGCCTGGGTAATCGGCTGGGTCACAAAACCCTGCATCAGCTCGGCGGAGGCGCCGGGGTACTCGGTACTGATGGTAATGGTCGAGCTTTCCAGCAAGGGGTACTGGCGGATCGGCAATTTGCCCATGGCAAACAGCCCCATCAGGATGATCAGGCTGCTGACCACCAGCGCCAGCACCGGCCGGCGCACGAAGACATCGGTAAACTTCACGACTGCCGCCCTCCCTGGTTGGCCTGCAGGCTGTCCTGCGCCACGGGCTCGACCGGCATGCCGTCACTGAGCTTCAACTGGCCGGAAACCACCACCCGGTCACCGGGCGCCAGGCCGGACGTGACCTCCACCCGCCCTTGCCAGCGCTCACCGGTGGTTACCCGCACCCGGCTGACCCGAGTGCCATGCGCCGGGTCCTGGGTCGCAACGAATACCGTCTGGCCATAAGCGGTGTAGGTGATCGCGGTTTCCGGCACGGCCAGCACGGTCGACGGCTGCGCGGCATCCAGGCGCACGCCAGCGTACATGCCCGGCTGCAACTGCCCATCCGGGTTCGGCAAGGCTGCCTGCACCTGCACCAGGCGCGCCTTGCTGACCACCGGATCGACCGCCACCACCCGGGCCTGGAAGCCTTGCCCGCGCACTGCGTCCACCGTCAGTGCCAGCACTTGCCCGACGTGCACTTCGGGGGCAGCCTGCTCGCCCAAGGCAAAATTCACATGCAACTGGCTGATGTCAGCCAGGCTGACAATCGCCTCGCCGGCGCCCAGGTATTGGCCCTGATGCACCCGACGGATGCCGAGCTTGCCGGCAAACGGTGCGCGAATGGCCTTCTGCGCGATCAACGCCTCGACATGCTGCAGCTCACCACTGGCCACGTCCACGGCAGTGGCGGCGTTGTCCAGCAGCTCTTGCGACACGGCATTCATCGCCCGCAGCTTGCGGCTGCGCTGCAGCACCACTTCAGCGTTACGCAATTTTGCCCGCAACTGCACCCGCTGGGCCTGCTCCGGCGCGTCGTTGAGCTGCACCAGCAACTGCCCGGCCGTTACCGTCTGCCCCGACTCGAAGGCGATGCGGGTAATGCGCCCCGCCGTCTCAGCCGCCACCTGCACCTGGTTGACCGCCTCCAGCTCCCCCGAAGCAAAGTTCTGCCGCGCCAGCTGCACCTGCTCGGCCGTGGCCAAGGCCACCTTGGTCGCCGGCCACGCCGCCGCAGCGGGTGGCGCCGAGCCGCTACCCACCAACGCATAGGCAGCGGCCAGCACACCGGCTACAGCGCCGGCCCAGGCCAATAACGTCCGTTTGTTCATGCAGAGCTCCGATCATGAGGAAAGCGGTTGCGGGGAAGATCGGGCAGGACTATAAGAGCTCAACTTAACTTGAGGTCAACACGCATGGCGGTGGACAACACGCGAATGCTCACAGTGGGTGAAGTGGCCAAACGCAGTGGCGTGGCGGTGTCTGCGCTGCATTTCTACGAAACCAAGGGGCTGATCGCCAGCGTCCGTACGGCGGGCAACCAGCGCCGCTACCCCTCACTGGTGCTGCGTACACTGGCGATTATCAAAGTGGCACAGCGCACCGGTATTCCGCTGGAGGACATCAAGCAGGCATTCAGCCGTTATGCGCCCAACAGCAAGCTTACGGCGGCGCAGTGGGGCGAGATGTCCACGGCCTGGCGCGAAGACCTTAACGCCCGGATTCGCACGCTGGAGGCGTTGCGCGACAGCCTGGACAACTGCATTGGTTGCGGTTGCCTGTCACTGGAGGACTGCCCGCTGCGTAACCCCGAGGATGTGCTGGCCAAGGAAGGTAGCGGGGCGCGAATTCTTGAGAAGAAGGCCCGCTAGCCTCGCCCTCTCAAGCCAGGTGCGATCCCTTGTAGGAGCGGCCTTGTGTCGCGATCGGGCTGCAGGGCAGCCCCGGCAATGTGTGCGTCGTTGCTGAGATCCTGGGGCCGCTTTGCGGCCCGATCGCGACACAAGGCCGCTCCTACAGGGACCGCGTGGCCTGACGGTAATAAGCAATCGTTTGGAACCATTGCGGCCTGCCAACGCCCTAAGCCTGTGCTGTTAACCCTAGCCGTTCACAGGAAGGAACTAAGCCATCATGAAACGCGAACAGATCGAAGGTGTTGCAGAGAACCTTGCAGGCAAGGCGCAGAGCGCTGTCGGCCGGCTGGTCGAAGACCCCTCGCTGGAGGCCGAAGGCGATGCGCGTCAGGCTGCAGGCCAGGTGACCAAGACCTATGGGGATGCCCTGGACACGGTGTCTTCGTTCGTCAAGGAAAAACCTATCGCCGCGCTGGCAATCACCGCCGCTGTCACACTGGTGATTTCTCGCCTACTGCGCCGTTGACCCAGGGCGCAGCAGCCGGTTCAGGGCCGGACATGTGGTCCGGCCTGCACCCTCACCAGATGGCGATATCGTAGGTAAGGTACAAGCGATTGCTGTCGCGCCCGCGGGCAAAATCCGAACGATAGATATAGTTGCGCAGCTTCACACCCAAACCTTTCAGCGGCCCGCCCTGCACCACGTAGGCAAGCTCGGCGTCACGTTCCCACTCCTTGATGCCCTCGGCACCCGAGCGGCCATTATCGCCACTCAGGTATCGCGCCATGAAGGTCAGGCCCGGCACGCCTGCTGCCGCAAAGTTGTAGGCGTAGCTTGCCATCCAGGTCTTTTCTTCTTCCTCGATGAACTTGCCGATGCCGACGTTGCTGAACGAATACACCGTCGCACCGCTGATGTAAGGCAACCCTGCCTCACCGTCGAGCACCTGGTAGCCGGCACCGAGGGTATGGCCCGAATGGGCATAGGCCATCTGCCCGCTGAACATGTCGTTGTCGATTGCGCCGCCCTGGGCGGCACCGCTGTCGCGGCTCTTGAAATAGCGCAGGTCAGTGCTCAACACACCACCCGCCAGCGGCAGTTCGTGTACCAGGCCGGCGAAGTCCTGCCGGTAGAAGTGCTCGAGCTGGCCATGGAAGTAGCTCAGGCGCAGTTGTTTGCTGACGGCATAATCGGCGCCGGCGAAGTTGAAGTCACCGGACCTGCCGCCCGCGTACCCATCCAGGTACAGGCCGGTGCTGTCCGATGAATCACGCTGTTTGAAGCGGTCCAGGTGGCCCGCTGTCAGTGTCAGCCCGTCGATATCCGTACTGGTCAGCTGGGTACCCTCGTACGTCTGCGGCAACAGCCGCGCGTCGTTGTAGACCAGCACCGGCGTTTTCGGCAGCAAGGTACCGTGCTTGACCACAGTCTGCCCGACGCGGGCCTTGGCCGTTACCCCGGCGCTGGCAAATTCGTCCGCCGCACGACCGTCGTCATGAACCGGCAGCAGCCCGGTGCCGCTGCGCCCACGGCCAGAGTCCAGCCTGACACCCACCAGCCCGAGGGCGTCCAGCCCCACGCCCAATGCGCCGGGCGTGAATCCGGATTGGTAGTCCAGCAGAAAACCCTGTGCCCACTCCACCCGCTCGCTTTTGGCGCTAGCGGCAGCACGTGCACTCATGCCGTGTTCGTCGCGGAAATTCTCGTTGAAGTAGACGTTGCGTAGTTGAAGCTTGAGCTTGCTGTCATCGACGAAACCGGCAGCGCCGGCAACAGGCAGCCAGCCGCAGAGCAGGCCACACGTGGCCCCACGGAACACAGCACGGGACATGATCGGTACTCTTGTTGTTGTTTTCAGGATGCACAAGGTGCCGGGCGCCGGGCAGCGCCCGTAACGCTCAGACGAAGAAGGACAAGGCCCCTGTGAGCAAAGCCAGTGCAGTGATCACCAGCGAGGTGAGCACGGCCCACTTGAAGGTCGCCTTCTGGAAGTCACCGATGTCGCGGTCGACCATGCCGACCAGCAGCAACGTCGACGCCACCAGCGGGCTCATCAGGTGCACCGGCTGGCCGAGCACCGAGGCGCGGGCAATTTCCAGCGGGTCGATGCCGTAAGCCGCTGCGGCGTTGGCCAGGATCGGCACCACGCCAAAGTAATAGGCGTCGTTGGACAGCACGAAGGTCAGTGGCATGCTGGTCAGCGCCACCACCAACGGGAACCAGTGGCTCCATTCTTCGGGAATCCAGTCCACCAGGGTTTGCGCCAGGGCGTCGACCATCTTGGTACCCGAGAAGATCCCGGCAAAGATACCCGCGGCGAACACCAGCAGCACCACCGTCATGGCGTTACCCGAGTGCGCCAGAATGCGCGCCTTCTGCAGTTCCAGCTGTGGGTAGTTGATCATCAGCGCGGCGACGAAGCCGATCATGAACAGGATGGCGGCATGCATCAGCCCCATTACCAGCGCAGTCATGACGGCGATGACCAGCAACAGGTTCACATAGGCCAGGCGCGGGCGCTTGTACGGGTTGTCGCCGAGGATTTCCTTGATGTAGCAGTTGCCGCCACCGGACTCCAGGGCGATGTTGCCGATGCGGCGGCGTTCGGTGCGCCCCAGCAGGAAGGCCGTGAACACCACCCAGGCCGCACCGCCAATCATGGTCGGCAGCATCGGGATGAAGTACTCGCTGGCGTCCAGCCCAAGCGCGGCAATGGCCCGCGTGGCCGGCCCGCCCCACGGGCTCAGGCCGCTCATGATGCTTAGCGACAGCATCGACACCGTGGCCAGAATCATCGGGTTCATGCCGATACGCTTGTAGAGCGGCAGCATGGCGGCACAGGTGATCATGTAGGTGGTCGTGCCATCGCCGTCCAGTGCCACCAGAAGTGACAGCAGTGCAGTGCCGATGGCGATCTTGACCGGGTCGCCATTTACCCGCTTGAGGATCTTGCGGATCAGCGGGTCGAACAGGCCGGCATCGATCATCAGGCCAAAGAACAGGATGGCAAACAGCAGCAGCGCTGCCGATGGCGCAACCATTTTCAGGCCGTCGAGCATCATCTTGCCCAGTTCGGGGGCAAAGCCGCCGATGACGGCGAACACGATCGGGACAACGGTCAGCGCAACGATAGGCGACAGGCGCTTGCTCATGATCAGGTAGGTGAAGGTCACCACCATGATCAGGCCCAGGAGTGCGAGCATGGTCTTTCTCTCTTGTTTTTATTGTGCGTGGCCGCCCGCCGGGCAGGCAGCCTCCAACCCCACTCGGCATCGCTGCGACGCTGAGTGGAATTTTGAGTCAATGTTCAGTAGTACGAAGGGCGTTCAGCCCTGGCGGTGCGGCTCGGCGGGCCAAGTGGCCTGGCCAGGCGTAGCGCAATCCGGCTGTACCGGTTGTTCACCGTTGAGTGTGCGCAGCAGCGTATCCCGCTCACAGGCATTCTCGGACAGCGAGATCACCACGGTGGCCACTGCATTGCTGGCAAGGCTGGTCAGGGCGCGGGCTTCAGACATGAAGCGGTCGACGCCGATCAGCAGCGCCAGGCCGGCCAGAGGGATGTCGTGAATCACAGTCAGGGTCGAGGCCAGGGCGACGAAACCACTGCCTGTCACCCCGGCGGCGCCTTTGGACGACAGCAACATGATCGCCAGCATGGTCAGCGTCTGCCCCAGGGTGATGTCGATGTTGCAGGCCTGGGCGATGAAGATGGCCGCCAGCGACAGGTAGATGGCTGTGCCGTCGAGGTTGAACGAGTAACCGGTTGGCAACACCAGGCCTACCACACCTTTCTTGCAGCCCAGCTTTTCGAGCTTTTCCAGCATGCGCGGCAGCACCGGCTCGGTGGACGAAGTACCCAGCACCACCAGGAATTCCTCGCGAAAATAGCGCAGCAGTTTCCACAGGCTGAAACCATGGGCACGGCAGATGCCACCCAGTACGACCAGTACGAAGAACGCACAGGCGATGTACAGCGTACCCACCAGCTTGGCCAGGGCACCGAGCGAGGTGATGCCGTACTGCCCGACGGTAAAAGCCAGCGCACCAAAGGCACCCACCGGCGCAAAGCGCATCAGGTAGCCAAAAATGCGGAACACCATGGTCGAGGCAGACTCCAGCACATCCAGCACTGGCTTGCCCTTGTCCCCCATCGACGACAGGGCGAAGCCGCTGAGCACGGCAATGAACAGCACCGGCAACACTTCACCCTTGTTGAAGGCACCGATGAAGGTATCGGGAATGATGTGCATGAAGAAGTCGACCACGCCCAGCTTGGCTGCCGACGCGGTGTACTGGCTGAGGCCTTCGGTGCTGAGGGTGGCGGGGTCGATGTTCATGCCCACACCCGGTTTGAACAGGTAAACCGCCGCCAGGCCAATCACCAGGCTCACCACCGTCAGGCCCAGGAACAACAGCAACGTCTTGCTCATCAGGCGCCCCAGCGAGCGCTTGTCGGTCATCCCGGCGATGCCGGTGACAATGGTGCAGAACACCACCGGGGCGATCATCATCTTGATCAGCTTGATGAAGGCGTCGCCCAAGGGCTTGAGCGCAACGGCCTGTTGCGCCCAGAAGTGGCCGACCAATACGCCCAGCAGGACGGCGCAAAGGATCTGGAAATACAGCGATTTGGCGAGTTTCATGGGGCATCACCATTGTTGAAATTGTGCGGATGCGCTTGGTGCATGTATGAAGCAGGCGGCATGCCGCCTTTGACTACCCTGCCAGCCTGCGCAAGGTAGGGGCGTAGACAAAGCCTGAGAAGAGCCGCCGAGCGGTTCGTACCACCGAAACCTGGGTTGTCTTGCCGTCGGCAGCACTGCGCGACAGCGCCACATCGATACCGCCGCTCGGGTGCTCCAGGCGCACGTCGGTCAACTGCCGGGCGCCCTCGCCAAGCAGGTCGCCAATTACCGTACCGGGGCTGACGCAGGCTGTCGCCAGCCCTACCGCCCCGGTGATGGCCAACGCACGGTGACAGTTGTGCGGCATGAAGTAACGCACCTGCAATGTGCCGTCGTAGCGTGGCGCAGACACCAGCACCGGCTTGGGGATTACCATGCCACTGACGTCGCCAAGGCCCATGGCCTTGCCAGCTTTCAGGCGCAGTGCTTCAAGGCGCTTGAGCAGTTTTTCATTGGCGTCGAGTTCTGCAGGGGTTTCCGATCCGGTCACCCCCAGTTGACTGGCCTGCACGACCATCATGGGCATGGCCATGTCGATGCAGGTTACCGGTACGCCATCGATCACATCCGTGGCCTTGCCGGTGGGGAACAGCTTGCCGGTCTTGCTGCCCACGGCATCGAGAAAGGTCAGGTGCACCGGGGCGGCAGTGCCCGGTACGCCATCGATTGCCGTGCGGCCTTCGTAGCGCACGATACCGCCGGGGGTTTCCACCAGCGAATTGACCAAGGTACCGGTGTTCAGGTTACGGATGCGGACCAAGGTCTTGCCATCCTGCCCTTTGACCAGGCCTTGCTCGATGGCGAACGGGCCCACGGCGCACAGCATGTTGCCGCAATTGGGCGCGGTGTCGACACGGCGCTGGGCAACCATCACCTGAACGAACAGGTAATCGACATCAGCCTCGGGGTGCAACGAAGGGCTGACGATCGCCACCTTGCTGGTTTGCGGGCTGCCGCCACCGATGCCATCGATTTCCAGCTCATGGCCAGAGCCCATCAGGTTGATCAGCAACTCGTCACGTTCGACCACATTGGCAGGCAGGTCCCAGGCGTGGAAGAACGGCCCTTTCGAGGTACCACCGCGCATGAGTACGCAAGGAATACGTTGCATGATTTTGCACTCTTGTTGATCAATGGACATCATTGATGCTGTGAGCAAAAGAGTGACAGGCCTGGATAAATCAATCCAATGCAAATATCGTAGCCATTATTGCGATTCAAACATCAATCAAACACGGCGACAGTAGCGGGTTTTCTTATGGAATATGAGCTGCAAGACATCAGATCTTTCGTGAAAATCGCCGAACTCGGCAGTTTCCACGAAGCCGCCGAAGCACTTCACCTTTCCCAGCCGGCCTTGAGCCGGCGGATCAAGAAGCTGGAGGAAGGCCTGGGCACCTCGCTACTGGAGCGCACCACCCGCCGGGTCAGCCTGACCAGCGTGGGCCGCGACTTCCTGCCCAAGGCCAGGCGCCTGCTGGATGATTTTGAAGACTCGATCCTCAGCATTCGCGAGCTGGCCGAACGCCAGACCGGCCAGGTTACCCTTGCTTGCATCCCCACCGCAGCGTTCTACTTCCTGCCGTCGGTGATCCGCGATTACAACGAGCAATACCCGAAAATCCGCATTCGCCTGCTGGACCTTAGCGCCAACGACGGGCTCGAAGCCGTGCTGCGCGGCGAGGCCGATTTCGGCATCAACATGATGAGCGGCCAGCACCCGGACATCGAGTTTGTCACACTGGTGCAAGAGCACTTTGTGCTGGCCTGCAGGCGCGACCACCCACTGGCGAACCGGGCCTCCGTTACCTGGACGGAACTGGCTGACTACCGCCTGATCGGCGTCGGCCGCCTGAGCGGCAACCGCATGCTACTGGACCACGCGTTGTCCGGGCTCAACCTGCGACCCAAATGGTTCTACGAAGTGCAACACCTGTCCACGTCGCTGGGCATGGTCGAGGCCGGGCTGGGTGTGTCCGCCATGCCCAGCCTGGCCATGCCCGACGCCGACCACCCGACGCTGGTCAGCGTGCCGCTGATCGAGCCGCAGGTTAGCCGCACGCTGGGGTTGGTATACCGGCGCGGCGCATCGTTGTCGCCTGCGGCGGAGAAGTTCGTTTCGATCTTGCTGGAGAAATGGACCAATCGCTGAGGCTTGGCCCACCCTGCCGCTGCCTCATCTGTGACCACCCACAGGTTCCCCGTTGAGTGCAGGGATACGCTATCCCTGTGGGAGCAGGCATGCCCACGCAGCCTCAGTCGTTCTTGCCCAGCATGTACTGGTCAAAATGCTCGATATGCTCGTCAAGGTTGTCCTCGAGCATCATCCGGTACTGCTCACAGAAGTACTTCAGAATCTCTTCCCGCGCGGCGCCAAGCTCGGCGCCGCT
Organism: Pseudomonas putida; assembly: GCA_041071465.1. Taxonomy (NCBI): domain Bacteria; kingdom Pseudomonadati; phylum Pseudomonadota; class Gammaproteobacteria; order Pseudomonadales; family Pseudomonadaceae; genus Pseudomonas; species Pseudomonas putida. The sequence continues at coordinate 3,947,864 of CP163498.1, read as the reverse complement.
CTTGAAGCTGCGGGCGCTCATCCAGGCGCTGAAGCGGGCGGCACCGAAGGTCAGCGAGGCGCTTACCTTGCCCAGGTCTTCGAACTTTTCGATCTGCTGGTTCGCCAGTTCGATGTGCGCATCGGCACGGTCATAAAAAGCCTGGTCGGTAGCTTGGGTCATTGCGGTTCACCTTGTTGCGGGATTGGAGCGGGAGGCCAAGCCTTGCATGTCGCGGCGCATACGTGCAAGGCTGAAAAAGGATCACCCATGACGAAAAAGGACGCAAACCACCTTATGCTTGGAATCACACGTATCCATCGCTATTTGCGCCCACTGCCTGCAAAACCGACTGCAGCCAGTGGGCGTGACCTCAAGGCCAAACGCGCCGCCCGCCTCGCTTCAAAGGTTGCAAACCTCCTCTGCACTCCCCGCTCTGCCCCGCCTTATCTCTGTGTCACGCCTGAGCGTGCACCTGACAAACGCGTGCCCCCGACCTGACTGCCGACGCTGCAGTTCACACGCCGTACTCGCTTGCTACAGGCGAGATGTCCGACGCACCCACGGGGCAACACTCGATGCTTTTCTTCCAAGGTAAACAGCTTCTCAGCGCCATCTTCGATATGGATGGCACCCTCTTCGACACCGAACGCTTGCGCTTCAAGACACTCAAGCAAGCCTCTCTTGAAATCTTCGGCAAAGCGCTGAGCGAGGACACTTTGATCGGCTCGCTGGGTTTGAGCGCGAAAAAAGCCGAGGCCCTGGCCAAGGCGCATAACGGTGAAGACTTCCCATACACCGAGATCCGCAAACGCGCGGATGAACTTGAGCTGGCGTACGTGCGCAATCACGGCGTACCGATCAAGGCCGGCCTGCTGGAGGTACTGGAACGCCTGCGCAAATCGGGCTTGACCATGGCGGTGGCCACGTCCAGTCGCCGTGCCATTGCCGAGGAATACCTGATCAACGCCAACGTGCTGAAGTACTTCGACATCACCGTCTGTGGCGATGAAGTCAGCCAGGGCAAACCCCACCCCGAGATTTTCCTGAAAGCTGCCCGCGCGCTCAATTGCGAGCCTGGCCAATGCTTCATGGTCGAAGATTCGGAGAACGGCATGCTGTCGGCCATCCGTGCTGAAGGCCAGGCGATACTGATCGAGGACATCAAACCGCCTGCCCCAGAAATCAAGGCGGCCGCGCTCAAGGCCTACCGCAGCATGACCGAGTTCCTGGCCGACTTGAGCGAGTGCGTTCCCGACCTGGGCATGCCCGAACTGAACGAAAGCTTCCCGGCCTCCATGAACCAGTTCCGCGTGGGCATTCATGGTTTCGGCGCCATCGGGGGTGGCTACCTGACGCAGGTCTTTTCCCATTGGGATGGCTACACCCGGCCTTGTGAAATCATCGCCGCGACGCGCTCGCGCATGCTGCGCGAAAGCGTCAATGCCTTCGGCCGCTACAGCGTGCGCTATGGGGCTACATCGTTCGACCAGACCATCGACAACGTGCGCATGATCGACCTGGACGATGACGACGCGGTAATCGGCATGTACACCACGGCCGAAATCATCGGCCTGAGCCTGCCCGAGCAGGCCATCCGCAACCAGGCGAAGGTGATTGCCAAAGGGCTGCTGCAACGTTTCGAACGACGTGGCCGTGAGCTTACGTTGCTGATCGTGCTTAACAAGGTGGGCGGCGCCGCGTTCGTGCGCCGCCATGTGCAAGCGGAGTTGGCCTTGCTGTGCCCGCCAGCCATCGGCAAGCAAGTGCTGGAAAAGACCCATTTCGCCGAAACGGTGGTCAGCCGCATCGTCTCCAAGCTCAGCAACGACGCACTGGTGCGGCAACTGCGCATCAAGTCGCAGATGTTCCAGAACAGCCTGGAAGACGAGCCGGCAGTTGCCACAAAGGCATCGACGCCAGTGCCTGAATACGAACGCCTGATCGGGCGCTTCAGGCCCTTTGCCCAGCCCAGCAGCGCAATGAGCCAGCTGCACCTGATCCTGTTCAACAGCGAGCCCGACATGCCGCTGTATGTAGAGCACGGCAGCGACCTGCTCGAACGCCTGCGCCAGGTGAAGACGGTGCCTGACATTGCCCAGATCCAGGTCATCAAGAACCGCCTGTGGAACGGCCCGCACGCCATCGTTGCCTGGTACGCCAGCCTGCTGGGCCATGACTCGGTAGGCCAAGGCATGGGCGACGCGCGCGTATGCGAGCTGGCCGAGCGCCTGATTCGCCAGGAAGTCGGCCCCGCACTGGTGGCGGAGTACCCGCAAATGGCAGAGGTGGTCAGCCGTTTTGCCGATACCTTCCTGGAGCGCTGTAAAACCTCGTTCAAAGACCCTTGCGCCCGGGTGGGACGCGACCCGTTGCGCAAGCTACAACGCAACGAACGCATCCTCAGCAGCATCGACCTTGCCCGCAAGCAGGGTATTGAAACCCCGGCGCTGGCCTTTGGCGCCGCCCTGGCCATTCACCATGCCCTGCGCTGCAAGGACGACAAAGCGCTGGAGGCCCAGGCCATCAGGCAGGTTTACAGGGACAACGGCGCCAGTGTCGAGGCTGTGCTTACCCATGACGTTGACTGTAATGGCAAGCGTTTTCCTGGGCTGGACCCGATCACGGACGCGCAGCTGATCAGCGCCATTTCAGACGCTTTCCGGCAGTACCCGCAAAGGGATGTAGCAAACCGACTGGACGACCTTTGCATAGGCGCTTGAACCATTGACGCCGCAGCAACGGGCTATGCCCTGTAGGTGCGGGTTCACCTGCGAAGTATCCAACGTGGCAGATGACACCGGCTTTGCCGGTGTTTTCGCGCATCAGGGCCTTATCTTTACAAAAACAAGCTCTGGGTCACCTTCGTCCAAGTTTTCAACCTGACCACTGCCGATAAAACCGCACTTTGCAAGCAGCGCCTGCATCGGCAGGTTCGACGCGTTGGTCGAGGTGAACAACTTGGTCCCAAAGGACCGGGATTCCAGCCCACGCAGAATGGCTGCGCCTACGCCACGGCGACGCGCCGAATCCCCTACCACCACCAGCGCAATGAAGTCCTGCCCGAAAAACGACTTGTCCAGTACGCCATAACCCAAGAGCACCGCAGTGTTGGCAGCGTCCGTTGCCGCCCAGCAATGGCCGCAGGCTACCGAGTAGGCAATGAATGCCCGCCGGCTTTCTTCGCGCTGCGCAATAACATCCAACGCAAAGAGTGCATCGAGGTCGGCTTCGCAAGCGAGCCGCACGTGTAAATCCAGAAACATGCTTAGACCGTATCGAGGGTTGGATCTGCTCATGGTACTCGCCTGCCACGACCGGTTCATGGTTATGAGGGCAGCAAGCTTGCGAGCATGAGGTTGCAAAGCTGTCACGCGGAGGTGTCACGCAAAGCTTGAAAATGACACAAGGTGTCATTAAGATCGCCAAGTGTCCTGAAAACACCCCTGGTCACTCAGCCTTTCATCAAGCAGGTACCGCCCATGACGACCACCATGCACACCCCCAAGGACCAGTTGGTCAAACTCGCCCAGCAGCAGATGCTGACGGCGCTGGCCGACAATACCTACACCGCCCGGCAAAAACTTGCCCTCACCTGCCGCATCCTCTTCGACGGCGGCCACGACTCTGGCCTGGCCGGGCAGATCACCGCGCGCGCCCAGGAACCTGGCACTTATTACACCCAACAACTGGGCCTGGGCTTCGACGAAATTGCCGCCTCCAACCTGCTGGTGGTGGACGAAGACCTCACCGTGCTGCAAGGCCGTGGCATGGCCAACCCGGCCAACCGCTTCCACAGTTGGCTGTACCGCGCCCGCCCCGACGTCAACTGCATCATCCACACCCACCCGCTGCACAGCGCGGCCCTGTCGATGCTGGAAGTGCCGCTGGCCATCTCGCACATGGACCTGTGCCCGTTGTTCGACGACTGCGCATTCCTCAAGGAGTGGCCCGGCGTGCCGGTGGGCAACGAGGAAGGCGAAATCATCGCGAAGGCGATTGGCGATAAGCGCGCGATCCTGCTTTCTCACCACGGTTTGCTGATTGCCGGTGGTTCGATCGAAGAAGCCTGCGTGCTCGCCCTGCTGTTCGAGCGCGCGGCAAAGATGCAACTGCTGGCCATGGGCGCCGGTGACATCCGCCCCATCCCCGAAGCACTGGGCAAAGAAGCCCACGACTGGATCTCCACCCCCAAACGTCATGGTGCCGCGTTCAGCTACTACGCGCGCCGTGCCTTGCGTGCCCATGGCGACTGCCTGGGCTGATCGAAGCTGTACTCTTTCCTCAACAACGGCAAAGGTGCCTGGTCATGTCTACTTCTGTAATTCGCGGCGTCATCGGCTACACCATCACTCCCTTCACTGCAGACGGCACACTCGACCTGGATGCCCTGGGCATGTCCATCGATAGCCTGATCGCAGGCGGTGTGCATGCCATCGCACCGCTGGGCAGCACCGGCGAAGGGGCCTACTTGTCCGACAGCGAATGGGAAACCGTGGTGCGCTTCAGCCAGGCACGCATTGCCGGGCGCGTGCCCAGCGTGGTCAGCGTGTCCGACCTGACCACCGCGCGCACCGTGCAGCGCGCCCGCCTGGCACAGGCCTGCGGCGCTACCGCTGTGATGGTGCTGCCCATCTCGTACTGGAAACTCACCGAAGCGGAAGTGATTGCCCACTACAAAGCAGTCGGCGCGGCCATCGACATCCCGATCATGCTCTACAACAACCCGGGCACCAGCGGCACCGACCTGTCGGTGGAACTGATCCTGCGCATCCTTGGCGAAGTACCCAATGTGACCATGGTCAAGGAAAGCACCGGCGACATTCAGCGCATGCACCGCCTGTTCAAAGCCACCGATGGGCAGGTGGCGTTCTACAACGGTTGCAACCCGCTCACCCTGGAAGCCCTGGTGGCCGGCGCAACGGGTTGGTGTACCGCCGCGCCCAACCTGATCCCGGCACTGAACCTGGCGCTGTGGGACGCCGTACAGCACGGTGAGCTGGCCGAAGCCCGCACGCTGTTCTACCGCCAGTACGAGCTGCTGGAGTACATCACCCGCCGTGGCCTGCCCACCACCATCAAGGCCGGCCTGAAAATGCTCGGCCAGGATGTCGGCGCGCCGCGCCTGCCCCTGCAACCGCTGGATGGACAGGGCAGCACTTACCTGAAAAGCCTGCTGGTAGCGCTGGCCAACTGACCCTCAAACCTGCCCGGCAGCCAGTCGCTGACGGGCAGCGTACTTCTGCAGCACCTGACCATTACCAGAGGCCATCATGGACGCGCCTGCACAAAGCTCTGCAACCCCGTTAAAGCTGACAGACATCCTTCACCCGGTGATAGCCGGGTTCGTTTCGGTCATCGTCAACTACGGCGGTACATTCATCCTGGTGTTCCAGGCGGCCAAGTGGCCGGGCTGAGCCCGGAACTGACGTCATCGTGGGTCTGGGCAGTGTCGATCGGCGTCGGCCTCAGCGGCCTGGCGCTATCCTGGTACAGCCGCGAACCGATCATCACGGCCTGGTCCACGCCAGCCGCCGCGTTCCTGGTCACCGCCCTGGCCAATGTGCCTTATAGCGAGGCCGTAGGTGCGTACCTGCTGTCAGCCGCAGGCTTCGTGGTGCTGGGGCTGAGCGGGTGGTTCGAGCGCCTGGTCCGGCTCGTTCCGGGCGGCATTGCCGCCGGCCTGCTGGCGGGCATCCTGTTGCAGTTCGGCATTGGCGCCTTCGCCAGCCTGTCGGTCGACCCCGCCCTGGCCGGGCTGCTGATTGCAGCCTATGTGGCATTCAAGCGCTTCACCGCCCGTTACGCCGTGGTCGCCATTCTGTTACTGGGCCTGGGCTACCTGTTGCTACAGGGGCACGTGGGCCTGACAACCTTACGGCTGGAGTTCGCCTCACCGGTGTTCACCGCACCCACGTTCTCCGTCAATGCCGCCCTCAGCGTGGCCCTGCCACTGTTCCTGATCACCCTCACGGGGCAGTACATGCCTGGCATGCTGGTGCTGCGCAATGACGGCTTCAAGACCAGCGCCAGCCCGATCGTCGCGGTCACTGGCCTGGGTTCGTTGCTGATGGCCCCTTTCGGCTCACACGCCTTCAACATCGCCGCTATCACGGCGGCCATCTGCACCGGCAAGGAAGCCCATGAAGACCCGAGCAAGCGCTGGGTGGCGGGGATCGCTGCCGGTGTCTGCTACATCCTCGTGGGGGTGTTCGGCGTCACCCTGGCGAGTGTGTTCATGGCCCTGCCCGCCACCTTCATCACCACCCTGGCAGGCCTTGCACTACTGGGCACCATCGGCGCCAGCCTGGCCAGCGCAATGGCCGATGCCCGCTCACGCGAGGCCGCACTGATCACCTTCCTGGCAGCGGCTGCGAATATCAGCCTGCTCGGCATTGGCGGGGCCTTTTGGGGCTTGGTGATTGGCCTGCTGGCCCATGCTGCGCTGAACGGTCGCCTGCCCGGCTTCGGCGGCGCCTCCCGCTAACCGGGCTTCCACCTCCTTGCTGTGCGCCAAAGGCGCACGCCGTTCGACAGGTATCGACATGCCCCAAGCTGGCCCCAAGCTACTCACTCAAATTGCTGCCGTGCACTTCGTCAGCCATGTACACATCATGCTGATCCCGGCGCTACTGCCCGTGCTGCCTGGCCTGCTGGGGGTGGGCTTCGTCGAGCTCGGCGTAGCCCTGGCGGTGTTCAACATCGTTTCGGCCCTGGTACAGGCCCCGCTGGGTTATGCCGTCGACCACTATGGAGCGCGTAAAGTGCTCAAGGCCGGGCTGTTGCTGGGCAGCCTCAGCTTCCTGCTGCTGGCGGCCAGCCCCAGTCACGCGGTATTGCTGGTGGCAATGGCCATGGCCGGCCTGGCCAATGGCGTGTATCACCCGGCAGACTATGCACTGCTGGCCAATGGCATCGAGCCGGCACGCCTGGGGCGGTCGTTCTCTGTTCATACCTTCGCCGGCTTCCTCGGCTCGGCAGTTACGCCGGCACTTTTCCTCGGCATCGCCACCGTGTTCGGCACACCGGCAGCCCTGGCGGTGGGCGCGGTGTTCGGGGTAGCTGCGCTGCTGCTGATATCGATACCGGGCAGTGGCGTGTACCAGGCCGCCAGGCCTTGCAACAAAGAAGGCGCAGGCCTGGCGCCAACAACAGGCCGCCTGCGCGTGTTCACACCGATGATCGGCGTGCTGACGGTGTTGTTCATCCTGCTCAACCTGAGCACCAGTGCCATCGAGAAGTTTTCCGTAGCCGCCCTGATTCAGGGCCAAGGCCTGACACTGGCCTGGGCCAACACCGCACTCACCGCTTTCCTGCTGTGCAGCGCTGCCGGTGTACTGTGCGGTGGCGCCTTGGCCGACCGTACCCGGCGCCACGGTCTGGTGGCGGCGCTGGCCTTCGCACTGGCAGCGGCACTGACCGCGCTGGTGGCCCTGGGGCTGCTGCAGGGCTGGGCACTGGTGGTTGTATTGGGCGCCATTGGCCTGCTGACCGGGGTCATCGCCCCATCGCGGGACATGCTGGTCAAGGCGGCGGCGCCGCCAGGTGCCGAGGGCAAAACCTTCGGGCTGGTGTCGACCGGGTTCAACATCGGCGGCGCCCTCGGGCCGGTGGCGTTCGGCTGGATGCTCGACCAGCACCTGCCCAACGGGGTTTTCATCGCATCGGTCATGTTCATGCTGCTGACGGTGCTGCTGACGCTGGCGCAGGAGGCGTACCTGGCCAGGGCCCGCAACGCTGAACGACTGGCGCGCACCCTGTAGAAGCAGCCTTGCCCAGTCATTTCGATGGCTCAGTGTGCCGGGTTCGCATGCACCACTCGCCCGCCTGCCCCCGGCCGATTGACGAACAGCACATCCAGCACACTGTTGCGCAAGCCCTTCAGTGCATTCCAGTTCGCCGACGCATGCACGTACTTCTCGCGCAACAGCTGCTGCTCTTGCTCACTCAACCCCAGCTGGGTAACTTCTCCAAGGGCAAACGCATGCAACTTGCGGCTAATCGCCAGCAATTCATCCGGCACCCCATGTTCAGCCTGCCCGCCCAACGGCGCAAACGGCACGCCAGCCCGTACCGCCAACGCCCGCATCACGCTCAAGTACACCCGGGACAACTGCCCCGCCACCTGCCGCTCGCGGTACACCGCTGCGTACACCTGCTTTTGCGCCTCATCCGGTCGGCCGCCGGCAATCGGCTCCTCCCAGGTCGTTACTTGCGGCCTGGGTTCGCCCATATTGGCAAACGCCGAAGCCAGCAAGGCACTTGCCGTGGCATGCACGCGGCTCTGCTCGGCACGCATACCCACCGGCACACGCTGTGACTGCGGCTTGCACAGCAGTACCTGTTCCAACGTGGTTTCCGGGTACCCACCCCCTATATTCGAGTGCACGCCCGGCAGCACGATGTCGTGACCACTGCACACCAGCGGGAAGTTGTGCCGCAGCTCGTCCCCGCCACCAGTTGCACCACCTGTCGGGCTATACCCGCAGCCAGCCCCAGGCGCAGGTTGCCATGGCGGCCGTTGGCGGGATCGAAGTCACCCTGCAACGGCGCGATGATCGCCGCTACGGTGTCGAACAGGCCGATAAAGTTGATCGAGGTTTCACACACCACCGGCAACACCCCGCCCGCGCCATCGTTCAGCAGGTTGGCCAGGTGCCGCACCGCCGCCGCTCCGCGGCTGAACCCGAACAGATCGAACTCGACCCGCTCCAGCAGTGCCTGCGGATGCGCCCGCTGCCACACCTGCAGTTGCTCGGCCATGCCCTGCAAAGCCTCGGCAACCCGCGCCTCGGCCCCCGTACGCCCACGCCCGGTGGCAGAGGCGTAGACATGGTCGGCTTCACCGGCCAGGGTGCCCACGCCCTCCACATATTGTTTCAAAAACGCCTGCGGGCCATTGGCATTGGCTGCATCTGCCGGATACAACGCATGCAAAAGGGCCACATTGCTCAAGGCATTGCCATAACTGCAGCCCTTGCTGCCCTGCTCATCCATCGCCGTGGCATTGTGCTGGTTGTTACCAGTGCCATCGAAGAACACGCCAAAACGCAGGGTGACCGGCGTTGGGGTTGGCGTGCTGCCGCTGCTCATTTTCATCATCGTGCCTTCTGCTTGCCCAAAAAGCACAAGCAGGCGCCAGCACACCGGCGCGGAACATCAGGCAATGGCCAGCCATACGTAAGACATTTCTGTAGCAGCACACCCCAGCGCGAAGATAAATTTACCCGCCGCCATTAGTCGCCGCCCCCCGGATGGATTAAAGTATCAGCCCTTGCCAGGGCAGCTGCCTTCAGCCGCCTCAGGCCCTCTACCAGGAACCGTCGCCGATGGAACACCGTGAAGCGCTGATCGCGCTGCGCACCTTTCTTCTTCCCAGATCCTAGGCCAGGAGAAACTGGTCGAGCGGCTGTTGATCGTGCTGCTGGCCGACGGCCACATGCTGGTCGAAGGTGCCCCGGGCCTGGCCAAGACCAAAGCCATCAAAGAACTCGCCGAAGGCATCGAGGCACAGTTCCATCGCATCCAGTTCACCCCCGACCTGCTTCCGGCCGACATCACCGGCACAGAAATCTACCGCCCGGAAACCGGCAGTTTCGTGTTCCAGCAAGGGCCGATCTTCCATAACCTGGTGCTGGCCGACGAAATCAACCGTGCCCCGGCCAAGGTGCAGTCCGCGCTGCTCGAAGCCATGGCCGAGCGCCAGGTCAGCGTGGGCCGCAGCACTTACGACCTGTCGCCACTGTTCCTGGTCATGGCCACGCAGAACCCGATCGAGCAGGAAGGCACCTACCCGCTGCCCGAAGCCCAGCTCGACCGCTTCCTGATGCACGTAAAAATCGGCTTCCCCGACGCAGCGGTAGAACGGCGCATCCTGGCGCAGGCCCGTGGCGAAGCCCTGGGCGGCGAGACCAAGCCCGAGCGCCGGGTCAGCCAACAGGCCATCTTTGCCGCGCGCAAGGAAATCCTTGGCCTGTACATGGCCGATGCGGTGGAGGAATACCTGGTGCAGTTGGTCATGGCCACCCGCACCCCGGCCAAGTTCGACACGGAACTTGCCGACTGGATCGCCTACGGCGCCAGCCCGCGCGGTTCCATTTCGCTGGACCGTTGCGCGCGTGCCCACGCCTGGCTGGCCGGGCGCGACTTCGTCAGCCCCGAAGACATCCAGGCCGTGCTGTTCGACGTGCTGCGCCACCGCATCATCCTCTCGTTCGAGGCCGAGGCGGCAGGGATCGACCAGGACCGCGTGGTCCAGCGCATCCTCGACGTCGTCGCCGTTGCCTGAGCCCATGCCCACTGCGCAGCTGACCGAACCTGGCATCCGCATCGGCCTTGCCGAGCTGATCGACATGCGCCACCGCGTGCGCGAAATCCAGCTGTTTTCCAAGCCCGGCCAGCGCAGCCCGCTGGTGGGCCTGCACCATTCCAAGCTGCGTGGGCGCGGCGTGGACTTCGACCAGGTGCGCGTGTACCAGGCCGGCGATGATGTGCGCAACATCGACTGGCGGGTCACTGCACGTACCCAGGAACCGCACACCAAGCTGTTCCACGAAGAGCGCGAGCGGCCAATCTTCATCCTCGTCGAACAAAGCCAGCGGCTGTTCTTCGGTTCGGGGCTGATGTTCAAATCGGTGCTGGCGGCCCAGGCCGCCGCACTGTTCGGCTGGGCCGCGCTGGGCCACAACGACCGCATCGGCGGCCTGGTGTTCGGCGACAACGAACACCACGAAATCAAACCCCGGCGCAGCAAACAAAGCCTGCTGCAATTGCTCAATCGCCTGGCCAAGGTCAACCAGTCGCTGCACACCGAGGCCACGCCCGGGGCCGACAGCCTCGGCCTGGCCTTGCGCCGTGCCCGCGAAGTGCTGCGCCCCGGCAGCCTGGCCATCGTGATCTGCGACGAACGCTCGCTCAGCGCCCAGGTGGAACAGCACCTGGCCATGCTCTCGCGGCATTGCGACCTGCTGTTGTTGCCGGTGTCCGACCCGCTCGACCATGCCCTGCCCGCCGCCGGCCTGCTGCGCTTCGCCCAGCGCAGCGCCCAGCTGGAGCTGGACACCCTCGACGCCAACCTTCGCCAGGCCTACCGCCAACAGGCCGAAGCACGCATCGAGCGCTGGGAGGTGCTGGCGCAAAAGCTGCGGGTGATACTGATGCCACTGAGCACGCAAAGCGAAATGATCGAGCAACTGCGCGAGTACCTGAACGCCCAGCGCCCACGGAGCGCGTCATGAACCCGCTCGATCAATTGCACCCGCTGATCGCTCCGGCACCGATCAGCCTGTGGCCACCGGCACCGGGCTGGTGGCTGCTACTGGCCGTGTTACCGCTGCTGGGCTGGGGCCTGTGGCGGCTGCGTCGCTGGCGCCCGGGCAAGCGCCGCATCGTGCGCGCCGAGCAACCTCTGGACCCGGTGCGCGTGGAAGCCCTGGCCGAGCTGGCCCGCCTGCCACGCCCGTACGACGGCGCCCCGGCGGGCGCCTGGCTGCAACAGATCAACGCCCTGCTCAAGCGCCTGTGCCGCAACCACTACCCAGGCGCCAATAGCCACACGCTCAACGGCCGCCAGTGGCTGGCATTTCTCGACAACCGTTGCCCGGCCGCCGGCCTGACCCGCTGGATGGTACTGGTCGAAGGCGCCTACAAACCCGAGTGCAAACTCGACGACAAGGCCATTGCCGGGCTCAGCCAAGCCGTCGAAACCTGGATCCGCAAGCATGTTTGAACTGGCCTGGCCGTGGGTCTTCGCCCTGTTGCCGCTGCCTTGGCTGGCGCGCCTGCTGCTGCCGGCCGCCGACAGTGGCGAGCCGGTACTCAAGGTAGGCTTCCTCAGTGAACTGGAAGGCCTGGCCGGGCGCCGTGCGCGGCTTAACCTGCCAACCTGGCGCCAGCAGGCGCCGTTCGTCGTCATCTGGCTGCTGCTGCTGTGCGCTGCTGCTCGCCCGCAATGGCTGGGCGAACCGGTGCCAGTGGCCGCCAGCGGCCGCGACCTGCTGGTAGCGGTGGACGTGTCCGGGTCGATGGACTTCCCCGACATGCAGTGGAAAAACGAAGACATCAGCCGCCTCGACCTGGTCAAAGCGCTGATGGGCGATTTTCTGCAAGACCGTGAAGGCGACCGCGTGGGGCTGATCCTGTTCGGCAGCCAGGCGTACTTGCAGGCGCCGCTCACCTTCGACCGACGCACCGTGCGCACCTTCCTCGACGAAGCGCAAATCGGTATCGCCGGCAAGAACACCGCCATCGGCGACGCCATTGGCCTGGCGGTCAAACGCCTGCGCCAACGCCCGGCTCAAAGCCGAGTGCTGGTACTGATCACCGACGGTGCCAACAACGGCGGGCAGATCCACCCACTGACCGCCGCCCGCCTGGCGGCCCAGGAAGGGGTACGCATCTACACCATCGGTATCGGCGCCAACCCCGAAGCCAGTGGCACCCCCGGCCTGCTCGGTCTCAACCCGAGCCTGGACCTGGACGAAGCCGCCCTCAAGGAAATTGCCGACATCACCCACGGTGCCTACTTCCGCGCCCATGACGGCGCCGAGCTGGACGCCATCGGCGACACCCTCGACCAGCTGGAGCCGGTGGCCCAGCAACCGACCCAAGCCCGCACTGCTCAGGCCCTGTACGCCTGGCCATTGGCCCTGGCGCTGCTGCTCAGCGTGCTACTGGTAGTGGCCGTGCAGTGGCCCGACAACCTGCTGCAACGCCTGCTGCGCAAGCCGCGTTTCCTGCAGCCGCACCCCGAATGGCGCCAGCGTTTGAAGCGCCTGCGCTTGAGGAGGCGGCGATGATCGACCTATGGCCGCAATGGCTGCGTCCGCTCTGGTTGCTGGCGGTGCCCCTGCTCGGCTGGCTGCTGTACAAGCTGTGGCACCGGCGCAAACGCGCCGGGCGCTGGCAGATGATTTTGCCGCCCGCCTTCCATGGCGTATTGCTGGGCGGTGGCAGCGGCAGCACCAGCAAATTGCCGTGGATAGCCCTGGGCCTGGCCTGGGCGCTGGTGATCCTGGCCTTGCTCGGGCCCAGCTGGCAGCGCGTGGAAGAAAGCCGCCAACGGCCGGCCGACCCACTGGTGATCCTGCTCGAACTGACCCCGCAGATGCTCGCCGAAGACAGCCCGCCCAACCGCCTGGAACAGGCCCGGCGCAAAATCCTCGACCTGCTTGAACACCGCCGCGACAGCCAGACGGCGCTGGTGGTGTATGCCGGGTCCGCGCACACCCTGGTGCCGCTGTCCGACGACCTGGCCACCACCCGCAACTTGCTCGAGGCCATCGACCCATCGATCATGCCCAAACCCGGCCAACGCGCCGACCTGGCCGTGCAAAAAGGCCTGGCGCTGCTGGCCCAGAGCGGGCTCGGACAAGGCCGCCTGCTGCTGATCGCCTCGGCCCTCAGCGCGCCAGAGCGCCAGGGCATTGCCCAGGCCCTCGGCCGCCAAGGCCCAAGCCTGCTGATGCTGGGCATCGGCAGTCGAGAAGGCGCCCCCGTGCGCCAGGCCAACGGCGAATACCTCAAGGACGACCAGGGCGGCATCCTCCTGCCACGTCTGGACAGCGCCAGCCTCAAAAGCTTTATCAGCGGCACCGGCGGGCGCTACAGGCATGCCCGTATAGACGACCTCGACCTGCGCGGACTGGGCCTGTTCGACAACCCACGGGTCGGGCGCAATGACGGCCAGACCCTGCAGCTGGACAGCTGGGCCGACCAGGGTTACTGGCTGCTGATCCCATTGCTGCTGCTAGCCGCCTGTGCCGGCCGGCGCGGCTGGCTGTTCTGCCTGCCTCTGCTGCTGGCCTTGCCGCAGCCCAGCCAGGCTTTCGAATTCAACGACCTGTGGCTGCGCCCCGACCAGCAAGGCCAGCGGCTGCTGGAGCAAAATCGCCCGGCCAGCGCTGCGCGCCACTTCCAGGACTCGCAATGGCGCGGCATGGCCTTGTACCAGGCCGGCGACTATGCCGGAGCCGCCGAAGCATTTTCCCAAGGCGACACCGCAGCCGCCCACTACAATCGAGGCAATGCCCTGGCCCACAGCGGCGAACTGGAAGCCGCCCTGGACGCCTACGAGCAAGCCTTGGAGCGTCAGCCCGACCTGCAAGCCGCGCTGGACAACCAGGCACTGGTGCAACAACTGCTGCAGCAGCGTGAAGCCAAGGCCGAGGAACAACCGCCCAGCAGTGATGCCCAAGGCACACCTGGCAGCGAAACCGAAGGCAACAGCAGCTCGGCTGGCAGCCCGGCCCAAGGCACACCCGGCAACGACCAGGAAGCCAACGCCGAACAAGCTGGCGAAAGCAGCAGCAACAACCAAGCCGCACCCGGCAACCAGGCCGGGGGGACGACAGCGTCATCCAGCCGCCACAGCGCCCGGTGTCCACCAACCTCGATACCGAACAGCGCCAGGCCCTGGAACAATGGCTGCGGGAAATCCCCGACAACCCGGCGGAGCTGCTGCGGCGCAAGTTCTGGTATGAACAGCAATTGCATCAGGAAAACCCACGATGAGTCGCTTCGGCGTCTTTCTCCTCACCCTGCTATGGGCCGTTCTGGCTCAGGCCGAACCGCTGCTGCAAGCCAGCGTCGACCGCACTCGCCTGGAGGCCGGCGAAAGCCTGGAACTGACCCTGGAAAGCCAGGACGTTACCCAGTTCGGCAAGCCCGACCTACGCGCCCTGGAAGGTGACTTCGAAGTGCGCGGCACGCGCCAGCTGAACAGCTTGCATACCCTCGACGGCGAAACCCGCGCCAGTACCCGCTGGATCATCACCCTGCTGCCACGGCGCAGCGGCAGCCTGCGCATTCCCGAGCTGCAACTGGGCCAGTCGCACAGCCAGGCCATCGAACTGCAAGTGCTGCAAGCCGATGCCAGCCGCCCGGACAGCGCCTCACAGGTGTTCATCGAGGCCACCCTCGACAGCAACGACGTCTATGTCCAGGCACAGGCCGTGCTCACCCTGCGCATCTACCACTCGGTAGCCCTGTACGACGACAGCAGCCTGACCCCGCTGCAACTGGAGAACGCCAAGGTCGAGCCACTGGGCGAATCACGCACCTATGAAAAGGAAATCAACGGCGTGCGTCACGGCGTGATCGAAACCCGCTATGCAGTGTACGCCCAGCAAAGCGGCAGCCTCGACATCCCGCCACTGACGTTCACCGCCACGGCCGCCGCCAGCAACGACGAGGCGCCACAGGCCAACGGCACCGCCCGCGCCGGCCGCCAGGTGCAGGTCAGCTCGCTGCCGTTGCGCCTCACTGTTCGGCCTATTCCGGCCGCCTGGCCCGCCGGCGTGCCGTGGCTGCCAGCGCGCAACCTGACCCTGGAAGAGCACTGGAACCCCGACCCCGGCAGCCAGAAGGTGCAAATTGGCGACTCACTGACGCGCAACATCACCTTGCGTGCCGAAGGCTTGTCCAGCACCCAACTGCCGCCGCTGCCGGCCACGGAGATCATCGGCCTGCGCCGCTACCCCGACCAGCCGCTGTTGCGCAACGAAATCAACGAACGCGGCATGACCGCCAACCGCGAAGAGCGCGAAGCCCTGGTGCCCACCCACGCCGGCACGTTGGCCTTACCGGCGCTGGAAGTGGCCTGGTGGAACACCCGCGAAGACCACTTGGAACACAGCAGTTTGCCAGCGCGCACCTTGAACGTGCAGGACAACCCGGCGCTGAGCGCCGACACCCCGGCGGGCGAAAACAGCAACGCCAGTACCCTGCTGTGGCCTTGGCAGCTAGCCACACTGCTGTTCGCCCTGACCACCGTGCTGGGCTTTGCCCTGTGGTGGCGCGCCCGCTCGCGGCCTGCGGTGCTGCGTGCCGCGCAGAACGGGCCAAGCCCGCGTACCCTGCTGGATGACCTCAAGCGCGCGTGCCAGGCCAACGACCCACAGGCCACGCGCCAGGCGCTGGATGCCTGGGCCCGGCAACAGCCGGAAACCCTGGCCGAGATGGCGGCGCGCTTCGTGCCGTTGTCGGATGCGCTGGATGGGTTGAACGGGGCGTTGTACAGCGAGAGTGGCCAATATTGGCAGGGGGAGGATTTGTGGCGGGCGATCGGGACGATTCCGCCGGCCGAGCAGGTGCTGTTGCCGGCGGGTGAGACCGGCACCTTGCCGCCGCTTTATCCCAAGTAACGCGCTGCCTGCACGATCCCTGTAGGCGCGGCCTTGTGTCGCGATTGGGCCGCACAGCGGCCCCACGCTTGGGTTACCATACCGCCCTTCCCCCGCTTGCCCGATTCGACACCAACAGGTCATCCATGCGTCTGTTTCATACCTCCGACTGGCACCTGGGCCAAAGCCTGCACGGCCAGGAACGCGACTTCGAACACGCCTGCTTCCTCGACTGGCTGCTCGGCCAGCTGCACCTGCGTCAACCCGATGCGCTGCTGATCGCCGGCGATATCTTCGACACGGTCAACCCGCCGGTCAAAGCCCAGGAACGCCTCTACGACTTCATCGTCCAGGCCCACGAGCAACAGCCCAAGCTGGACATCGTGATGATCGCCGGCAACCACGACTCGGGCTCGCGCATCGAACTGCCCGCCGCGCTCATGCGGCGCCTGCGCACCCATGCCCTGGGCCGTGTGCACTGGCTGGACGAAGGCCAGCTGGATGCCGAGCGGCTGCTGATTCCGCTGACCAACGGCCGTGGCAAGGTCGCTGCCTGGTGCCTGGCCCTGCCTTTCCTGCGCCCGGCTGAAGTGACCGGCCCGCACCTGGGTGACGACTACCTGCAAGGCATCACCCAGGTGCACCAGCAACTGATCGCCGCCGCGCAAAAAAAGCGCAAGAAAGACCAGGCGCTGATCGCCATCAGCCATGCACACATGGCCGGTGGATCCGTGTCGGAAGACTCCGAGCGCAGCCTGATCATCGGCAATGCCGAGGCGCTGCCGGCCAAGCTGTTCGACAAGGCCATCAGCTACGTTGCCCTGGGCCACCTGCACAAACCGCAGAAGGTCAACCGCGAAGAGCGTATTCGCTACAGCGGCTCGCCGATTCCGCTGTCGTTCGCCGAAATCAACTACCCACACCAGGTGCTGGAAGTGGAGCTGGACGGCGCTGGCCTGGTCAGCGTCGAACCGCGCCCGGTACCGCGCGCGGTAGCCCTGCAACGGGTGGGCCCGGCACCGTTGGGCGAGCTGCTGCAGCAACTGGCCGACCTGCCGGTGATCGACCTGCTCGAAGACCCCAACCGCCAACCCTGGCTGGAAGTGCGGGTTGTTCTGGACGAGCCGCAACCCGACCTGCGCCAGCAAATCGAAACCGCGCTGGAGGGTAAGGCGGTACGGCTGATCCGCATCAGCGCCGAATACGCTGGCCGCACCAACGCCGAAGATGACGACTTGGCCTTTGTCGAACTGGCCCAGATGACCCCGCAAGATCTGTTCAGCCGTGCCTGGGAGCAAGCCTACGGCAACCCCGCCGACGAGCAGGCGCTGGCCGACTTCGCCCTGCTGTTGCAGGACGTGCAGCAGGAAGAGGAACAGCCATGAAGATTCTCGCCATCCGCCTGAAGAACCTGGCATCGCTGGCCGGCCCGGTCGAAATTGACTTCACCGCAGAACCCTTGGCCAGCGCGGGCCTGTTCGCCATCACCGGGCCGACCGGTGCCGGCAAGAGCACCCTGCTCGACGCCTTGTGCCTGGCGTTGTTTGGCACCGTGCCACGGCTCAATGACATCGGCCGAGAGGCCAAGGTGCCGGATGCCGACGGCGAAATCCCCACGTCAGACCCCCGCAACCTGCTGCGCCGTGGCACCGGCAGCGGTTTTGCCGAGGTCGATTTCGTCGGCATCGATGGCCGCCGCTACCGTGCCCGCTGGGAAGCCAACCGCGCCCGCGACAAAGCCAACGGCAAACTGCAACTTAGCCGCCAGAGCCTCTACGATCTCGACAGCGAGCAAGTACTGGCCAGCGCCAAGAACGAGTTCAAGCCACTGGTCGAGGCCAGTCTGGGCCTGAACTTCGAGCAGTTCACCCGTGCAGTGATGCTGGCCCAGAGCGAGTTCGGCGCGTTCCTCAAGGCCGACGACAAAGAGCGCAGCGAACTGCTGGAAAAGCTCACCAACACCGCCATCTACACCCGCCTGGGCCAGCGCGCCTTCAGCAAGGCGCGTGAAGCCGGCGAGGCGCACAAAGCCCTGAATGACCGCGCCAGCCACTTGTTGCCGATGGCCGTCGAAGCCCGTACCGAGCTCGACCAACGCCTGGAGCAGGCGCAGCAACAGTTCAAGGCCGACCAAACCGGCGAGCGCCAACTTGAGCAGCAACGCAGCTGGCTGAATGAGCAACGCCAGCTGCAAGCCCAGCACGTCGAAGCCGGCACCGCACTGCAGGCCGCTGAACAGGGCTGGCAGTTGCTGGCCGAACCCCGCCTGGACTTGGTACGCCTGGAGCGCCTGGCGCCACAACGTCACCAATTTCATCGCCAACAGGCACTCAGCGCACAACTGGCGCCAGTGGCCGCGAAAATTGCCGAGCAGCAACAGCAGCAAGACGCACTGCAGGTGCGTACCCACGAGCTGGAGCAGGCGCTGAACGCTGCCCGCCAAGCGCTGGCCGATCGCCAGGCCCAGCATGGCGAAAACACCCCACGCCTGCGCCAGGCCTTTGCCGCCCAGGACAACCTGGCCCGCCTGGACCAGGAGCTGGCCACCCAGCGCAGCAGCAACCAACAGGCTGAACAGCAAGTCGCTGACGGCCAGCAGCAGCTGCAGCAGTTGGAAGACAATCAGCAGCGCAGCCTGCAGCAACTGGCACAGATCGACACCGCGCTTGCCGACAGTCAGCACCTGGCGGGCCTGACCGATGCCTGGCACGCCTACTTGCCGCAACTTAAACAGGTGATGCTGATAGGCGGCCGCCTGAGCAAAGGCCGCGACGAGCTGCCCGGCCTGCAGGCCCTGGCCAGCCAGGCCAATGCACACTTGCAGGCCGAGCGTGACGCCTACGACCTGCTGTTCCGCGAGGCCAAGGCCGAACCACAGGCCCTTGCCGAGCAGATCGACCTGCTGGGCGGCATGCTGCAGGACAACCGCAAGCAGCAGCGCGCCGTCGAGGAACTGTCGCGCCTGCACGCCCGTGAACGGGAGCTGCGCCAGCAGTTGGACGCCGCGCGCGAACGGCAGCAGCAGGCCATGCAGCAGCGCCAGCAGCTGATTACCGAGGGCACCGCCGCCAAGGCCGAGCTGGAGGCCGCCGAACAGGCGCTCACCCTCACCCGCCAGTTGCTGGAGCGCCAGCGCCTGGCACGCAACACCAGCGTCGAAGAACTGCGTGGCCAATTGCGCGACGGCGAACCCTGCCCGGTATGCGGCAGCGCCGAACACCCGTTCCATCAGCCCGAAGCGCTGCTGCAGAGCCTGGGCCGCCATGACCAGGCCGAAGAAGACGCCGCCCAGAAACAGGTCGAAAGCCTCAACAGCAAACTGGTGGAGCTTCGTACCCAGCTGGGTGTGGTCAATGCTCAACTCAAGGACTACCAGCAGCAACAGCAACACCTGAGCGAACAGCTGCAGCCAATAGTGGCCCAGGTACAGGCGCACAGCCTGTGGCCTGCCCTCGCCCCGCAGGACGACATCGCCCGTAGCACCTGGCTCGACAGCCAACTGCGGCGCCTGGACGAACACATCGGCCAGGACGAGAAGCGCCAAAAAGTCCTGCTAGCCCTACAAAAAGACGCCGCCCGCCTCAACCAGCAACTGCAGGCCGCCCACGACGCCCAGCAGCAGGCCCAGCGCCACCTGGAGCAACAGCACCAGGCCCTGGCCAACGATGAGCAGCAGTTGCAGCAAGGCCTGAGCGACCTGGCCGGGGTTCTGCCCGAGGAAGCCCTCAAGGCCCTGAACGAAGACCCGGCCAATGCCTTCCTGGCCCTTGACCAGCAAATTGCCCTGCGCCGGCAACACCTGGAACAGCGCAAGGACGAACAGGAAGAACAGCAAGCCCGCCAAACCCAGCTGGACAAACTGCGCGACCAACAACAGGCGCGCGTGCAAGGCCAGCAGCAGTTGCAACAAAAGCTGGCTACCCTCGACGAGCAACGCCAGCAAGCCCAGGCCTCGCTCGGCGAGCTGCTCGGCGAACATGCCAGCGCCGAAGCCTGGCAACAGCACATGGACACCGTGCTGGAGCAAGCCCGTGCCCTTGACGCCGACACCGCCCAGCACCTGCAGGAACTGCGCACCCAGGGCGTACAACTGGCCAGCGAGCTCAAGGCCAATGCCCAGCAGCAACAGGCGCTGACCAGCGAATGCCAGCAGTTGCAGGGCCAGATCGCCCAATGGCGCAGCGAGCACCCGGAACTGGATGACGCCGGGCTGGACCGCCTGCTGGGCATGGATGATGCCCAGGTGAATGAACTGCGCCAGCGCCTGCAAAACGCTGAAAAGGCCATCGAACAAGGCCGGGTGCTGCTGCAAGAACGTGAGCAGCGCCTGCAGCAGCACGCCGCGCAAATGACCGTGGACACCTCGGTCGAAGCCCTGGAGCAAGCCCTGACCGAGCTACGCGAGCGCCTGACCCTGCACGAGCAACAGTGCGCAGAATTGCGCGCGCTGCAGGCCGACGACCAGCGCCGGCAGCAGGCCCACCAAGCACTGGCGGCAGAAATCGATGAGGCTCGCCAGCAATGGCAACGCTGGGGTCGCCTGAATGACCTGATCGGTTCGGCTTCGGGCGACGTGTTCCGCAAGATTGCCCAAGGCTACAACCTCGACCTGCTGCTGCACCACGCCAACGCCCAGCTACGCCAGCTGGCCCGCCGCTACCGCCTCAAGCGCGGCGGCAGTGCCCTGGGCCTGCTGGTACTGGATACCGAGATGGGCGACGAACTGCGTTCGGTGCACTCGTTGTCGGGCGGGGAAACCTTCCTGGTATCGCTGGCCCTGGCCCTGGGCCTGGCGTCAATGGCCTCCAGCACCCTGCGCATCGAATCGCTGTTCATCGACGAAGGCTTCGGCAGCCTCGACCCCGAGTCGTTGCAACTTGCCATGGACGCCCTCGACGGCTTGCAGGCCCAAGGCCGCAAGGTGGCGGTGATTTCCCACGTGCAGGAAATGCACGAGCGCATCCCGGTGCAGATCCAGGTGCGGCGCCAGGGTAATGGCCTGAGTGACGTGGAGGTGTGTGGGTGATCCTCTACTCGTTCCGCCGCTGCCCCTGGGCCATGCGCGCGCGCCTGGCCCTGCGCTACGCCGGCTGCGCGGTGGAAGTACGCGAGGTGGCGATGAAGAACAAGCCGGCAGAATTGCTGGCCTTGTCGCCCAAAGGCACGGTGCCGGTGCTGGATACCGGTGCCGGAGTGCTGGAAGAGAGCCTGGACATCATGCGCTGGGCGCTGGCGCAAAATGACCCGCAGGATTGGCAACTGCAGGCAGACCCTGCGGCGGCGCAGCACGCTGAAGCCCTGATTGCGCGCAACGACACTACGTTCAAGGCGCAGGTGAACCTGTACAAGTATGCCGAGCGTTACCCGGCGTATCCCCGCGAGCATTACCGCCAACAGGCCGAAGCCTGGTTGGCGGAGCTGGAAGGCCTGCTCGAAGGCCGGCCTTACCTGCTGGCCGATCATCCGAGCCTTGCCGATGCCGCGTTGCTACCCCTGATGCGCCAGTTTGCCGGGTCGAACCGCAGTGGTTCGCCGAGGCGGCTTATCCGCAAGTGCGGAGCTGGCTGGAGGGGTGGCTGGCTTCGGAGCTTTTTAAGTGGGTAATGGCCAAGTAATCAGCTTTCGACTTTACGCGAAGCCCTGTGGGAGCGGATTTACCCGCGAAGCAGGTCGCGCGGTGCATGGCAAGGGCTTCGCCCTTGTTCGCGGGTAAACCCGCTCCCACAGGGTACGCGTGAGGCTTGGCATCAGTGGTTGTGCTTGCCACTGAGGGCCGCATGGAAATTGGCACTCTGGCGCAGGTACTGCTCGGTGTAACTGTGGGTAGCAGAAGCCTTGCCGCTGCTGTCGGCATGGGCGTGCGCTGGCAGTACGACCGATGCGGAAATGGCGGATGCGGCAATGACCGGGAAGAGATTGAAGTTCATCTGGGCTGACCTCGACGGCGGTGGTTTGACAGTGGCCCGTTTGGGCCTTGGGTCAAACTTACGCCGCCGACGCCGAACGCAAAAATTCATTGCAGCAGTATCGATTATCACGCCGATCGATATCACTCGATGAACTTCAGGTCCGAAGGTGCTTCCTGCTTCAGTGTCTGCACCGTCTCCAGCAGCTTGCCACTGCGCGGATCGCGGCGCATCACCACGATCTGGTTGCTCTTCTGGTTGGCCACCAGCAGGAAGTTGTCACTGGGGTCCAGGGCAAACTCACGGGGATGATCACCTTCCACCGAGCGACGTTGCAGAAACGCCAACTGGCCATCGTCCTTGCCCACACTGAACACAACGATTTCGTTGGCCGTTCCGCGATTGCTCACGTACAGGAAGCGCCCATCTGCCGACAGGTGCAAGCCTCCCGCCGCCTTGGCCGCAGGGTCCTGCTGTTCGGCCAGCGGCAAGCGCTGGCGCTCGAGCAAGGCATCGTCCTTGACATCGAACATCACCACTTCGCCACTCATTTCCAGCGTCAGGTAGGCATGCCGGCCCTTGGCGTCAAACAGCAGGTGACGCGGCCCGCTACCTGGCGGCAAGTCCACCGAGGCCGGGATTGCCGGGCTCAACGGCTTGTCCACACTGGCACCGTCGTAGCGGTAGATGAACACCTTGTCTGCACCCAGGTCGCAGGCATACACATGCTGGCCATCGGGCGACAGCACCAGTGAATGCACGTGGGCACCGGCCTGACGCTCGGGGTTGACCCCACTTGCCTTGTGCCGGGCCTGTTGCACCACGGCCTTGAGCTTGCCGTCCTTGGCCACCGGGATCACCACCAGGCTGCCGCCGGGGTCGGGCTTGACCGCGTAGTTGGCCACAAACAGGTAACGCTGGTCACGGCTGAGGCTGGCGTGAGTCGGTTCGTCACCTTGGGTGGCCACCTGGTTGAGCGGCTTGATCTCACCCTTGGCACTGACGCTGAAACTACTGGCATGCCCACCCTGGGTTTCATTGACCGCGAACAGCAGGCGCTGGTCGGCCGACAGCACCAGCCATGAAGGGCTGACGCTCTTCACCACTTGTTGCGGTGTGGGGTCGATGTGGCCGGCCTTTTCATCGAACTGGTAGCGGTAGATACCCTGGCTGGCGCCATCGGTGTAGCTGCCCACCAGCAAGGTGGCGGCGTGGGCATTGATTGTCAGGCTCATCAGGCTAGCGGTCAGCAGGCTCGTCCAGGTCCGGTTCATCTTGGTCTTCATCCGGGGCGCGAAAGGCACTCATACAGACTAGCCGATGCGCGCCGTTGGCATCGTTGAGTTGCCACTCATCGCCGGTGGCAACGGCGCCGGCGACTTGCTCGGGGGTGAATGACCAGCGGCGCAGTTGGCGGCCGTCCATGCATTCGATGGTAAGGCCGGACTCATCGGCGGTGAAGTCGAAGGCGTGCAGGCCGTCGATGAGGAGCATGTCGCAGGACTGCAGGGCGTTGGCGAGGGGGGACATGGGGGTACCTGTGGAAGAAGTGGCGGCATTATAACCTGGGGCCGCAAAGCGGCCCCCTGCCATTTAATGGGCGAAAATCGACCCACCCTCCTTGCCCACCATTTTTTCAGGCTTGATGAGGAACCGCGCCAGGGCCGGCAGCAGCCAAAGCGCGCCAAACATGTTCCACAGCAGCATGAAGGTCAGCATCAAGCCCATGTCCGCCTGGAATTTGATCGCCGAGAAAATCCAGGTGCACACGCCGATGGCCAGGCACAAACCGGTGAACAACACCGCTTTACCGGTCGAACGCAGGGTCTGGTAGTACGCTTCCTGCAACGGCAAGCCGGCGCGCAGGAAGCTTTCCAGGCGGCTGTAGATGTAGATACCGTAGTCCACGCCAATTCCCACACCCAGCGCCACCACCGGCAAGGTCGCCACCTTCACCCCGATGCCCATGTAGGCCATCAGTGCGTTGCCCAACACCGACGTCAGCACCAGCGGCAGCACGATGCACAGCGTGGCAGCGAACGAGCGGAAGGTGATCAGACACATCACTGCCACGCAGATGTACACCAGGATCAGGATGGTCAACTCGGCTGACTTGATCACTTCGTTGGTCGCAGCCTCGATCCCGGCGTTGCCCGCTGCCAGCAAGAATTGCAGGCCCTCCTTGTTGTGGCTGTCGGCAAACGCCTTGGCCACGGCGGTAACCCGCTCCAGGGTTTCAGCCTTGTGGTCGTTGAGGAACACCAGCACGGGTGCCAGTGAGCAGTCGCCGTTGTACAGGCCGTCGGCACGAGCAATGGAGTTGTTGAGGATGTCCGGGTTACGCGACAGGGTTTCCCATTTCAGGCTGCCCTCGTTCATGCCCTTGATCACCTGCTTGGACACGGTCACCAGGGAAATAGCCGACTGCACGCCCGGCGTGTTCTGCATGGTCCACATCAGCTCGTCGATCGGTGCCATGGTCGAGTGGACAGAGCACTTCTCCGACGGGGTCTTGACCATGATCACCAGCACGTCGGAGCTGGTCGAGTAGTTGCTGATGATGAAGTTGTTGTCCTGGTTGTAGCGTGAGTCAGGGCGCAACTCCGGCGCGCCCTGGTCGAGGTCGCCGATCTTCAGGTTCTGGCTGTACCACAGGCCACCGGCGAAGGCGACCAGTGCCAACAGCACCGAAACCGGCGCCACCTTGGCACTGGCAAAGTTCGACAACAGCCGCCAGAACGGGTGCTCGCGCGTCGCGTCCTTCTTGCTGCGCTCGATGGCCTTCTTGCTGATGCCAACGTAGGAAATGGCCACCGGCAACAGGATCAGGTTGGTGAACACGATCACCGCCACGCCAATGGAGGCGCCGATGGCCAGCTCGCGAATCACCCCGATGTCGATGATCAGCAAGGTGATGAAGCCCACCGCGTCGGCAAGGATAGCGATCATCCCCGGCAGGAACAGCTGGCGGAAGGTACGCCGTGCCGCGGTCAGGGCGTTGTCGGCGTCACTCGACTGCAAGGCAATACCGTTGATCTTCTGCACCCCATGGGAAATACCAATGGCGAAGATCAGGAACGGCACCAGCATCGAGTACGGGTCCAGGCCAAAGCCCACCGCATGCATCAGCCCCAACTGCCAGACCACCGCCACCAGGGTGGTGATGAGCACGGCGATGGTGCTGCGGATACACCAGGTGAACCAGTACAGCAGTACCCAGGTGATGGCCAGCGCGACGCCGAAGAACATCGCCACCATCACCAGGCCATCGATCAGGTCACCGACCTTCTTGGCGAAGCCGACGATGTGAATTTTCACATTGGGGTTTTGTGCCTGGAACTTGTCGCGGACCTTCTCTTCAAGCAGGTGCGAGAACTGTTGGTAGTCCAGTTTCACCTGTTTGCCTGGGTCTTGCGGGTCGGGATAGCTTTCCAGCAGCGGTACATCGACGATGCTGGACTTGAAGTTGTTGCCCACCAGGCGCCCCACCTGGCCGGACTTGAGCACGTTGTCACGCAGGGTGTCGAGGCTGTCCTGCGAGCCGTTGTAGGTGTTGGGGATTACCTCGCCACCGGAGAAGCCCTCTTCGGTGACCTCGCTCCAGCGCACACTGGGGCTCCACAGCGACTTCAGCCCGGCACGGTCGACACCGGGGATGTAGAACACTTCGTCATGGACCTGGCGCAGGGTCTCCATGTAGTCCTTGTCGAAGATATCGCCGTTCACCGCCTCCACCGAGATGCGCACGGTGTTGCCCAGGTTGGCCAGGTCGTTGCGGTGCTCCATCATCTGCTCGATGAACGGGTGCTGCAGCGGGATCATCTTCTCGAAGCTGGTGGACGGGCGAATCTGCGTGGCCTGCCAGAACAGGAAAATGCTGACCAGCACGCACAGGGCGATGACCACGGGGCGATTGTTGAAGATCAGGCGTTCAAGCAGCGTGGCCTTGTCCTGGTGATGCGGGTGCATGGTAATGCTCTCCCTGCTGGTCATCGGCTCACCCCCTCGGCGCCCTGGGCATCAGCCAGGTGTACGCCACCCTGCCCCACCAACAGCAGGCCGCCGTTGGCCAAGCCACTGACGCCGGCCAGGGCGATGCGGTCGGCACGGTTGTACACGCTGAAGGTTTGCCCATCATCGGTGCTGCGCAACACACTGCCGCCATTGCCGACCAGCACCAGGCTGCCATCATCGACAAGCGTAGCGCCTGCCAGGCCGAATTCGAGGTTACCGCGTGCGGCCTTGAGTTCGATCGGCTGCCAGCTGTCACCGAAGTCGCTGGAGCGGAACAGGTTGCCGCGCAGGCCGTAGGCCAGCAGTGTTTGCGGTTTGGCGGTACCGATCACGCCGAACAGCGAGCCCTCGTAGGGGCCCTGTACCTTGGCCCACGTCTGGCCGTTGTCGGCGGAGCGGAACATGCCGCCCTGCTCGCCGACGATGAACAGGCCGGCTTCGCGCACCCGAGCGATGCCGTTCAGGTGCAACTGGTCGGGGTTGTCCAGCCGCTCGGCCACGTCTTGCCAGTGCTGGCCACCGTCGGTGGTTTCCAGCAAGGCGCCGTAGGCCCCCACGGCAAAGCCGTGCTGGGCGTCGAGGAAGGTGACATCGAGCAAGGGGGCTTCACGGGCGAGGTCTTCGTATTGCTTGCTCCAGGTCGCGCCGCCGTCGCTGCTGGCGAGGATCTGCGCGTCATGGCCGACTGCCCAACCACGCTTGTCGTCGAGGAAGTACACCGCCGTGAGCAGTTGCCGGGTCGGTACACGGGCTTGGGTCCAGGTGCTGCCCTGGTCATCGGAGAACAGGATATGGCCACGATCACCCACCACCACCAGGCGCTTGCCAGCATGGGTGGCGCCGATCAACAGGCTTTGGCTGGCCTTGGCCGATTCGGTGGAATATTCGTCGGCCCCGGCGGCCTGGGCACTGTCGGCCCACACCCCCAATGCCAGTGCCAGCACTGCGCTGGCCGCCCATGGCCAGGCACCACGCCTGGCTGGCGCCTGTAGCTGTTCCCTCATGACTGCCCCCTGTTGTGTTCTTGTTGGTGGGTCAATGCATTGCAGGTACTGCGAAAAGCCTGATCTAGAGGCCTGCAATAGCTTGAGGGGATCGTAGCGGGGATGTTTGCGGGAATACAACGGGCGGGGTGTTATGTTTTGTTATCCGGGAATGCAGGGGGCTGCTGCGCAGCCCCCTTGGCCCTTAAGCCAGGCTCTTGCTCACAACCTCATACACATCACTGGACAGCTCACCAGAAGCGAGAATCCGCTCCAGCTCACCTTTCATCAGGGCCTGGCGCGCCTCGTCATACTTGCGCCAGCGGGTCAGCGGCGCCAGTTGGCGCGAAGCAATCTGCGGGTTCAGTGCATTCAGCTCGATCACCAGGTCCGCCAGGAAGCGATACCCCGAGCCATCGGCCGCATGGAAGTTGACCAGGTTCTGACCGGCAAAAGCACCGATCAGTGCACGCACCTTGTTCGGGTTCTTCAAGGTGAACGCCGGGTGCTGCATCAGCGCCTTGACCCGCGCCAGCCCGCCCGGCAAGGCGCTTGCCGCCTGCACGCTGAACCACTGGTCCATGACCAGCGGGTTGTCCTTGAAGTGCTCGGCAAAGGCTTCCAGCGCCTTGGCACGCTCGGCTTCGAACGGCGAGTTGACCAATACTGCCAGCGCGGTCAGGCGCTCGGTCATGTTGTCGCAGTGCTCGAACTGCTCCAGGGTCGCTTCCAGCACCTGCGGCTTGCCGCTCTGCATCAAGTACGACAGGGCGATGTTCTGCAAGCTGCGGCGGGCAAAGTGCTCGGCAGACGCCACATACTCGGTGCTGCGCGACACTTCTCGGTTGGCCTGATAGCGCGCCCACAGGGCGTCGAACAGTTGCTCGGCGATCTGCTGGCGGGCGAATTCGCGGGCGGCGTGGATGGCGTCCACATCGGCCACCTGGCTGATCTCGGTGAGGTAGGCCTCACCCGGCAGCGAGAGCATTTCGGCAACCATGGCCGGGTCCAGCGACTCGTTGCCGAGCACGGTGCCCAGGGCGGTGATCAGGCGCTGGTCGAGCTTCAGCGCTTCGCCGCGCTGATGCTGGCCGATCAGCTCCTGCAACACCTGCACCGACAACTGCTGGCCCGCTTCCCAGCGGTTGAAGCCGTCGCTGTCGTGCTGCATCAGGAACATCAGCTGGTCGCGGTCGTAGGGGAAGCTCAGCTTCACCGGGGCGCTGAAGCCACGCAGCAGCGATGGCAGCGGTTTGGCCTGGATGCGCTGGAAGGTGAAAGTCTGCTCGGCTTCGGTCACCGACAGCACGCGGCTGGTGCCCTGCGCCGTCGCTTCACCGGCCAGTTGCAGCGGCAGGTCGTTGCCTGCGGCGTCCAGCAGGCCCAGCTCCACCGGGATCACGAACGGCAGTTTTTCAGCCTTGTCCGGGGTTTGCGGGCAACTCTGGCGGAACGTCAGGCTGTAGGTCTGCGCAGCGGCGTCATAAGCTTCGCTGACCTCCAGGCGCGGGGTGCCGGCCTGGCTGTACCAGCGTTTGAACTGGGTGAAATCGACGCCGTTGGCATCCTCCATGGCCTTGATGAAGTCGTCGGTGGTCACCGCCTGGCCATCATGGCGTTCGAAGTACAGGTCGCTGCCCTTGCGGAAGCCTTCGGCACCCAGCAAGGTTCGCACCATGCGCACCACTTCGGCGCCCTTCTCGTACACGGTCAGGGTGTAGAAGTTGGAAATTTCGATGAAGCTGTCCGGGCGCACCGGGTGGGCCATGGGGCCGGCGTCTTCGGCGAACTGGTGGGTGCGCAGGTAGGCGACGTCTTCGATGCGCTTGACCGTGCGCGAGTTCATGTCGGCGCTGAACTCGGCATCGCGGAATACCGTGAAGCCTTCTTTGAGCGACAGCTGGAACCAGTCACGGCAAGTGACACGGTTGCCCGACCAGTTGTGGAAGTACTCGTGGGCGACCACGCCTTCGACGCGCTGGTGCGCGGCATCGGTGGCGGTCTCGGCACGGGCCAGCACACAGCTGGAGTTGAAGATGTTCAGGCCCTTGTTTTCCATGGCGCCCATATTGAAGTCGTTTACCGCGACGATCATGAAGATGTCCAGGTCGTATTCACGGCCATAGACTTCTTCGTCCCAACGCATGGACTTCTTCAGGCTGACCATGGCGTGGTCGCACTTGTCGATGTTCTCGGGTTCAACATAGATGCGCAGGATCACGTCACGGCCGGACTGGCGGGTGAAGGTGTCCTCTACGCACCACAGGTCGCCGGCCACCAGGGCGAACAGGTACGCCGGCTTCATGAACGGGTCTTCCCAGGTCGCCCAGTGGCGGCCGTCTTCGGCCGGCCCGCTGCCGATCGGGTTGCCGTTCGACAGCAATACCGGGTAGCGATGCTGCTCGGCGATCACCGTGGTGGTGAACGTGCTCATCACGTCCGGGCGGTCGAGGTAGTAGGTGATCTTGCGGAAGCCCTCGGCCTCGCACTGGGTGCAGAACATCTTGCCCGACTTGTACAGGCCTTCCAGCGCGGTGTTGCTCTCGGGGTGGATCTTCACGCTGGTGTCGAGGGTGAACCGCTCGGCCTTGGGGTGCAGCGTCAGGCTGTCGGCTTCAAGCTGGTAGTCGCCCGCCTGCAGTTCCAGGTCGTCCAGCGAGGCCCGCAGCAATTCCAGCTGCTGACCGTCGAGCACCAGTGGCGGCAGGCCGGCACCGCGTGCCGGGTTGCGGCGCATGACCAGTTGCGCGTGAACCAGGGTGTGGTCCTCGAACAGCTCGAAGGTCAGGTGCGTCTCGTCGATCAGGTACTCGGGCGCCTGGTAATCCTTGAGGTAGATCACTTGCGGTTGTTCGGTACGCATGTGCAGGTCCTTTTTACTGGAGCACGGCCAACTGGTAGGCCGTGTACTTGCGAATGTTGATCACACCGGTGTCGAAGATCAGGTACTGGCCCTTGATGCCCAGCAGCGTGCCTTCGGCCACCGGGTCCTTGTCGAGGTTGAAGCTGACGATCTTTTTCGGGTAGGCCTCGACCGGGTACTTCATCTGCACCACTTCGGCATCGGGCAGCGGCTGGATCGCTTGCAGGCCAAAGCGCCCCTGCAGCTCGCGCAGGCCGTCGGCGCAGGCATCGAAGATCTGCTCGCGGATGGCCGGCAGGTCGAGCACCTCGGCGTCGCCCTTGAGCAGCGCACGCCAGTTGGTGCGGTCCGGCACCTGACTGCGCAGCACGTCTTCGACCAGGCCCGACTGCTGACGAGTAGCCACGCGCATGATCGGCAGGGCCTGGCTGGCACCCTGGTCGAGCCAACGGGTGGGCAACTGGGTGGCGCGGGTGATGCCGACCTTGATCCCCGAAGAGTTGGCCAGGTAGACCACGTGGTCGGTCATGCAGAACTGTTCACCCCACGACGGTTCGCGGCAGGTGCCGGCGTCGTAGTGGCATTTTTCCGGGGCCATGATGCACACGTCGCACTGGGCCAGCTTGGTCATGCAGGGGTAGCAGTAACCCTGGCTGAAGCTGGTCTTGGTGCGCTTGCCGCAATGGCTGCAGTGAATGGCGCCGAGGTATTCCAGGCGCAGACGCTGGCCGATCAGCGGGTTGACCGGCACCTGTGTGTCATCCAGGCAGAAGCTGTACTGCACCACCGGCGCCTGCAGGCTTACCGCCATTTTGCTCAACGAGCCACGAGCGAGTTCGATCAATGTACCGAGTCCGACTTGAACAGAATGTTGGCGATCGGCGCGGACTTCGATGCGCATTCCTGCGGGCCCATGTAGCCGGTACGCTGGTCTTCAGGCAAGTTTTTCATTTCCCAGGCGATGACCGCCTGCAGCGACAGCTCTTTCTGCTCGGCAGTGAGCTTGCGGCCATCCGACCATTTGCCGATTTCCACGGCCAGTTTCAGGCTCTCGTAGATTTCCGGGGTGATGTTTTCAATCATTTGCGCGAAAGTGGACATACAGTCTCCTGATTCAAGCCGACAGTTTACGCCGGGCCAGCGCCCCACCCAAGAGCCCGGTCAGGCATCCGATGAGCAGCCCGCCGACGTGGGCGGCATTGGCGATCTGGCCAAGGCCGAGGGTGCCGACCACACCGGTCAGGCACACCACCAGCCAGATCAGCATCATCACCAGCACACCCTTGGGCAGGTTGAAGTAACGGTTGGGCGCCAGCCACTGGAACAGCCACACATGCCCGAGCAGGCCGTACAGCACGCCGGACAGGCCGCCAAACAGGCTTGGCCCGCTGGTGTAGTGCTGGGCCAGGTTGGAAACCAGGCTGAACAACAGGGTCAGGCCCAGCAGCATCCAGGGCCCTTGGCGCAGCTCGATGCGCTTGCCCAGCTCCCAGTACCACAGGCTGTTCATGGCCAGGTGCAGCACGCCGAAATGCAGCAGCATGGGCGATACCAGGCGCCACCACTGGCCTTCGTCCAGGCTTTGCGCCAGCGAGCTGAAGTACAGGTAGTCGCCCTGGACGCGGAAGTCGAGGAAAGTGAACCAGCTGATGGTGGTGAAGTTGTCACCCAGGCTGGTGAGGCCGGCGACAATGAAGCACAGCAGCAGAGTGAGGGTGGTGACCTTGCAGGCTTTGGCTTGTTCTACCAGGGAGGGTTGTGCGGGGCTGATTCGCGGGCAGGCCCGCTCCCACAGGGGCCTGTGCAAGTTCGAGGTCGGCGTTGCCGTCGGGGTAGCGCTGGTACAGCTGCAGCACGTCTTGGGCCAGGGTATCGGGGGCCCAGAGGACCTGGGCATCGCCCTCCTCGCTGACCCGGTGTGGCACCTGCAGGCGCTGCAGCAGGTGAACGAAGCCGCTGAGGTCGACCGACAGCGGCAGGCGCATCACTTCGATAATGTTCATTGGTTGGCCTGTGGGCGGTCGACGTCGACCCAGACGAACTTGTGCGGGTCGATGCGGGTTTCATCATCCAGCCGGTAGGCGGCCAGCTTGCCGTAGAGCACGGCGCTGTAGTCCAGGCAGGCCAGGTTGGCGCGGATCGGCGCCGGGCGGCCGCTGCGCCAGTAATGGCCAACGAACAGCAGCGGCTCGTCTTCGTCATAGCGCAGCAAGGCGTTCTTCTGGCTGTGGCTGAGCGGGGTACTGGCCACCTCCGCGGGCAGGGCATCGGGCTGGAACACGATGTCGCCATAGGTTTGCGGGTCTTCTTCCCAGAACTTGGTGCGGAAGAACGCCCGGGTCAGGCCATCACCGCCAGTCAGGGTCAAGCCGTCCGGCAGGCGCATGTCGGTACCGCGCAACAGGCGGTTGCACACGGTGTCGGCAAAACTGCCGCTGACCGCCGAAGCCTGGATGAAGTGTTCATCGATGCGCCCGTCGGGGTATTGCTGGCGCAGCGGCTCGATCAGGCGCGGGTCCCAGCAGGCGTGCACCAGGCGGAAACGCCCAGCGTCAACGAACAGTGGCAGTTGGTAGAACCAGTTGACGAAGTCGTGCCAGTCGCCGGGGTGGTGGGCGAATTGGGTCAGGGTTTCATCGATCAGCCGGGCATGGCGTGGCGTGTGTTCACGTACATAGGCCTTGCCGCTGCCGGGCAGCGCCGGGGTCACCCAGCCCAGGGCGTTGTACTCGTGGTTGCCCATGATGCAGAACGCCTGGCCGGCTTCGACCATGTCGTGGACGATGTGCAGCGCCTCGCGGATACGCGGCCCACGGTCGACGATATCACCGAGGAACAACGCCTGGCGTCGCGGGTGGCGCCACACGCCGGCCACGCGCTTGTATCCGAGAGTGTCGAGCAGGCGTTCAAGGGTCAGCGCACAGCCGTGCACGTCACCGATGATGTCGAAACTTCGCGCCGGATCGAACATCAGTCGTCCCTGCTCCCCAGGCGGCTGCCCCACCCCAGCTTGGTGCGGCAGACCTCGTAGTAATTGTGGTCCAACGGGTGGATCAGGCGCAGTTTCTGCGGTTTCTTGCTCACCGTGATGGTGTCGCCGGGGGCGCAGGTGAAGTGGTTCTGGCCGTCACAGGACACCTGCGGGTAGATCTGCAGGTCCTTGGAGACCACGATCTTCAGCTCGCTGTTGCCATCGACCACGATCGGCCGCCCCGACAGGGTGTGCGGGTACATCGGCACGATCACGATAGCGTCGAGCTTGGGGTGCATGATCGGCCCACCGGCCGACAGCGCATAGGCGGTGGAGCCGGTGGGGGTGGCGACGATCAGGCCGTCGGCCTTTTGGCTGCAGACGAACTGGCCGTCGATGTAGATCTCGAACTCGATCATGCGCGTGGACTTGCCGGGGTGCAGCACCACGTCGTTCAGCGCATCACCCTGGCCGATGGCTTCGTGGTGGCGGCGCACCTCGGCCTGCAGCAGGAAGCGGTTTTCTACCAGGTAGTGGCCATCGAGCACCTGGGCGACCTTCTCTTCCAGCTCGTCGGGGCGGATGTCGGTGAGGAAGCCCAGGTTGCCACGGTTGATGCCCAGCACCGGAATGTTGTGCCGGGCCAGGGCACGGGCAGCGCCCAGCAGGCTGCCGTCGCCGCCGACCACGATGACCAGGTCGCAGACCTCGCCCAGCAGCTTGCGGGTGGAGGTTTGCAGGCCATGGCCAGGCAGCACTTCGGCGATGGTGTCCTCGAGGATCACGTGCAGGTGGCGATCGAGGAGGAATTTTTTCAGTCGGCGAATGGTGTCGAGCACCTGCGAGCTGCCAAGGCGACCGATGATACCGATATTGCGAAATTGCTCCATGGGGCTCCTGCGAGGCTCTGCGGCGGGTGACGATGCGCCGATTATGGGCGAAAGCACCGGGCAGCGGCAAACCGGCTATGCTCGCAGGATGACGCCATTCACCTTGCTCCAAGACCTGCCCCGACAATTGCAGCGCCCCGCCGTGCGCGATTTGGCCTGGGCCCTGCTGTCGCCGCCACTGCTCAGCGCCCCGCCCTGCCCCCAGCGCCACCCGCTGGCAGGCAGCCTGTGGGCGCAGCAGCCACAACGCCTTGAACAGTGGTTGCGCGGGCTGGATGACGACGACCGCCCGTTGCGCGAATGGCTGGCGAAACTGGGCAGCCGGCGCCTGGGGCATTACTACGAACGCCTGTGGCAATTCGCCCTGGGCCAGGCGCCGGGCATCGAACTACTGGCGGCCAACCTGGCGATTCGCGACGGCGGGCGCACCTTGGGCGAGCTGGACGTGGTACTGCGCGACGGCGACGGCGTACACCACCTGGAACTGGCGATCAAGCTGTACCTGGGCCCTGAAGGCGGCGGGCTCAACCCGCACACCTGGCTGGGCCCAGGCTGCCATGACCGGTTGGGGACCAAGCTTGCGCATCTGGCCGGGCACCAGTTGCCCATGTCCAAGGGCGCGCACAGCCGCGAGCTGTTGGCCACGCTGGGGGTTGAGCAGGTGCAGGCCCATGTATGGCTGGGCGGCTATCTGTTCTATCCGTTGCCTGGGCATGCCGAGCCACCCGCCGGGGCCAACCCGCAGCACTTGCGCGGGCGCTGGGTGCGACGGCGGGACTGGGAGATGGCAGAGGGTGAGCATTGGCAGCCGCTGCAGCGGCATGCCTGGCTGGCACCGGCGCGGGTCGAAGCAGGCGAATGCTGGACGGTGGAGCAATTTGCGGCATGGTTGCATGTGCTGGAGCGGCAAGCGCCGGCACAGTTGCTGGTGAGGTTGGAGCAGGCGGGTGATGGTGTATGGCAGGAGGTGGAGCGGGTGTTTCTGGTGGCTGACAATTGGCCATTTTTACCCGAGGCATGATGTCGCCCGTTAAAAAGGCCGGTGCAGGCAACACAATTTTCACAGACCCAGCGCAAAGATTTGTTCCCGGTAACCTTTACAGTGGTACCTGAGCGCCAGCAAGAGCGCCATTCCGACCTGATGACGAGGACCGATCATGGTTTCATCCACCCCCGCGACCCATTACGCACGCCTGTCCATCGCCCTGCATTGGCTGATGCTGGTACTGCTGGCCGCTGTCTACGCCCTTATCGAACTGCGTGGCCTGTTCCCCAAGGACAGCGCCGAACGCAACCTGATGAAGGACCTGCACTTCATGCTCGGGCTCAGCGTGTTCGTACTGGTCTGGCTGCGCCTGGCCATGCGCCTGAGCCGCCCGACCCCGCCCATCGTGCCCAAGCCGCCAGCCTGGCAAACCGGCCTTGCACACCTGATGCATTTGGCGCTTTACCTGCTGATGATCGGCCTGCCGCTGGCCGGCTGGCTGATCCTCAGCGCCGCCGACAAACCGGTGCCGTTCTTCGGCCTGGAACTGCCACACCTGATCGGCCCGAACCCGGACCAGGCCAAGTTCATCAAGGGCTGGCATGAACGTATCGGCAGCTGGGGCTACTGGCTGATCGGCCTGCACGCACTGGCCGGGCTGTACCACCACTATGTTCAGCGCGACAATACACTGTTGCGCATGCTGCCCTACAAGTAACCGCGCCGGCCCTGCAGGCCACCTGTGTGGACGAATATCAGGCGGCTGCCGGGCGTGAACAGCCCGGCAGCGACCTGATTACGCAGGGCCAGCAGGGCCTTGCCGGTGTAGAGCGCTTCGAACGGCACCCCCGTGTGTTGCTCGCACTCGGCAATGAAGGCCAGCAGTTCATCGTCGAACTTGCCGAAACCACCACGGCAGGCGTCGTGTAGCTGGTAACCAAGCGTGCCGGCCAATGCAGCTACCGTCTCCGGCACACCATGAGCCCTGGGCACGGCAAGTGCGCCATGTACCGCATGTGCCCCCGCCTCGGCCAGCACCAGGCCGGCCAAGGTAGTACCCGTTCCAGCAGCCAGCCACCAGGCGTCGTAGCCCGACCACCCCAGCGTCGCAATTTGCGCCTGCGCCTGCTGCATGATCAGCGCGCAGCCCTGCGCGCCAGCTTGCCCGCCACCGCCTTCGGGGATGCAGTGCCAGCCTGGGTAACGTGCCTGCCAGGGGCCCCAGAAACCGGGCTCGTTGCGTGCGCGGTAGCCGCCATAGCCCAACCAGTGCAGCGCCATGCCCAGCGCCTGCAGGTCACGCACGGTTGGCGTGTCCTGGGCGTGACCGCGCAGCAGGCCGACAGTGGCGAAGCCGAAGCGTTTGCCAGCGGCGGCCAGGGCGTGCAGGTGGTTGGAATGGTTACCGCCGAGGCTGATCAGCCCGGGGGCGTTATCGGCACTGGCCTGATCCAGGTGATGGCGTAGCTTGAACCACTTGTTGCCGCTGATCAGCGGGTCGATCAGGTCCAGACGCAGGATGGCGGCTTCGACCTGTGCGGTTGCCAGCCAAGGCAGATCCAGGCGTTGCAGGGGGCTTGAGGAAGGTCGAATACAGGCATGGCCGCAGTTTACAGGGATGGACGAAGCGAAAGGTTACGCGATCCTTGTGCGAGCGGCCTTGGTCGCGAAAAGGGCCGCGAAGCGGCCCCTGCCCATTCAAAGCTCAGCCGCTAATCGCGACCCCTGGTTGATCGCCCGCTTGGCGTCCAGCTCGGCCGCCACATCCGCGCCACCAATCAGGTGCACCGACTGCCCCGCCGCCACCAGCCCGTCCTGCAACTCGCGCAGCGGTTCCTGCCCGGCGCAGATCACCACGTTGTCCACCGGCAACACCTGCGGCTCGCCGTCCGCCACGCGAATGTGCAAACCGGCATCGTCGATACCCAGGTACTCGACGCTGTTGAGCATCTGCACCCGCTTGTTCTTCAACCCGGTGCGGTGAATCCAGCCGGTCGTCTTGCCCAGGCCATCACCCACCTTGGACTTCTTGCGCTGCAACAGGTAAACCTGCCGTGCCGGGGCATGCGGCTCGGCCTTGATCCCGGCCACCCCACCGCGTGCCTCAAGATGGGTATCGATGCCCCACTCTTTCCAGAATGCGTCACGGTCCTGGCTGGAGGCCACGCCCTGGTGCACCAGGTACTCGGACACATCAAAGCCAATGCCTCCCGCGCCAATCACCGCGACAGCCTTGCCCACCGGCTTGCGCTCGAGCAACACATCCAGGTAGCTGAGCACCTTGGCATGCTCCACACCCGGAATGGCTGGGGTACGCGGGGCGATACCGGTGGCCAGGATAATTTCATCAAAGCCACCCTCCACCAGTGCCTGCACATCGACGCGAGTATTCAGGCGCAGCTCCACGCCCGTGCTTTTGACCTTGTTGCGGAAGTAACGCAGCGTTTCAAAGAATTCTTCTTTGCCCGGCACCCGCTTGGCCACGTTGAACTGGCCACCGATTTCGCTGGCGGCGTCAAACAGGGTCACGGCATGGCCCCGCTCGGCCGCCACGGTGGCCGCCGCCAGGCCTGCCGGCCCGGCGCCGACCACGGCGATACGCTTCACCGCGCGCACAGGCAAGTAGTTGAGTTCGGTTTCGTGGCAGGCACGCGGGTTGACCAGGCAACTGGTCAGCTTGCCGCCAAAGGTGTGGTCCAGGCAGGCCTGGTTGCAGCCAATGCAGGTGTTGATTTCGTCGGCTCGGCCAGCGGCGGCCTTGTTGACGAAATCCGGGTCGGCGAGGAACGGTCGAGCCATCGAGACCATGTCGGCATCCCCCTCGGCCAGCACCGCCTCGGCCACTTCCGGGGTATTGATGCGGTTGGTGGTGATCAGCGGAATGTTCACCACACCGCGCAGTTTGGCGGTGACTTTGCTGAACGCCGCACGCGGCACCTTGGTGGCGATGGTCGGGATACGCGCTTCGTGCCAGCCGATGCCGGTGTTGATCAGGGTCGCACCGGCCTGCTCGATAGCCTTGGCCAGCAGCTCGATTTCGTCCCAGGTGCTGCCACCCTCGACCAGATCGAGCATCGACAGGCGGAAGATGATGATGAAGTTCGGCCCTACCGCACCACGCACCCGGCTGACGATTTCCACGGCCAGGCGCATGCGGTTTTCATAGCTGCCGCCCCAGCGATCGGTGCGGTGGTTGGTGTGGGCGGCGAGGAACTGGTTGATGAAGTAGCCTTCCGACCCCATGATCTCGACACCGTCGTAACCGGCGCGCTGGGCCAACGCCGCACAATTGACGAAGTCGGCAATCTGTTTCTCGATGCCCGCCTCGTCCAGCTCCTTGGGCTTGAACGGGTTGATCGGCGCCTGGATCGCGCTAGGCGCCACTTGCCGTGGGCTGTAGGCATAGCGCCCGGCATGCAGGATCTGCAGGCAGACCTTGCCACCGGCGGCGTGCACCGCCTCGGTGACGATGCGGTGCTTGTCAGCCTCTTCCTCGGTGCTGAGCTTGGCCGCGCCGGAATACACCCCGCCTTCATCATTGGGCGCGATGCCGCCAGTGACCATCAAGCCAACGCCACCCCGGGCGCGCTCGGCAAAGTACGCGGCCATGCGCTCGAAACCACCGGGGCGTTCTTCGAGGCCGGTGTGCATCGACCCATCAGGGTACGGTTGCGCAAGGTGGTAAAGCCTAGGTCCAGCGGAGCAAGCAGGTGCGGGTAGCGGTCGGCGGCCATGGAAAGGTCCCCTGGTGGCGTGATCACGGTATGCGGGCACCTCACTGGTCGGCGGGGCCCGTCGTTTGTCTGTCAGCGACATTAAACAGCCGTTTGAATTGGCTCAATGATCGAAACTGACAAGTTATTGATCCTGGCATACAGCGCGACTAACCTAGGGGACCCTCACTGTCCAAGGTGCCGTACTGCTTCATGCGAAAACTCCTGGCAAGCGCCCTGGCGCTGGTGATGATCGCCGCGCTTTGCGGCTACGGTTTCTGGACTCAACAGCGCCCGGAAGGCCACTACCTGTCCGACCTGCGCATCGAGTTGGCACTCAACCATGGCGTGCCGGGCGAGCATGGCAACCTGCTCGGTGTGGAGCCGCTGCTTTACCCAGGCGACTACCAGAACCTGCAACGCCTGCACCGCAAGCTCGCCGCTTACCTGGAGCAAGCCCGAGCCCAAGGGCTGGTGGGCCCACGCACGGTGGTGGTGCTGCCAGAGCACATCGGTACCTGGTTGTGGGCGCGCGGTGAGAAAAACGAGCTGTACCAGGTCACTCAGAGCCGCGAGGCTCAACAATGGCTGGAGCTAAGCAACCCGCTGCGCTACGGCCTGGCCATGCTTGGCGCCGACGGCGACGACTGGCGTGCCGATGCGCACCTGCGCATGAAGGCCGAGCAGATGGCCGCAGACTACCAGCAACTGTTCGGCGGCCTTGCCAAGGAGTTTGGCGTCACCTTGGTGGCCGGCTCGATCGTGCTGCCCGAACCCTACGTGAAACAAGGCGTGCTGCATGCCGGCCGTGGTCCGCTGTTCAACAGCAGCGTGGTGTTTGCCGGCGACGGCTCGCTACTGGGCCAGCCCCAACGCCAGCAATACCCTGACAGTGAAATGCGTCGCTATGTCCACGACGGCCGCCAGCACCCGCTGCAAGTCGTGCAGACTCCCGCCGGGCGCCTGGGGGTACTGGTGGGCAGTGACAGCTGGTACCCGGAAAACCACCAACAACTGGCACAGCAAGCAGTACAGCTGATCGCCAACCCGGTGTTCCTGAGCGGCAAAGGCAGCTGGGAAGCGCCATGGCGTGGCAATCGCCACCAGGAGGCCACCGCTGGGCTGGCCCTGCAACGTGGCGAAGTCAGCGAGCAGAACGCCTGGCAGCGCCTGACCGAGGCAGCCGGGGCCGGCGTCAGCAGCATGAGCGTGTTCATGCGCGGGCAGTTCTGGGAACAGGCCAGCGACGGCCAGGGCTTTGCCCGCCAGTCGGGTGAACTGCTGGCGGGTACTCCTAGCCATGGCGCCCGCCTGCTGAACCTGTGGCTGTAGGCCCATGGCCCGCCCCCGCGTACGCCTCGGCGACCTTTCAGTAGGCTTTGTCCAGCCGCTGACCGAAGCCCTGCGCGAGCGGGGTCATGACCCCGAGCCCCTGTTGCTGCGCTATGGCCTGGATGCCCCACGCCTTGCCGAAGCCGGCGCGCGCTTGTCGATCCCCCGCTACATGCACCTGGGCCACGCAGCCATCGAGCTGAGCGGCGAAGCCGCACTCGGCCTGCACATGGGGCGCTTGAGCCGCCTGGCACATGCCGGCCTGGCCGGAGTAACCGCCGCCCAGGCCCCCACCCTGGGCGAGGCGGCGCGCACGCTGCTGCGCTTCGAGCCCCTGTACGCGGCCAACTACCGTGGCCGTTCCAGCTTCGTGGAAGATGCCCAGGGCGCTTGGTTGCGCTTCTATTCCATCAGCCCCTACAACGCCTACAACCGCTTCGTGGTCGATTCACTGCTTGCCGGCTGGCTGGCGCAACTTGCCGACCTGGCCGGCATGGCGATACAGGCAGAACGCCTTAGCATCGAATTTTCCGCCCCCGCCTATGCTGCGCGCTATCAGGCGCTGTGCAGCACGCCAGTGCAATTCACGGCCGAAGCCAATCAACTGCGGCTAAGCCGCGCAACACTGCAACTAGCCAACCCCAGGCACTGCCCGAGCACCTGGCAGCACCTGCTGCAACTGTGCGAAGCAGAGTTGCTACAGCGCACACGGGTACGCAGCCTGGGCGAGCGCATCACCCATCTGCTGGGCCCGCTGCTCAATGGTGGCCGTGAACCGGACCTGGAAGAAGTGGCGCTGCACCTGCAGCTGCCAACCTGGACCTTGCGTCGCAAACTCGCCGAGGAAGGCACGCGGTTTCGCGACCTGCTCAACGAAACACGGCGCGACCTGGCAGAGACCTACATCCGTGACACGGAGCTGGCCTTTGGCGAGATTGCCTATCTGTTGGGGTTTGCTTCAGCCGAGGCCTTCCAGCGCGCGTTCAAGCGCTGGACGGGCCTCACGCCGGGGGAGTTCCGCCGCAGCCAGCGCCGGGCGGGTTAAAGCTCGGTGGCATCGTCGGCCGGTTCCGGGGTGTCCAGTTCATAAGCCTGGGTTTCGAGTAGTTCTTCCTGATATTCATCCATAGCCCTGCGTCCTCTTTGCTCATTTTGTCTTCGTGGGTATCGCCTTCAGCCTAAGCAGGTGGGATGAAGCGATGATGACAAGCGTATGATCCGGTACGTAGCAACCGTTACATCGTTGTGCTATTTGCATATTAGACCTTTTTGAGGAGGTGGGGAGCAGCGCCCCATCACAAGGCTAATGCACGGAGGGATGCAGATGGAGCTTGTATGGAGTACTGAGGATTTCTTGATCGCAGGGCGTCCTTACCCCGGGTTTCCCATTCTGCTTTGGGACTCAATGGCCAGTTGCACCGAGGCTAATCAGTTCCTTCGTCACTACCTGCTTCGCGGGAGCATAGGTTCCCGAAACTCTTGGCCCAATACCGGACGAGCAATATTCGACTTTTTCAGTTTTTTGCAGGTGCATGAACTTGATTGGCGAGAAGTAGATCGTGGTGACGCTAAGAGCCTTGTAGCTGCTTATCGAGATTATTGCTTGCACACATGCGGATTAGCAAAGACAACTACACGGCAACGCCTGACGTATATTTGCAGTTTCTACGAGTTCGCGCTTAAAAATGGCTGGATAGAGCGCCTGCCTTTTAGTTATGAGGAGCGGTTTGTACAGCGCACTACGAGCTTCCTTCAGCATATTTCCGTCAAGGGTGGCAAGTCGCTAGCAAAAGATGTAATGCCCCGCCACCACAAGAATCCTCCGAAATTTTTAGGCATGACCGAAATCAGGTCTCTTCTTTCTGCATCGGAAAATCAGCATCACCGAGTCATGATTAGGTTAGCACTACACACCGGCCTCCGCCGCAACGAACTTGCAACTTTCCCACTGACTTATATTTTCGATCCTGACAAGGCTAACCGAACCGAGCGAAATCTTCGTATTCGACTCGATCCTTACGACGGCAGCGGTATGGAAACCAAGGGTAACAAGGCGAGGCATATACATTTCAGTCGGAAATTCATGAAAGAGCTTCACCACTATGCCTCCAAAATTCGCGGAGAGCGAGCATCACTGAAAAACAACCAAAAGACATTACTTCTCAACCAGTTGGGGGAACCTTTTGGAAGCGACGGAAAAAGCTTAAATCGGATCATTGCCGACATTGGAAAGAAGGCCGGAATCAAAGTCAATACACATATGCTACGACATACTTACGCAACTCACACCCTCGTTAATCTTCGGCGCAACCCTCAAAATGGAATTGATCCGCTAGTATTCCTTCAACGTCAACTTGGCCACAGCTCAGTTCATACCACAATGGTTTACCTGCACCTTGTCAATGAAATGGTAGATGAGGCGATATTGGCATATGATGATGAGTTAAGCGAAATGACGGAAGACGACTAATGGGTAGGCGAAAAACATTCATTAGGACTGAGCTGAGCACTCCAGAAGATGAGCGCGCTCTCGCCACAGAAAGAAAAACAATAATACCATCGGAATCTATCCCACCGAAAAATACCATAGTCAATTTCAAGCGTAACGCAATCGGCAGTCGAAGCTTTGATTTCACACCATGGTATGGCGTCAAAATAGATACCATCACTTATGCGTGTCAACGCCAAATTGAGCGCTTTCTGGCGGGTCAAGACAACATCATATCGACCTCAACCATCAGTGCATACTGCCACACTGGACTACGCAGCTTCCTAGAATACTGCTCCCTCAGGGCAAAAGCCATTAGACGAAAGCTTACACCCTCAGATATAGATAGAAATCTTATCGATGGTTACCTGCACTATCTAAAAAAATTAGCTATTACAACCACATCCCAAAAAGAATATTACGCCAAAGCGAAGGCAGTACTCAGAGCGCTTGGACTGCGTAGGGTATTCCCCCTCATCAGCACCGGCGACAATGCTACTTTTCCGAAAAATCCATTCCCGAACAACTCCCGAAAATACAAGAGCGCAACTGCACTATCAAAGCGAGAACGAAAGGATTTCACAAAAGCGCTACAAGAAGCCATTGGACCAATTTGGATGGTGGATACTAGCATTACAGCGAACCTTTTATCATTCGCACTACTAGCAATAGCACTCCATACCGGACGCAATACTACCCCCTTGCTGGAAATGGACCGCAACTGCTTGCACCCACATCCGAAAGAGAACACCGCATTCTTAGTTTTATGGAAGCGACGCGGCCACACCCACAGCAGAGTGGCTCTTAGGGTGAAAGCGAACACAAAACTTCGGCTTGAATCCATGTTCAGCGTGAAAAATAGCGTAGAAAATCTTATCCGTCGAGTCATGGCCCTGACAGAGCCACTAGATTCAGAGGCTCCGGATGAGTATAAGGGGCGTGTGTGGTTATATCGCAGTCGCGCCAACGCTTCAACCGGACAAGTCACAGCACTAACAAGCATGGCATTACACAAATCGATAGACCTGCTTGTTAAAAACTACTCTCTTAAGGATAGTAACGGAAAACCACTGCGTATCAACATTTCGCGACTGCGGAAAACTTTCGCAAACCGCATCTTCGAACTATCAAATGGGGATCTCTTAATCACGGCAGCTGCCCTCGGCAACACCCCACGCGTAACCGATCAAAACTATCTGGCGCCTGGAGAAGATAGTCGCCGAAACTGGCAATTCATGGGAGGCATATTAGTAAATGAATTACTGACCGCTACCATTGGTGCGACTTATAAGGAAACCCCTACCGGCCGCTGCGCTGACCCAGTCAATGGCCAATATGCACCAAAGCGAGAAGGTGCGACTTGCATGAACTTCATGAGTTGCTTGCGGTGCAAACATTACGCAGTGACTTCTCAGGACCTATATAAATTATTCAGCTTCTACTTTCGGGTTCTAGCAGAACGCTCACGAATGGACAAACGCCGCTGGGCCCGAGATTACAGTCATATCCCTCGCTTGATTGACGACTATATCGTTGCTGAAGGATTGCGTCGTAAAATCTTTAAAGCATCGATGATTGATGCTACACGTGAGCACGCTAGGTCTCAACCGCACCCGTTCTGGTCAGTAGACCTTGTTGGAAGCCTGGAGATTTTCTCATGAGCCACTCTACCCTGGATGTGATCAAACTTAAATCCTTCCCCGGCCAGCCTATCGATACACTTGGACTACTTGAATCGGAACGCGATAGTCTAATCATAGCCGCAACCAAAATAAATGGACAGTGGACCACAATTAGCCGGTACGGAGATAACATCTGGCATCTACGTGACCAGCCAAGTAATGTCCCTGACAGCAGGAGGAAAATAAACTTTGACAATGTGCCATTAGCTTTCCGCACAGTGATGAAAGCGATGATGTACCGGCACATAATGCGGGGTCGTATCGGTTCAGCGCGACCCAAGGGCGGCACAACACGGGTCGCCTTTGAGCACTCACTCCCATTCTTTCGGTACTTGGAAAAACTTAAGATCTCCAAGCTATCCGAAATATCACCTATAATCACCCAAAACTATGCCACCACTTACAAAGATCGCAATGCAAATTCGGGATTTTTTACATCGGTTGAAGTCATCTACGAACTAAGCCAGTTTACTGACCAACCAATGCCACAGCATCCATGGCCCGACACCTCCGCATTTATACTATCAGGCAGCGCAGGAAAATCTCGCGGAGGCGCAACTCCGCTCATCCCAGATGATGTATTTTGCACACTCTTCTCGCATGCGTATCAGCAATTAGAAAACAGCAAAATAATACTTGATCTCCGTGACGAACTTGATGTCTTGGCAGTAGAGTGGAAGGGTCGTACTCACGGAGGTCTCAATCTTGCTAAGACACGGTACCTGAAGGCTAAAGGTTGGAGCGGCGGAATAATGAGGCTGTCAAAATCGCTAAATAGTCTACGCACCGCCTGTTACATTGTGCTTGCAAGCACTTCAGGCTGTCGAAATCATGAGCTATGTAATTTGCA
Organism: Pseudomonas putida; assembly: GCA_041071465.1. Lineage (NCBI taxonomy): Bacteria > Pseudomonadati > Pseudomonadota > Gammaproteobacteria > Pseudomonadales > Pseudomonadaceae > Pseudomonas > Pseudomonas putida. The sequence goes on along the minus strand of CP163498.1, from coordinate 3,903,087 downwards.
GATAGGTTCGCATCACTGCACCGAGGACGATGAAGGTACGATATATCATTGGATGCGCTCCAAATCCGAAAAAACTGATGCAGGGATAATTAAATGGATGATCCCAGAAGTAGGCGTACTTGCCCTGCGCGCCATGGAACGCTGGTCCACGCCTTACCGCGCATTGATCGCTGAGGAAATTGTTCGGCTATATCGTATCAACCCACACCACGCGCAAATCGCTGAGGCAGAGAAGCACCGAAACTCGCTATTTCTGAGCATCGACAGGACTGGAAAATTGAGAGTCCGCACACTTACCCTCGCAGGTTGGCAAAAAAACCTACAAGCATTCGCCAAAAATTGCGGACTTAGCTGGAACCTTACCAGCCATCAATTTCGTCGCAAGTTCGCAAACTACGTCGCGCATAGCAAATTTGGCGACTTACGCTATCTCAAGGAACATTTTGCTCATTGGACTTTAGATATGTCCTTGGGTTATGCGATGGATGATACCTGGGGACAGCATCTGGATCTTGACCTTTATGACGAAATTCAAGACGAACTGGTAGATATAAAAATCACCACTGTAAGTGGCTGGATAGAGGGTGAGAGCCTGGCAGGAGGATACGGATTGGCTATTAAAAAATGGCAGAGGGAACCACATAATCTACTGATATTTAAAGACCATGCTGCGATGATCAAATCCATCGCTGAAAGCACTTGCATCCGCAGCAATGGACATGCATGGTGCACTGCAGATAGTGATGCCTGCATCGGCAACACCATTGAGCGCACTCGCTGTAGTGGTTGTGATCATTCGGTCATCGGACCGTCTCATGCGCCGATGTACCAGCGTCTTTATAACGATCTCAAAGATTTGAGAAACTGCACTGACATCGGCGAGTCTGGTCGCCGACGTGTAGAGCGCGACCTCAGCCGCAGCCAAGAAGTATTAACCCAACTCGGAATGCCACAGGATCTGATTTCGTGAAGCCTAAGACGAAGGCTGTGAACAACTACAAGCCGGCTGCGGATCGTGAAAAGGATCTGAAGCTAGCCCTCAGTCGTATCAAAAAGGGCCGCGCCCACACTGGCGAGACCAAGCTCAGTATCGCGGCAGTAGCTCGCGAGGCGGGCGTCTCAACAGCGTTAATTCACAACCAGTACCCCAGAATTGCGGAGGCGATCCGCGATGCTCAAGGGCGCTCAAGCCGTGCTACGCGTGATTCAAAACATCAAGAGTTGACTGCCGAACGTAATAAAGGCGCTGGATATCGCTCAGAAATAGCGGAGCTTCGGGCGAAAATAGCACGACTAGCATCACTCAATGAGGTGTTGCTGGAAGAGAACCTTGTGCTCAAAGCTAAGCTAAAGGACATGAAGGTCATCGAAATTGTGAGATGAGCTCAACCCAAATTTTTGAGCACTGTCAATTCAAGGTGGCGGCAGACGCCCACCTTACCAACCGCTGCCGGACCTCAGAAGGCCCATCTGGTGAGCAGCCCTACACGGAGAATCGTGTGTCCCGCGTCGCTGAACCCCGTCTACTCGAACCACAGCTTGCTGAACGAGTACAGCTTTGCGCTGCGCCAGGACATCGAGATACTCGATCCAAAACCACTCGCGATGGTTGTCAGCGCGACGACCAGCTCATAATTCCATCAGGACGATCCTGCTTTAAGAGGCACCCACGAGGTCCCTTTAGGGCAGCGGTGTAAACCTGTTTTTTTCACTGTAAACCACTGTGGTTTACAGTGAAAAAAACTAGTTTACAAGGCCCTACTGGCGGGGCTTTCCGGCGATTCGACTCCTACCAGAGCACTCAAATTCACACCACTTTCTCCTCCCCTAGCCGATTGGTGCTGAGACAGAGCCGGTCATCGCTGTTACGCCGCGTCTTCTCCAACCCCAGCTCAGCGCCTAGCTAGGAATTACTCAGGCACCTGACTACGTGATCAGCAGGTCTAGGCGTTGTAAAGTTCCCGCCCAGGTGATCTTCCATCTGTCGAAATGCCTCTTGCATGCTAGCATTCCAGTGAGGCATGATAAATCCATAACTACAAACAAGCGGTGCCCATCATGGTCAGCATTGCGTGCAAAGACTCATCGCCCCTCTTGTCACGCCGGCATGTGACGAGATCCTCCAATGGCTGCCATCGAGGCAACCTTCTCCGACTCGTTTTCCCAGACAGATAAACCCTTTCGCTATCGCGAGCTGGAGGGGTTCCCTTCTGTTCAGTGCCCACGGCCTCTGGCCCAATGAAAATAAGGAAAATAGAAATGAGCATGATGAAAGCTGCCCGCCTTCATAAGGTTGGTCCGACCTTCCAACTCGACTCGATCGAGGTCCCTGAGACCCCGTGCACATGACGTGGTGGTAGAGGTGAAGGCTTGCAACTTGGTACCTAACCTTCGCAATGTCATCGAGAGCTACTCCACTTGGTTCCCCTACCTCCCGCTTCCGAAGCTGCCGGCGGTTTACGGTTTGGATGCTGCCGGCATCGTCAAAGAAGTGGGAGAAGGCGTGCACGGCATCAAAGTCGGAGACCGCGTGTACGTGAATCCCGGCCGTAGCTGCGGCTCCTGTCATGCCTGTCTGCGCGGTCAGCACATAAACTGCACTGCGTTCACCTTCCAGGGCTACTTCGGGTTTGGCCCAGGCTCCCAAGAAATCTTCGAAGACTACCCCTACGGCGGATTGTGCCAATACATGACCGCGCCGGCATCGGGCTTGGTCAAGCTCCCTGAAGCGATATCCTTCGAGCAAGGATGCCGGTTTGGCTATCTCGGCACCGCCTATTCGGCCCTTCGGAAAGCAGGTGTGTGTTCTGGTCAGTCTGTGCTGATCAGTGGCGCCACCGGAACGCTAGGACTCGGGGCCGTCCTGCTTGCCTTGGCCATGGGGGCTACAAAAATCTTCGCGATGGCTCGTAACCGCCAACTCTTGGAGCGAGTTCGCGCTCTCGCCCCAGATCGTATTTTGACGATTTCCGTCGGCGATGAGCCACTGGGTGATTGGGTACGTAAGCACACTGATGAGCTCGGTGCTGACGTCTTCATTGATGCGGTTGGCCCTGGCGCTCCTCACGAACTTACCGTTGACGCAATTGGTGCCCTTCGCCGCGGCGGCCGCATGGTGGATATCGGGGGTATGTCTGAGGACCTGCCAGTACCGATGTTCAAACTCATGTGCTTCCAGATCAGCGTGATCGGCTCCCTCTGGTTCACTGTGGCAGAAGGTCAGGACATGGCTGAAATGGCTGCCGCTGGCACCTTGGACCTATCGGTATTCGACCAGGAAGTATTCGCCATCGAACAGGTGAACGAGGCGATGGATGCGATAGCAGACCGCAAAGGCGGTTTCACCAACGTTGTAATCAATCCCAGCCTGACCTGAAACGCAGCGCCGCTCGATCGGGCGGCGCTCAGTCGGAGATCCAACATGAAAGTGAGACGAGTAGTTGCAGGCACGCAGAATGGTAAAGCTGTATTCCTAGCCGACGGTTTCGCGCCTCAGACCCATGAGTACAAAAATATTCCAGGATTCGCTACTTCTTTAATATGGCAAACGGTGGCATCTCCGTCCCTTCCTGAAGCATTTGACGATCCAGTTCAAGCCAGCTCTTCACTGCTGCCTCAGCCTGGAGAAACCAAGTGTCTGGCGGTGAGCTTCCCGCCTGACTCAATCTTCCAGTCCTCGGATTTCAATCCCGAGGAGGCCCATGCTGAGCAGCAACGCCACCTGCTTGGACTGTATGAATGCTTCGACCTTGAGCGACCAGGCATGCACGCATCTCCGACAGTCGACTACGGCATTGTGGTCAAAGGCCCTCTCATTCTCGAACTGGACGACGGCCAGATCAGGGAGCTCGCGAGCGGAGACATCGTGGTGCAGCAAGGCAATATACATGCTTGGCGAAACCCCGGGACCGAACCTGCGTTGGTTACATTCGTCCTGATTGGCGCCCACGTCCTGCGGTAAAAAATTACATAGGATAATAATAATGAAAAGTTATGTAACACGCGCCGGCGTTGCTAGCGCGTTCGGATGCTCTTTGCTCGTTTCTTCGCTATGTTACGGTACTGAAAGTGGAGATACCGTTTGGCCGCTAGGCGTACAGACCGTTCTTCCGGCAATCCTGCCCCCACCAGGTGAAACCTCTTTGTACAGTTATACCGCCTACTACAAGGCGGATAGCTTTAAAGACAACAGTGGCAAATCCTCTGTCCCAGGGTTCAGCTTGGAGAATTTTGTTCAAGCTATTCGTGTGGTGCACACGTGGGACGTGAAATTCGATAGCGGCGTTACTCTCAGCAGCGGAATCATCGGGTCAGCGAACAAGATCAAGGTTGAGGCATTCGGAAACAGTGATACAGACTCCGGCTTCAGGCAGCTGTACCTTACCCCTCTATATGTCGGCTACTCGCCTTCCGAAAACTTGCACTTGCTAACGGGATTCAGTGCCTTTGTCCCATTGGGAAACTATGACGGTAATAAGTTAGCGAATAGCCCGCCAGGCTATGCGAGCTATACTCAGGAATTTGACCTAACCTGGTTCCCCCACCCTAACTGGGAGGTCTCGATTGCACCGACCTTCACCATCAATGCGAAGAACGACGACACCGACTATCGCTCGGGCAACGTGTTCAACGTCGACTACCTGCTTGGCTACAGGCTGCAGTCCAATCCCAAGGTTCAGCTGGGTTTGGTGGGATATTACACCAAGCAGGTCACCGATGATCGCTACGACCATGGTGACCTCGATGATGGGAACCGGCTGAGTAAATTCGCCGTTGGCCCCCAAATCTTCTATGCGTTTGATCAGAAGTCAGGGGTCGTGCTCAAGTGGATGCGTGAGACCGCGGTCAAGAACGGTCCCAAAGGCGACTCTCTATGGCTTGAGTTCGCTTTCCCGCTATGAGGCTAGCTTCTCAGCCTCAGGCATTTTAGATACGACATCCTTCGCCACACTGTGAATATGGCTCGCAGCCGCATTGGCTGCAGCCTTTTTGTTCCTGGTTTTAAGCGCTGCAAGAATCTCATCATGCTCATCAGTAGCAGCCCCCAAGTGCACTTGGAAGCCGCAGGTTTGCACGATGAAAAAGTCGGATAGCTCGAAATTTGCTACTTGGCGTGACGAGAGTATTGGCGATTTCGCCATTGAGTGCAGCACGCGATGGAATTCTACGTTCAAATTCCGATAACTGTCGGCAGCATCGCTGTGAGCTGGATTGATGCTTCTAATTTTGTCGTTGATCTCGGACATACGCAGCACATCATCAGGGGAGCCACGCTCAGCAGCAAGCCCTGCGATAAGCGCTTCGTTGTTCGCAAACATTTGGTAGAAGTCATCAACTTCCAAACGTGTAGGGTGCACAACCTCACATCCAACCTGGGCAGTGATCACGACAAAGCCCCTCTCCTGCAGGCTGTTCAGTGCGGTCATGATTGGCTGACGACTGACACCCGTTTCCTCGCTGATTTCCTTTACCAGGATTTTTTCACCGAACGCATATCTACGATTCAGTAGGCGTTCCAAAATGTGCTGATAGATAGCGGTCTTCTTGTTTGCCACTTGCATCGGTGTGATCTTCCTAGGACTGAGTGCGCGATTCAACATTTCGCTAACTGGCTTGCATACTAGCATTTCGGATAGTAAACCAGATTTTCGCACCAATCGCTTCGTCATCCGTCGCGACCCATTCCCAACGCGTGAATCCATACGACGATGAGCGGGCATCTCTAAGCTTGCATGCTAGCATTCTAGCGTGCATGATGATCAGGCAGACAAAAACAAATCTACCTGCATGGCGCTGCCCCTCTGCCGTAAGGCATTGAGGAAAGCGCTCATGCCGTCCCAGTGCGAGGCGGCCTGCACTGGGGCACGACGTAAAGGTTTCGTATCGATGAACGCTTACCTGCATTGCCTATCGCACACGCCCCTCATTGGGCATTTCGATCCGCCCAAGAACGTGCTCGATGAAGTAGATGAGGTGATCCGCGCCGCCCGTGCACGCATCGCCGCTTTCGATCCTGAGCTCGTGGTGCTTTTCGCTCCAGACCATTACAACGGCTTCTTCTACGATGTCATGCCCCCTTCTGCCTGGGCATGGCGGCAGAAGCCATCGGCGATTTCGGCTCGCTCGCCGGCACCCTGTCTGTCCCCAAATCCATCGCTGAAGCTTGTGCTGAGTCTCTGCTGAGCAATGGCATCGACATGCCTGTTTCGTATCGCATGCAGGTCGACCACGGCTTCGCTCAACCGCTCGAATTCCTTCTCGGCGGCCTGGACAAGTATCCGGTCTTGCCGATCTTCGTGAACTGTGTGGCCCCGCCTCTGCCTACCTTCGAGCGAGTCAGGTTGATGGGTGATGCGGTCGGTCGATTTACGCGCACCCTGAACAAGCGGGTGCTGTTCCTGGGATCGGGGGGCCTTTCACACCAACCTCCAGTTCCGGAGTTAGCCAAAGTCGATGCCCGGATGGCTGATCGGCTCATGGGCAGTGGCCGCAACCTGCCAGAAGACGAGCGCACCGCTCGCACCCAACGCGTGGTCATCGCAGCTGAGCGATTTGTCGAAGATCAGAACACCCTCCACCCGCTGAATCCCGAGTGGGATCAATACTTCCTCGACGTTGTTGAGCAGGACCTGTTGAGCGATCTGGATCAGCTCCCCAACGCACATCTTTCCGAATTGGCCGGCAAATCCACGCATGAGGTCAAGGCCTGGGTCGCTGCGTTCTCAGCGCTCGCTGCCCACGGCGCATACACCGCAACTGATCGCTACTACCGAGAGATCCCGGAGTGGATCGCAGGCTTCGGCTCTATCAGTGCGCACTCTCAGCGCTAACAACCTTCACGGAGAATCAATCGTGACTGCAATTACTGAAAAAGACACCAGCAAATTCGTTCGCGTCCAAGACGGCGAGCTGGATCTGAATATTCATTACAACGACTGCGGTGAAGGCAAAGAAACGGTTGTCATGCTGCACGGTTCTGGCCCTGGTGCTAGCGGCTGGGCCAACTTCAATCGCAACATCGAGCCACTGGTAGAGGCTGGCTTCCGGGTCATCCTCATGGACTGCCCTGGCTGGAGTAAAAGTGATTCGATCGTCAGCACAGGCTCTCGCTCCGATCTTAATGCCCGTGTTCTGAAAGGTTTGGTCGATAAGCTGGACCTGGACAAGGTGCACTTGCTCGGCAACTCCATGGGTGGCCATACAGCCGTAGCCTTCACGCTGACTTGGCCTGAGCGCGTAGGCAAACTCGTGCTTATGGGCGGAGGCACCGGCGGGGTCAGCCCATTCGTATCAATGCCGACTGAAGGCATCAAATTACTCAACGGCCTGTACCGCGAGCCAACGATCGAAAACCTCAAGAAGATGATGAACATCTTCGTCTACGACACCAGCGACCTCACCGAGGAACTGTTCCAAGCGCGCCTGGACAACATGCTGGCTCGAAAAGACCACCTCGAAAATTTCACCGCGAGCCTCGCTGCGAACCTCAAGCAGTTCCCTGACTTCAGCCATCGCCTCGGCGAGATTCAGGCCGAGACCCTCGTAGTTTGGGGTCGCAATGACCGCTTTGTCCCGATGGACACCGGCCTACGCCTGGTTGCCGGCATCCCCAACTCTCAACTGCATGTCTTCAACAAATGCGGCCACTGGGCCCAATGGGAACACGCGGACACGTTCAACCGCATGGTTCTCGACTTCCTCACCCACTGATCGAGGTCACGATGAACATTACACAAGAGACCCTTGAGCGCTTGGCGGCTGATCTGCGCAGAGCTGAAGGAAAGGGCGAGCCTGTTGGACCACTGCGTGACGTGATCGGCGCCACAAACGTGGAAAGTGCCTATGCGATTCAACGCTTGAACCAAGCCCATGCCATCGCAAATGGACAGCGTCTGGTTGGCCGCAAGATTGGATTGACCAACCCCAAGGTCCAGGCCCAGCTGGGCGTAGACCAGCCGGACTTCGGCTGCCTGTTTGCAGACATGGCGTACGGCGACAACGAAGTGGTTCCGTTCGAACGTGTTCTGCAGCCCAAAATCGAGGCAGAAATTGCACTGGTTCTGGAACGCGACCTGCCTAGCGCTTCCACAACTTTCGCAGACGTCATCGCCGCAACTGGCTGGGTTCTCCCGGCGCTTGAAATTGTCGGCAGCCGCATTGAGGGCTGGAACATCAAATTCGCCGACACCGTGGCTGATAACGCATCAAGCGGGTGTTTTGTCCTTGGCGGCCCTGCACAGCGCATTGATGGCCTAGACCTGCGCGGCGCAACGATGCGGCTCTCTAAAAACGGTGAGGTCGTCAGCTCTGGCAGTGGTGCCGAATGCCTGGGTAATCCGCTGAATGCAGCTGTTTGGCTCGCTCGCACAATGGCTGAGTTTGGTGAACCTCTCAAAGCAGGCGACATCATCCTCACAGGTGCCCTGGGACCGATGGTCGGCGTAAGCGCAGGTGATCATTTTGAAGCCGAAATCGAAGGCCTTGGCCGCGTCGGCGTGTCGTTCAGTGTCGAGTGATGGAGATCTAGAAATGACTACAAAACGCAAAGTCGCCATTGTCGGCTCCGGAAACATCGGCACCGATTTGATGATCAAGATCCTGCGCAATGCCAAGCACCTGGAAATGGCCGTGATGGTTGGTATCGACGCTGCTTCTGATGGTCTGGCCCGCGCAGGCCGAATGGGCGTGGCTACCACTCACGAAGGTGTCGCTGGCCTGGTCAAAATGCCAGAGTTTGCTGACATCGATTTCATCTTCGATGCTACCAGTGCCGGTGCTCACGTCAAAAACGACGCCATGCTGCGTGAGTGCAAGCCAGGCATCCGGGTGATCGACCTTACTCCGGCAGCTATCGGCCCTTACTGCGTACCAGTGGTTAACCTCGAAGAACACGTCAACGCGCAGAACCTGAACATGGTCACGTGCGGCGGCCAGGCAACTATTCCAATGGTCGCTGCAGTATCGCGTGTTGCCAAAGTGCATTACGCAGAGATCGTCGCATCAATTGCCTCCAAATCGGCGGGCCCAGGCACCCGAGCGAACATCGACGAATTCACTGAAACCACCTCGAAAGCCATCGAAGTCATTGGCGGCGCAGCCAAAGGTAAAGCCATCATCATCATGAATCCGGCTGAGCCTCCTCTGATGATGCGCGACACCGTCTACGTGTTGTCTGAAGCAGCGGACCAGGATCAGGTTGAGGCCTCCATTGAAGAAATGGTTGCCGCAGTGAATGCGTATGTCCCCGGCTACCGCCTCAAGCAGAAAGTGCAGTTTGAAGTCATCCCTGAATCTGCCCCACTGAACATTCCCGGCCAAGGCAAATTCAGTGGCCTGAAGACCTCTGTTTTCCTTGAGGTCGAGGGTGCTGCCCATTACTTGCCATCGTACGCAGGCAATCTCGACATCATGACTTCTGCTGCGTTGGCTACCGCCGAGCGCATGGCACAGTCGATGAGCCAAGCCTGAGGAGCGCAGATATGAACGGTAAAAAGCTCTACATTTCGGACGTGACCCTGCGTGATGGTATGCACGCTATTCGTCACCAGTACTCACTGGATCAGGTCCAGGCAATCGCTCGAGCACTGGATGTCGCCAAGGTCGATTCGATCGAAGTAGCCCATGGTGACGGCCTTCAAGGCTCCAGCTTCAACTACGGCTTCGGCGCACACACCGATATCGAGTGGATCGAAGCTGCCGCCGACGCGGTGAAGCACGCCAAGATTGCAACACTGCTGCTCCCAGGGATTGGTACTCTACACGACCTCAAAGCGGCCTATACCGCAGGCGCTCGCGTCGTCCGTGTCGCCACCCATTGCACCGAGGCAGACGTCTCCAAGCAGCACATCGAATACGCCCGTAAGCTCGGCATGGACACGGTTGGCTTCCTGATGATGAGCCACATGCAGACCCCCGAAGGCCTCGCGCAGCAGGCAAAACTGATGGAAAGCTACGGTGCCACCTGCATTTACGTCGTCGACTCCGGCGGCGCGATGAATATGGATGACATTCGTGAGCGCTTCCGCGCAGTGAAAGGGGTGCTTGATCCGGCCACTCATACCGGTATCCACGCACACCACAACCTGAGCCTCGGCGTAGCCAACTCGATCGTCGCCGTGGAGGAAGGCTGTGACCGCATCGACGCGAGCCTGTCAGGCATGGGCGCCGGTGCTGGTAATGCCCCACTGGAAGTGTTCATTGCGGCAGCAGACAAGCTGGGCTGGAATCACGGCACTGACCTGTACGCCCTGATGGACGCAGCAGATGACCTGGTTCGCCCACTCCAGGATCGCCCGGTACGTGTTGATCGGGAGACTCTCGCGCTCGGCTACGCCGGTGTGTATTCGAGCTTCCTTCGCCATGCAGAAGTTGCAGCTGCGCGCTATGACATCAAAGCAGTAGACATCCTGGTCGAGCTGGGCAAACGCCGCATGGTCGGTGGCCAGGAAGACATGATCATCGATGTCGCACTGGATTTGCTGAAGCGCTGAGGTTCGCAGACAGCTCCACGCAAGCTGTCTGCAGCAATCCCCTCCCGTCAGGGAGGGGGTCTATGAGACAACAATAAGAGAGACCACCCGACATGAATGCCTCGCAAAATCCCTACTGGCAGCACCTCCGAACACGCAGTGATCAGCCCACCTACTCACTCTTTTCTGAGTGATTACTGAGCTGATGTAGCTCCACATTACTGGCGTTACTAAAACCACAATCACGTGTTTTCTGAAGACCTTTCAAGGGCTTCGGAGGGGGTCGCTATGACTGACAAAACTGACAAGACCAAACTTTTCGTAACCGTCCGGCCAACTCACCTTCCTGACCCCGACGCCAAAGGCGATGGTGTCCACCTAATTTAAGTGGACACCATTTCTAGCCTTTTAAGCGGGTCTTTCCATGCAGTCACAACGCCGTTCCTATTCAAAATCCTTCAAGGCCCAAGTTGTCCAAGAGTGCGCCCAGCCCGGCGCATCGATTGCCAGCGTCGCGCAGAAGCACAGCCTTAACGCGAACCTCGTACATAAATGGATTAGGGTACTCACGAACAAAACTATGGCGCTGCAACCTGCTTTCATTCCAGTGCCCTTGCCGCTAGCCGGAGGACATTCGCAGGCAGCTTCATCAAGTATCTGCATTGAAATCCAGCACCCGCGTGGCACCGTCAAAGTGAACTGGCCGACCGAAAGCGCTGTCGCCTGTGCCACCTTTCTGCGAGACCTGTTGGAATGATTCGGATCGATGCCATCTGGCTTGCCACCGAGCCTATGGACATGCGCGCCGGTACCGAGACCGCGCTGGCCAGGGTGATCGCGGTGTTCGGTGTGGCGAAGCCGCACTGCGCATACCTCTTCGCTAATCGCCGTGCCAACCGAATGAAAGTCTTGGTGCATGACGGTGTGGGCATTTGGCTGGCAGCGCGACGATTGAACCAAGGCAAGTTTCATTGGCCCGGCATCCGTCACGGATCGGAAGTCGAACTCGATAACGAGCAACTTCAAGCCTTGGTACTGGGTTTGCCGTGGCAGCGGGTCGGCGCAGGCAGCGCGATCACAGTGCTTTAGCCCCTGCCATTAGCCCATCGGTTTATCGCTGTTGACGACCTGCTCTGACACAATCAGCGGCATGACTTCCTCGCCCAATCTCGACCAGATGACACCGGAACAGCTGCGCGGCTTGGCCGAACAGGCTATGCAGTTGCTGTCCCAGGTCGACTCCATGAGCCAGAAAATCCAACGCCTCGAAACGGTCAACGAGCAACTGGCTCATGAAATCGCCATCCTCAAGCGACACAAGTTCGCCAAGCGCAGCGAGCAACTGAGCCCCGACCAAGGCAGTCTGCTTGATGATCTGCTCGATACCGATATCGCAGCTATCGAAGCCGAGCTGAAGGCAGCCAATCCGCCGGCCGCACCGGCCGAGCCACGTCATAAGCCCAAGCGTGCACCACTGCCGCCGCAGTTTCCGCGAACCGTGATCCGTCACGAACCAGAGAATACTCAGTGCGTGTGCGGCTGCCAGCTTCAGCGAATCGGCGAAGACGTCAGCGAGAAGCTCGATTACACTCCGGGCGTGTTCACAGTTGAGCGGCATGTGCGTGGAAAATGGACGTGCCGTCAGTGTGAAACACTGATCCAGGCGCCTGTACCGGCCCAAGTGATCGACAAGGGCATCCCGACCGCAGGCCTTTTGGCCCACGTGATGGTGGCGAAGTTCGCCGACCATTTACCGCTGTACCGGCAGGAGAAGATTTTTGGTCGGGCCGGACTGCCCATCGCCCGTTCGACACTGGCGCAATGGATCGGACAGACCGGTGTGCAGCTCCAGCCTCTGGTCGATGCGCTGCGTGAGCATGTGTTGGCCCAGGGCGTGATCCACGCCGATGAGACCCCGGTTCAGATGCTCGCACCAGGCGAAAAGAAAACCCACCGCGCTTACGTGTGGGCCTATAGCACCACGCCTTTCTCGGCCCTAAAGGCCGTGGTCTACGACTTCAGCCCCAGCCGTGCCGGCGAACATGCGCGTAACTTCCTGGGCACGTGGAACGGTAAGCTGGTCTGCGATGACTTCGCCGGCTACAAGGCCAGCTTCGAGCTGGGCATCACCGAAATCGGCTGCATGGCCCATGCACGCCGCAAATTCTTCGACCTGCATGCAGCCAATAAAAGCCAGTTGGCGGAGCAGGCGCTTCACTCGATTGGCGGGTTGTATGAAGTCGAGCGACACGCCAAGGAAATGAGCGACGAAGCCCGCTGGCGATTACGTCAGGAAACAGCGGTGCCCATCGCTGAAAAACTGCATGAGTGGATGTTGGCCCAACGCGAACTTGTGCCCGAGGGTTCGGCCACGGCCAAGGCCCTGGATTACAGCCTTAAACGCTGGGTAGCGCTGACGCGCTACCTGGAAGATGGTGCTGTGCCCATCGACAATAACCAGATCGAGAATTTGATCCGGCCGTGGGCGCTTGGGCGCTCGAACTGGTTATTTGCCGGGTCGCTGCGCAGTGGAAAAAGGGCGGCGGCAATCATGAGCCTGATCCAGTCGGCGCGTATGAATGGGCACGATCCGTATGCCTATCTCAAGGATGTACTGATGCGGCTTCCGACACAGCGGGCGAGCGAAATCACGCAATTACTCCCGCAGCATTGGATGCTTGCCTGAGGCAGGCTAAGTGGACTTCGCCAAATAGTCAGCTCAAAGGCTGATTGGCATCAACAATTCGGAAGCGACTTTTCTCAGCATGTAGGTTTCGCGCAGAATTGACTGCCCCATCGAAGACTCGTGACGCTGCATGACGGCTTCATTGTGTGCGATGGCTTCATGCAGGTTGATCCAGACAGGCCGCATACCATTAGCGATTTCGTGGCTTTCCATTCTCACCGGCTCTAGCTGGGGCGCTACTTCGCATTGATAAAAATGCGAGGTCATGTGCATCAGATCGTACTGTGGCTTTTGGTAGGGCCGGTACTCCTCGATGTAACCGTAGTGCTGGAGCACCTGTATTTCACGAGCACCAGTCTCTTCCTCAAGCTCACGCTTCAGGCCTGCGACAATGTCCTCGTCACCATCAAGGCCGCCTCCAGGAAAGCTGAAATCGTTATAGCGCTCGGTGAACAGCAACAGGATCTGTTCACCCCGCATCACGATGCCGCGAGCTGCATGTCGACGGAATACTCTGCCCTGCTTGGATTTCAGCTCGGGGTGAACAATTTCAGTTATGAGTTGCATGTGGTCTCGTAGCGGCAAGATCAGTTAGTCATCGTCCAGGGTGGCCACGGTATTTCCTCAGTTCTGGAAATACTGTGGCCAGTGGAACTGGCTCAGCGAAGCAGCAATAAGGGTACAGTGGATGTACGCAGCATCGTCGTGGTCGTGCTGCCTATCAGAAAGTGCCTGATGCGTGAGTGCCCGTACGCCCCCATGACCAAGAGGTCAATGCCGTGCTCTGCCTGATACGCATGCAGTGTGGACTCTACTTCGCCTGGGCGGATCTCGGAATGCACCAGCGAGCCGGAAGACGCAAGCGTGGTTCGTGCCTTCTCCAGCGCGTTCTGGTTGTCTTCAGAATCCGTTCCAACCATGACGATATGAATTGGCAGGCCTTCGCACAGCGGGCTTGAAGCAAGCATCTGTAAGGTCTTGTGGCCTGTTGCGCTGCCGTCAAATGCCACCATGACCGTTTCAGGTTTCCTGAAATGGCTGGTTGTAATCAGGGTGGGGCGGTGGATAGTTCGGACTATCGCTTCAATCTGGCTGCCAAGACTTTGGGCACTGCGCGTGCTGTCCTCACCGACTCTTCCAATCACCAGTAACCGAATATCGTCTTGGAGATCGCTCAGGCTCTCGACGAGATGGCCATGGCGCTGCTTCATATCAGGTGACATGGCGCCAGAGTGAACTGTTCGCTCGCGAGCTTTTTCAAGCATGTGCTGCCCATGCTCCAACGCCAGTTTTGCCCGCTGCGCATCCAGCATGGCCAACTCTTCCAGCAGATGTTCTCTGCTACCGAGACCGATATTGCCGCTGAGGTCAGCGGATGCAGGATATTTCTCCTTATCCAGCACATGAAGCAAGGTCAGGGGAGCGCTGAGTCGTTGCGAGGCCCATGCTGCGTAATCGCAGACCGCCAATGAGGATTGTGAGTTATCAATGCATGCCATTACGCGGGTCATTGTCGTTCTCCTTAGTGGCTCATGAGCTTGTCGATGGCACCGGGTTTGTCATGCACGCCGAAGCGGTCAACGATTGTCGCGCTGGCTTCATTGAGACCGAGCACTTCAACCTCAGCGCCTTCGCGTCGGAACTTGATCACGACCTTATCCAGCGCTGCGACGGCGGTGATATCCCAGAAATGCGCCTGTGTGAGATCGATGGTGACCTTGTTGAGCGCCTCCTTGAAGTCAAAAACCTCAGTGAACTTGTCCGCAGAGCTAAAGAACACCTGGCCCACGACGCGGTAAGTCCGATGCGATTTCGTCTCTTCAAGAGTGCTCTTGATATCCAGGTAGTGCCCGACCTTGTTTGCGAAGAACAGGGAGGCCAGCAGCACACCTACCAGTACGCCGTAAGCCAGATTGTGAGTGGCCACGACGACCACGACGGTCGCCACCATGACGAGGTTGGTCGACAGCGGATGCTCTTTCAGATTACGCAAGGAATCCCAGCTAAAGGTGCCGATGGACACCATGATCATCACAGCCACGAGTGCCGCCATAGGGATTTTGGAGAGCCACTCGCCAAGAAATACCACCATCAGCAGCAGGAAAACGCCGGCACACAATGTCGAGAGACGGGTGCGGCCACCAGATTTCACGTTGATGATCGACTGGCCGATCATGGCGCAACCTGCCATGCCGCCAAGCATGCCGGCAGCGATGTTGGCCACACCCTGGCCTTTGCACTCGCGGTTTTTGTTGCTGGTGGTGTCGGTAAGGTCGTCGACGATGGTCGCGGTCATCATTGATTCGAGTAGACCCACTACTGCCAACGCAGCCGAGTACGGGAAAATGATGCGCAGGGTTTCAAAATTCAGCGGAACTTCAGGCCAGAGGAAGATCGGGAGCGTATCAGGCAGTTGGCCCATGTCACCGACGGTGCGGATATCCAAACCGAGGTAAATGGCGATGGCAGTCAGCGTCAGAATGCACACCAATGGAGAGGGAATCACCTTGCCGATTTTCGGTACATACGGGAACAGGTAGATGATTCCCAGGCCCGCAGCGGTCATGGCATAGACATGCCAGGTGACATTGGTCAGCTCAGGCAATTGCGCCATAAAAATCAGAATCGCTAATGCGTTTACGAAGCCGGTGACTACCGAGCGTGAAACAAAGCGCATCAACGAGCCGAGCTTCAGGTAGCCGGCAAGGATTTGAAGTACGCCACATAGTAGCGTCGCGGCCAGCAGGTACTGGAGTCCATGCTCTTTTACCAGCGTAACCATCAGCAGTGCCATGGCGCCTGTCGCCGCCGAGATCATTCCGGGGCGCCCGCCGACAAAGGCGATGACAGCACAGATACAGAAGGAGGCGTAGAGACCGACTTTGGGATCTACCCCGGCGATGATGGAAAAGGCGATGGCTTCCGGGATCAGCGCGAGTGCGACCACCAGCCCCGCGAGCACGTCGGCACGGACGTTGGAAAACCACGTTTGTCTAAGTTTTTGCAGCATATAAATATCCAAGGCAAAGCATCGCGCACGCCAAGGGAGTGGCGAGCGAATCGATACAAATTCAAATTTTGAGGATTTTTTGCTGTGTGCTTAAGGTGTAAAACCAGGCGTACAGCAGTGAGCACCCGCGAGCGAGGCTAGCGGAAGCAGGTTGTTGCGAGGGGGCGTAGCGCTAAGGCGGCGTAGGCTGCCAGTAGATCGTTTGGAGTACAGTCATGCTGATGTTCCTGTAGCTCAAGGGGTATGCGGAGCCGAAGTATACAATGAAGCCATCGTCGATTGCGACCCGCTGGCAGGCTCTGCATGACCTACGTCAGATACAGGCTTATTCAATGGGTATACCTGCGGGCAAGGCTTTGTTTTCCACCCGTTCTTGTCCGAGCTGGTCTGTGTGCTGAGGGGTGGAGTTGGCCAGACGGTTACAACTTTTCATCACCATCGCGCTTTGCTTCCTCGTAGCATTGATGGAAGGCTTGGATCTCCAAGCCCCAGGGATCGCGGCTCACGGCATGTCTGCCGACTACAGCTTGGATAAGCTGGAAATGGGCTGGGTCTTCAGTGTTGGCGTACTTGGTATGCTCCCAGGCGCTTTCATTGGCGGCCGCCTTGCTGATCGCTATGGCCGGAAGAAAGTACTCATCGTCTCGGTTGCACTATTCGGCATCTTCTCCCTCGTCACTACGGTTGCCTGGAGCTTCAGCGCGTTGCTGTTCGCCCGGCTCCTGACAGGCGTGGGGTTGGGAGCATCGCTGCCCAACCTGATCGCACTCGCCTCTGAAGCCGCTGGTGAGCGCATGCGAGGCACGGCAGTAAGCTTGATGTACTGCGGTGTACCGCTGGGGGCCGCGTTGGCAGCCGCCATTGGGCTGCTGGATTTCGGGGCTGGCTGGAAGCTCGTCTTCTACGTCGGCGGCGTGGTCCCTTTGGTCATCGTTCCCTTGCTGGTTCTCTTCCTGCCCGACGTGTACAAGCAATCAATTGCAGCCACCACCACGATCGAAGTTCCCTCCACCAAAGCCATCCTGGTTGAAGGCGGTGCACTGAAGAAAACCCTGCTCCTGTGGGTTAGCTTCTTCTTCACACTGATGGTCACCTACATCCTGATCAACTGGCTGCCAAGCATCCTGATTGGACAGGGATTCAAACCGAGCGAGGCAAGCGTCGTCGTATTGGCCATGCAGCTTGGAGCGGCCGTGGGTACGTTGATGCTCGGCGTTGCCATGGATCGCCTACCTATCTGGGCCATGTCGGCACTGGTTTATGGGGGCATTCTGATTTCCTTGGCCTGCCTGACCGTGGCGGCTTCACTCCCTACCATGATCGGTGCAGGATTCTTGGCCGGCATCTTCACAACGGGTGGCCAGTGCGTGCTCTACGCCCTTGCTCCTCAGTTCTATCCCGCCAATGGCCGGGCGACCGGGACCGGCGCAGCACTCGCTGTCGGTCGTATTGGTGCCATGACGGGACCACTCGTCGTAGGAAAAATGATGGTCCTGGGGGCCGGTGCGGGCGGCGTAATGTTGGCCTCGGCGCCGGGCATCGTTCTAGCGGCTATCTCGCTGCTTTATCTCTCGTCTCTGAAGAAGCGCCCTGAGCTGAGTGCTTCAGCGGTTTGACCGAAATTGCGTCATCACAAAAACAAAAAAGAAGACACGACATGAGCAAATCAACAACTATTGCATTCGCCGGGCTGCTGGCTATGCATGCTGCTTCACTCCAGGCAGCCGGGTTCGTGGAAGATTCGAAAGCTAAGGTAACGCTGCGCAACTATTACTTCGATCGCAATTACATCAACCAGACGCCGCAAGCTGCGGCGCGAGAGTGGGCCCAAGGCTTCATCGTCAATTTCAACTCGGGCTTCACCGAGGGCGTGGTCGGCTTTGGATTGGATGCTCAAGCCATGATGGGTTTGCGCCTGGACTCCTCACCAGACCGGGTAGGCACTGGCCTCTTGCCGTTCTCTGCCGCCACCAGGGAGCCCGCTAAGGATTACTCCGAGCTAGGGCTCACAGCGAAGATCAAAGTTTCCAAAACCGAGCTGCAGTACGGCACTGTGAGTACGTTCTTGCCGATCGCATTCGCAAGTCCAACACGGCTGCTGCCACAGACTTTCCGCGGGACCTACCTGCGCTCGCAAGACATCAGCAATTTGTCACTGCACGCGGGGTGGTTGGACCGAATCAACCTACGAGATTCAACTGATTACCAAAAGATGCGAGTTTCAGCGCCGAACGGACGTTTCAACGGAGCTGCGGAGTCTGATGCCTTCTATTTCTTGGGCGGCGATTACGCCTGGTCCAAAAACCTAACCCTCAAGTACTACTACGCAGAGCTGGAAGACATCTACGACAAGAACTACCTCGGTTTCGTCGACACCCGTGAGCTGGGTTCAGGACGGCTCACTTCCGACTTCCGCTTCTATGACTCCAAAGACAATGGATCCGCAAAAGCTGGGCAGGTAGACAACCGCAATACTGCATTGATGATGACCTACCAGCTCGGCGTGCATCGTCTCGGCGTTGGCTTCATGCAGCTGACCGGCGATACCGCTATGCCCTATCTCTTTGGTACTGAGCCTCTGGTGATAACCGAAGGCACCCTAAGCTCGGAGTTCCTAAACCCTAAAGAGAGAAGCTGGCAGGTCAAGTACGACTATGACTTCGCTGGGGTTGGCGTCCCAGGACTGAAGGGCATGTTGCGTTACGTCAGCGGGGACAACATTGATCTTCCGAACCTTGGCGGCGGCAATCTCAAAGAGTCGGAAAAAGACGTCGAGCTTTCCTATGTCATCCAGAGCGGTACCTTCAAAGATGTGGCACTCCGAGTAAGGCACGCTTGGTATCGAAATGATTTCGGTCCTGGCGCTACTCACCGTGATGACAATGAGCTGCGAGTGAACGTCGACTACACATTTGCTTTGTGGTGAAACGACGCGCTAGTGCCGTTTCAATCCGGGGAAGAAAAAGAGTGACGACATAGGAGTTGAGCATGACAGGTCGCAGCACACTAGGGATCTGGTTTACTTTTCTGTTTGGTGCGATCTGCGCGCTTGGCCCAATGTCAATTGACATGTCCTTGCCTGGGATTCCTAACTTGGAGCATGAACTGGGTGTGCAAGGGGGAAAAGGCTCGTTGACCTTGGCGATATTCCTCGCTGGGTTCTGCTCAACACCTCTTGTCAGCGGGCTGATCGCTGATCGCTTCGGTCGTCGCATCACGCTACTAGTCAGCCTATTATGCTACAGCCTCGCAGCTTTAGCCTGTTCACACTCCAGTGACTTCACGGCTCTGCTTGTGGCTAGAGCTTTCCAGGGTGCCGCTGCCGGTGCATGTGTTGCCCTTCCGTTCTCGATTGTCAGAGAGAGTCTTCCAGAACAGACAGCACGCACCCATATAGCCAGCTTGACGGCGGTTGTGGGTCTCGGACCATTGATCGCGCCATTGCTTGGCGGCGTGATCACTGATTTCTGGTCCTGGCGTACGGTTCACCTGGTACAGGCGCTGGCGGGGGCCGCCATTTGGCTTGGGCTCTGTTTAACCTATAAAGAAACACTTATACCGACCCTGCGTAAGCAAATCTCGTTCACCTCAGCAGTCATTCGATGCGCGGCATTTTTGAAGAACCTGGTTTTTTCCTGCTCATCAATCATCTATGCCGCTTGCTTTACCATCATGTTCGTATTCATCACGGCTTCGCCAAAAATTTTTTACGGTGATTACTCTGTAACGGGGCTTCAATTTTCATTGCTTATTTCTCTCATCTCAGGTGCCGCGTTTTTTGGCTCCTTGACCACCGCTGCCTTGAACCGTCGAGGCTGGACCGACAGAAGGGTCATGGTGATCGGCTGTTCAGGCTTACTGATTAGCATCGCAGCACTCGTACTGCAGAGAACGCTCGGCGAAATTTCGTTAACCATGCTTGTCGTATTTACCAGCCTAACGATCTATTTTTTTGGATTGGTATCCCCAGCAGCAACCCACAGTGCACTTTCAACGGCAACGGAGGATAGAGGCACCGCCTCAGGACTCCTCCGGACTGTTCAAATGCTTTTCTCCGCAGGGATTAGTGTGACTCTTCCTTGGTTCTACGAGCTGATGCCGGCCTTGAGTGCAGCGTTGCTGTTGATGAGTTTCTGCCTAGCTGCGGCCCTCATTGCTCTGGTAGGTATGATAGCTACTTGTCGCCCCATATCAGAAAGAGAAGAAATTGAAGCGGTTGAAAAAACTTAACTGCTTGCGCGCTGAGTGCCCCCAGGGGATGGGCAAAAGCAGGCACTAGAGAGGCTGACGAAATGCAGCTTCGGCCTCGTTGTCTACGCCATGCTTGCATGCTGGCATGCAAGCATGGGTTGGCGGCAGGCTACTCCTCGCACTTTGCGTTGACCTGATTGCCCTGAACCTAAAGAACAATAAATATCCGGAGGTCCCATGCAGCAGCCCCTCATCACATACGCGCACTCTAAGTCGCAGCGTTCTGACGTTCGTCCTTAAAAGCTGGCACTACCTGACGCCTAGTTCGTCGGCGTTCCGGTTTCCAGCACCAAAACTGATCCGAGCCTTTGCGAGCTCGAAACGACCTTTGTAACGCCTGGAGAATAAGAAAATGACTACCTCCAATAGCTTTGACACCGATGTTTTGGTGATCGGCACTGGCCCTGCTGGTGCGACCACTGCCCTAGCACTCGCCACCTACGGTGTGCGGGTAAAAATGGTCACCATGTTCAACTGGCTGGCAAACTCGCCGCGCGCTCACATCACGAACCAGCGTGCCATGGAGGTCGTGCGTGACCTTGGGTTGGAAGAGGAGGTGGTGAGAGCGGCCACGCCCTGGGATCAGATGGGCGATACGCTGTTCACCACCAGTTTGGCAGGTGAAGAAATCGCACGTATGCGCACCTGGGGCACTGGCGACAAACGCAAGGGCGACTACGTCCAGGGCAGTCCATGCACCATGCTGGATCTCATCCAGCCTGAAATGGAGTCTATCCTGCTCAAGCATGCTGCAGCACGCGGTGCTCAAGTGAGCTTCAACACCGAATACTTGAGCCATAAGCAGGATGCCGAAGGTGTAACTGCTCGCATGAAGGACGTTCTGACCGGTATCGAATACGAGGTCCGAGCGAAGTATCTGGTGGGCGCCGATGGAGCCAACTCCAAAGTAGCCAAAGAAATCGACCTACCGATCGTAGGCGAGATGGCAAGGGCTGGAACCGCTTACGTCATTTTCAACGCAGACCTGAGCAAGTACGTAGAACACCGTCCAAGTATCCTGCAGTGGATCGCTACTCCAGAAGCTGGTTTCGGTGAGATCGGCATGGGTTTGTTGCGCGCCATCCGTCCGTGGGATCAGTGGATTGCGGGTTGGGGCTTCGACATAACCAAAGGCGCTCCGGATCTATCCCCAGAAGTGGTACTAGACAAGATTCGTCTTTTGGTCGGTGATCCCAAGCTGGAAGTTCAGATCGAACGCATGTCGACCTGGTATGTAAACCAAGCACATGCCACCGAGTACTCCCGTGGCCGAGTGTTCTGTGCTGGCGACGCTGTTCACCGTCACCCACCATCAAGCGGCCTGGGCTCCAACACCTGTATGCAGGATGGCTTCAACCTTGCCTGGAAGCTGGCTTACGTTCTTAAAGGCTTTGCCGATCCGAATCTGCTGGAAAGCTACACCGCAGAGCGTGCTCCCGTGGGCAAGCAGATCGTGGCACGTGCCAACCAGTCGCGTAAGGACTATGCCCTGCTGAAAGAGTGCTTCAACTTTGGCAATGGCGTGGACACCATCGCCAAGCTGCTTGATCGCATGCGTGACCCCAGCCCGGCTGGTGTGGAAGTTCGCATGAACCTGCAGAAGGCGCTGGAAATCAAGAGTCGCGAATTCAACGCTCAAGGTGTCGAGCTGAACCAGCGCTACGTGTCCTCTGCCGTTAAAGCTGATCCTAGGGATGGTGTTGAACTCTGGGCTCGTGACAAAGAACTGTACCTGCAGGCTACCACTCGCCCTGGTGCCAAGCTTCCTCACGCTTGGCTAGTTAACGAAAGCGGCCACCGGATTTCTACACTCGATGTCGTGGGTAAAGGGCAAATGACGCTTATCACGGGCCTTGCCGGCCAGGCATGGGTGGCTGCTGCAGAAAGCTTAAACCAGCCATTCCTGAAAACCGTTGTAACAGGCGCAAAAGGGACCGCGGACCTCTACTGCGATTGGCAATCGGTTCGTGAGATTCACGAGGCAGGCGCGCTTCTGGTTCGACCTGATGGCTATGTCGCTTGGCGGCACAGCAACGCTGTTTGGTCGGCCGACGAAGCAGTTTCAGAACTGCAGCAGGCTCTCCAAAGCGTCCTCGGTTAAGCATTACCTCGGAGGCCCGGCTCGATGCCGGGCCTTCTTTTTATTTGCTCCAACTGCGCTGGAGGCCACTCGGCCGCTGCGCTGCAAACACTAGATGTAAAAACCAACCGATAAGAGCCCGTGGGAGAGTGGCGCACCTGCTGCTGCGCCTCCCTCTCAGGTCCAAACTGCCTCGAGTGCGATGAGGGTGAACTATGGCTAAGGCCGCTGATGTCGTTGTGCAATGCCTGGAAAACGAAGGTGTCGAGTATGTATTCGGCATTCCCGGTGAGGAGAACCTCGACCTACTGGAATCCCTGCGCAAGTCGAAGATTAAGCTGGTATTGACCCGTCACGAGCAGTCCGCGGGCTTCATGGCCGCCACCTATGGTCGCCTGACCGGCAAGACCGGCGTCAGCCTGTCGACCCTCGGCCCTGGCGCGACCAACTTGGTGACCGCCAGCGCCTACGCCTATCTCGGCGGCATGCCGATGATGATGATTACCGGCCAGAAGCCGATCAAGAAGTCCAAGCAGGGCCGCTTCCAGATCATCGATGTGTGCGGCATGATGGACCCCATCACCAAGTACACCCACCAGTTCGCCTCGGCCGACAACATCCCGGCACGCATGCGCGAAGCCTTCCGTCTGGCTGAAGAAGAGAAACCGGGCGCCGTGCACCTGGAACTGCCGGAAGACATCGCCGCCGAGCAGACCGACAGCTTGCCAATTCCACCGAGCCTGCACCGCCGTCCGCTGGCCGAGCACGTGGCCATCGAAGCTGCCATCGAGAAACTGCGCACCGCACGCAGCCCTATCCTGGTAATCGGTGCCGGCGCCAACCGCAAGATGACCGCCAAGGTCCTCAAGCAACTGGTCGATAAGACCGGTATCCCGTTCGTCACCACCCAGCTGGGCAAGGGTGTGGTTGACGAGCGCAGCCCGCGCTTCCTGGGTAATGCTGCGCTGTCGTCCGGTGATTTCGTGCACCGTGCAATCGAAGCGGCCGACCTGATCGTCAACATCGGCCACGATGTGATCGAGAAGCCGCCGTTCTTCATGCTCCGTGGCGGCACTGAAGTCATCCATATCAACTTCCGTTCTGCCGAAGTCGACGCCGTGTACTTCCCGCAGATCGAAGTGATCGGTGACATCGCCAACGCCGTCTGGCAGATCGCTGAAGGTCTGGGCGACACCTCGCACTGGGACTTCACCCGTCTCATGGCGATTCGTGAAGCCAACGAAGCCCAGATCGCCGAAGGCGCCGACGATGACCGCTTCCCGGTCTATCCTCAGCGCCTGGTGGCCGACATCCGTCGCGTGCTGCCGTCCGAAGGCATCGTCGCTCTAGACAACGGCATCTACAAGATCTGGTTCGCCCGTAACTACAAGGCGCACAAGCCCAACACCGTGCTGCTCGACAACGCCCTGGCGACCATGGGCGCCGGCCTGCCGTCAGCCATGGCCGCCCATTTGGTGTACGCGGATCGCCCGGTGATTTCGGTGTGTGGCGACGGTGGCTTCATGATGAACAGCCAGGAATTGGAAACCGCGGTTCGCCTGAACATGCACATTACCGTGGTAATCCTGCGTGACGACGGCTACGGCATGATCCGCTGGAAGCAGGCGAACATGGGCTTCACCGATTTCGGTCTGGACTACGGTAATCCGGACTTCGTCAGATACGCCGAAGCCTATGGTGCCCATGGACACAGGGTGGAAAGCGCGGATGCATTGCTGCCACTGTTGGATCATTGTATTGCCAACCCCGGCGTTCACGTCATTGACTGCCCGGTCGACTACAGCGAGAACGACCGCATCCTGAACAGTGAACTGCGCGAGCGAGCGCTGGCGGTGTAATCAGTGGCAGAAACGGCGCTACTGCTGACAGTACTCTGTTGAGGCTTGCGGAACTTGAACCTCCTCACACAGAAAGTGGCGAGGAGGCTCCTTGAGCAACGCCAAGAATGATCTCAGCGCGGCTTTGATGACTTGAGACGGTTGATGCTGGCTGCGTAGGCCCTCATAAAGCAACCCGGTGACCAACCCTTTGAAGACGGCTATCGAAGTGTGAAGGTCCAGAGTCTGCGGCAATTCACCTTGAATAATCGCATGCCTAAGCACCTGATGAATGTACTGCAGGAATCGATTACTCGCTTGCTCCATGCGGCTATGGATCAGACCCGATTCGTCCACCCCCTGATAAATCAAGATTTCCGAGAACTGCTTTGACTGGGGGCTGTTAACAGCATCAAGCATGGCGGTCACCACTGCTTCCCAGGAGAGTTCGATCCCGTCGTCGGCGGAGAACTCCAATTCAAGTGGATGCTGCCGCGATGTCAGCACCGCCTGAAGTACTTCTTGCTTCCCATTGAAATGCCAATAAACGGCGCCACGAGTGACGCCTGCCTTTCGGGCTATTTGGTCCAGCGTAGCGTCTGGAACTCCTTGGGCAGCGAACACCTCGACAGCCGCGTCGATGATGCGCTGTCGTGTCTCCTCAGCCTCGGCTACCGTCTTCCTGGCCATTTTAACTAGGGCGCTTTCTTTGACGCGCGACCGATGGCGCGCTCTATATTCTGCTTGCTCAATAGCAGAGCTTTTTTGATGGTGTCGGACTGCTTGCTCGCTCTGGAACTCGGCATTACGACTGCGAGGGAGTAATAGCCAAGGTAGGTATCCAAAAGCGTTGCGAATGAGCAAACGCCATCGATATGTTCATCCAGATCGCTTGCCACCCCACTCGCCCTGACTTCACTCAGCTGTTTGATCAGCGCCTGTCGTTCGAGCGTGTTTGGGGTGAACACTGGAAGTTGATCACTGAGTGCTGCTGGGAGTGACTCCTCAGGCAGCGCTGCCAAAAGGACCTTACCTGCGGCGGTCGCAGCGGCGGGCACATTGATGCCAATCGGGAACACCACACGCAGCTCTCGTTCTGACACGATGCGATCCAGCACGTAGATTTTATCGCCGGCTAGAGAAGCCAGGCAGACCGACTCTTCAAGCTCCTCCGCCAATGAGCGTAAGTACGGCTTTACCAACGAAAGAATGTCTGATTGTGCCTGGTTGATGAGCTGGCCAAGCGCCGGCCCAAGGCGGAAGCCTCCGCTAGGGCCCAATGCCTCAACCAAAAACTCTTCTTCCAGGGCGTTGATGATTCTCTGGACGGTAGAGCGCGGCAGCCCGACCAACTGCGCGATAGCCGCCAAACTCAAGCCATTCGGATGACTGCCAAGGGCTCGCATTATCGAAGCAGCTCTGGCGATGACTTGAATACCCCCCGCCTTTCCACCGATTTCGTCTGATTGGTTCATATCTCTCCTCAGCGTGCACCGCTGCAGCATCTGTTATGGCCGCCACTTTAGAGCTCCGTGCCTCGCCTAGCCAGTCACACGTTCCAAACACCCATCTCACCAAAGTTCGACCGATGGTCGTTACTGCTTGCTTGCGCTCATCGTACCGCATAATGATACACTTGCCCACATTGTGATTCAGCAATTACAAGTCCCCGCCATAGGGGGCGCAGAGATGGAGCAAATCGGTGAGACAGATACGATCCTCGCGTGCATTACATGCAATTCCTCTAACGGCGCTGATGCTGGTGACCGCCTGTGGTGAAAAAGACCACGTCGCCTCAGCTCCGCCCCCCCCCTGACGTGGGCGTATACACCGTCCGCTCACAATCTCTGACCCTAACAACCGACCTGCCCGGCCGGACCTCGGCCTACCGGGTAGCGGAAGTGCGCCCACAAGTATCGGGGATCCTTCAAAAGCGGTCCTTTGTTGAGGGGACTGAGGTCAAGCTGGGTCAGCAGCTCTATCAAATTGACCCGCGTACCTATGAGGCGCAATTGCGTCGGGCCGAAGCTAATCGAACTACTGCGCAGAACCTGGCGCGACGATATGAAACGTTGTTGAAAACCAAGGCTGTGAGCAAGCAGCAGTACGACGATGCCCTTGCCGCATGGAAACAGGCGGAGGCCGACTATCAGGTCGCTCGTATCGACGTTCAGTACACCCGTGTGCTTTCGCCGATCTCAGGCCGCATCGGACGGTCGACAGTTACCGAGGGTGCACTCGTTACTAACGGTCAAGCACAGTCGCTCGCCACTGTTACTCAGCTGGACCCGATCTATGTTGACGTCACTCAGCCGATCACGAAGCTGCTGGGCCTGCAACAGGCATTGGAGTCAGGGCGACTTCAGAAGACAGGTGAGAACCAGGCCGAAGTCAGCCTGACCCTGGATGACGGTAGTGCTTACCCAATCCCGGGCACCCTTAAGTTTTCTGAGGTCAGCGTTGATCCGACCACAGGTTCAGTAACCCTTCGCGCCGAATTCCCGAATCCTAATCGCAAGTTGCTTCCAGGCATGTTTGTTCACGCCCTCCTGAAGGAAGGTGTGCAGCAGGCGGCGATCCTGGTTCCACAACAAGCCATCAGCCGCGATACGCGTGGCGTGCCAAGTGTCTGGGTGGTGAAGGCCGACAACACTGTTGAGGCCCGCGAGGTCCAGACCCTACGAACTGTGGGCAACGCCTGGCTGATCAGCAAAGGCGTATCCGAGGGAGAGCGAATCGTGACCGAAGGTGTTCAACGTGTCCGCAGCGGCATCGCCGTCAATGCGGTAGAAGCCAAAAATGTGGATTTGGTAGCTGACTTCGCCGCTACCACTGAAGCCTCGGCTAACTGAGGGGGCGCCGTAAATGTCTCGCTTCTTTATCGACCGGCCGATCTTCGCTTGGGTTCTCGCTATCGTGGCAATGCTCGCCGGCGCGCTCTCGCTGGCCAAGATGCCGATTAGCCAATATCCAAACATCGCGGCCCCTGCCGTTTCGATCCAGGTCAGCTACCCAGGTGCTTCTGCACAAACCGTCCAGGACACGGTGGTCCAGGTCATTGAGCAACAGCTCAGTGGTCTTGATGGGTTCCGATATATGTCGGCTGAGAGCGCCTCTGACGGCAGCATGACCATCATCGTGACCTTTGAACAGGGGACCGATCCGGACATCGCTCAAGTTCAGGTGCAGAACAAGCTGCAACTGGCGACACCTCGTTTGCCGGAGGAAGTTCAGCGTCAGGGGCTTCGCGTAGTGAAGTACCAGATGAATTTCTTCTTGGTCATGAGCTTGGTGGATCGCTCGGGGAAGCTCGATAACTTCGACCTGGGCAACCTGATCGCTTCACAGCTTCAGGATCCCATTTCGCGCATTCCAGGCGTCGGTGATTTCCAGCTGTTTGGCTCGCCTTACGCAATGCGTATCTGGCTAGATCCAGGCAAGCTCAACAGCTATCAGCTGACACCTACTGATGTAGCCAATGCTATCCGGGAACAGAACGTCCAAGTGTCCTCTGGCCAGTTGGGTGGACTACCAACTCGCTCAGGCGTCCAGCTGAATGCCACCGTTCTCGGCAAGACGCGCATGACAACGCCTAGCCAGTTCGATGAGATCTTGGTCAAGGTGAACGCGGACGGCTCACAGGTACGAGTGAAGGATGTCGGACGTGCCGAACTGGGGGCTGACAGCTTCGCCATTTCCGCGAAATACAAGGACTCCCCAACCGCAAGCCTGGCGCTGCGTTTGTCCACCGGTGGCAACCTGCTGGAGACCGTAGAAGCTGTCAAGAAGCTGATGGAGGAGCAGAAGGCCTATCTGCCAGATGGCGTGGAGGTCGTTTATCCCTACGATACAACACCTGTCGTTGATGCCTCGATTGAGTCGGTAGTACACACTATTTTTGAGGCGGTGGTACTGGTCTTCCTGGTTATGTATCTGTTCCTACAGAGCTTCAGGGCCACACTGATCCCCACCCTGGCAGTTCCCGTGGTGCTGCTCGCCACATTCGCACTTCTGCCCTATTTCGGCCTCAGTATCAACGTACTCACCATGTACGCCATGGTGCTCGCCATCGGCTTGCTGGTCGATGATGCGATCGTCGTGGTCGAGAACGTTGAGCGGCTCATGCACGACGAAGGGTTGACGCCACTTGAGGCTACCCGTAAGTCAATGGACCAGATTTCCGGGGCCTTGGTGGGTATCGGCATGGTGCTGTCGGCTGTGTTCGTACCGATGGCTTTCTTTGGTGGATCCGCTGGCATCATCTATCAACAGTTCGCGATCACCATCGTGGTCTGCATGGGACTGTCGATCTTTGTCGCGCTTGTGTTCACTCCAGCACTTTGCGTGACCATCCTCAAAGCTCCGGAAGGCGTTTCCCACCACGAGAAAAAGGGCTTCTTCGGCTGGTTCAACCGCATCTTCGACCGCGGCACTCTGCGATTCGAGCGAGGCGTCGGTGCAATGCTGAAGGGGCGCGGTAGATACCTGCTTGCGTTCTTGCTGATCACTGGAGGAACCGGCTATCTGTTCACCCAGATCCCGAAGGCATTCCTGCCCAACGAAGATCAGGGCTTGATGATGATCGAAGTGCGTACGCCGGCAAATGCTTCAGCGGAGCGCACCGAGGGTGTGCTTCAAGAGGTGCGAGACTACTTGAGCAATGATGAAGGTGCGTTGGTTGAGCACTTCCTGACGGTGAATGGTTTCAACTTTGCTGGTCGTGGTCAGAACTCGGGGCTGGTACTGATTACCCTTAAGGATTGGAAGGAGCGTCACGGCGCTGGGCAAGACGTATTCAGCATCGCGCAACGGGCTAATCAGCATTTTGCCAAGATCAAAGATGCCAGCGTCATGGCGTTCGTGCCCCCTGCCATTCTGGAAATGGGGAACGCGATGGGCTTCAACTTGTACCTACAGGACAACCTAGGTCTTGGTCATGAAGCATTGATGGCAGCTCGAAACCAGTTCCTGCAACTGGCAAGCGAAAACCCCAAACTCCAAGCAGTGCGTCCAAACGGTAAGGACGACGAGCCGCAATTCCAGGTGAACATTGATGACGAAAAGGCCCGTGCGCTGCAGGTAAGCATCGCGTCTATCAACGAAACGATGTCGGCAGCCTGGGGCTCGATGTATGTCAACGACTTCATCGACCGCGGTCGGGTCAAACGGGTGTACGTACAGGGCGAAGACATCTCGCGAATCTCTCCAGAAGACTTCGATAAATGGTACGTGCGCAATAGCCTTGGCCAGATGGTTCCGTTCTCGGCGTTTGCAACCGGTGAGTGGGCGAACGGCTCACCGAAGCTGGAGCGCTACGGTGGCATTTCTTCCCTGAACATCCTCGGCGAGCCAGCCCCTGGATACAGCACTGGTGACGCGATGATTGCCATCGCTGAAATCATGCAAAAGCTGCCTGCTGGCATCGGCCTGAGCTACACCGGTCTCTCTTATGAAGAAATACAGACTGGCGACCAGGCACCGTTGCTCTACGCATTGACTGTGCTGATCGTATTCCTGTGCCTGGCCGCACTGTATGAAAGCTGGTCGGTACCGGTCTCGGTGATCATGGTTGTTCCTCTGGGTATTTTGGGCGCCGTGCTGGCAACGCTTTGGCGCGACCTGACGGCGGATGTGTACTTCCAGGTGGGCTTGATGACGACAGTTGGCCTGTCCGCCAAGAACGCCATCCTAATCGTGGAGTTCGCAAAGAGCTGTATGAAAAGGAAGGTTATCCGATCGTCAAAGCTGCGATAGAGGCCGCCAAGCTGCGTTTGCGTCCGATTTTGATGACCTCGCTGGCATTCACATTCGGTGTGCTGCCGATGGCCATTGCATCGGGCGCAGGCGCTGGGAGCCAGCACTCCATTGCTACGGGCGTCGTCGGAGGCATGATCACAGCAACCGTGCTGGCCGTCTTCTTTGTTCCGCTGTTCTACGTGGTAGTTGTCAAGCTTTTCGAGGGGCTCATGAAACGAAAGCCAAAAGCGGTCAAGGAGGTGACTCATGAAGTTTAAGTCGCTCCCCGTCTTTGCATTGCTGATGCTCAGCGGATGCAGCTTGATGCCCGACTACCAGCAGCCAGCCGCCCCCGTGCAGGCGCAATGGCCAACGGGCGAGGCCTACGGCGGGCAGGGAGACCAGCGTAGTATCGCGGCGGCTCTCCCCGAGGCAAAAAATTTCTTCAAAGATCCAGCGCTGGTCCGCCTCCTCAATGCGGCGTTGGAGAACAACAGAGATCTTCGAATCGCTGCCAAAAATGTTGAATCCTACAGAGCGCTTTACCGTATCCAACGAGCGGAGCGGTTTCCCACACTTGATGGCGAAGCATCTGGAAATCGAACCCGCTTGCCTGATGATTTGTCCCCCACCGGCGATTCTCGGATCGATAGCCAGTACCAAGTCGGCCTGGTGACTGCCTACGAGTTGGACTTATTTGGCCGAATCCGAAGCTTGTCCAGCCAAGCGCTTGAAAAGTATCTGGCTACTGAGGAGGCGCAACGCAGCGTTCAGATCGCACTGATAGGCGATGTGGCAACCACTTATTTTCTGTGGCGAACCGACCAAGCACTTTTGGAGCTGACCGAAGCGACGCTGACCAGCTATGTCGAAAGCCTGGCAATGATCGAGTCCAGTGCAGCGGCGGGTACTTCGTCGGAGCTGGATGTTCGACAGGCGAGGACGCTGGTTAACCAAGCCCAAGCACAGCAGGCTTTGTACACCCGGCGTATCGCGCAGGATGTAAACGCACTGCAATTG
Source organism: Pseudomonas putida (assembly GCA_041071465.1). Classification (NCBI taxonomy): domain Bacteria; kingdom Pseudomonadati; phylum Pseudomonadota; class Gammaproteobacteria; order Pseudomonadales; family Pseudomonadaceae; genus Pseudomonas; species Pseudomonas putida. The sequence goes on along the minus strand of CP163498.1, from coordinate 3,871,997 downwards.
TTGCTGGGCTGCAAGATTCCAACTGATTTGCCACAAAACTTGCCACTGGCCATGAGTGCCATAGGGAAGGTTCCAGCAGGGCTACCAGCAGATCTGCTACTAAACAGACCGGACATCCGTTCTGCCGAGCATCAGCTTATCGCCGCTAATGCAAACATCGGGGCGGCTCGTGCGGCATTTTTTCCACGCATAAGCCTGACAGCGTCAGCGGGCTCAGCCAGCAGCGATCTGGACGGACTATTCAACGGCGGATCTGAAAGCTGGAGCTTCGCTCCACAAATCAGTGTGCCGATCTTCAATGCAGGAAAGCTGCGAGCCAATCTCGATTACGCTGAAATTCAGAAGGATGTGGGCGTTGCGACTTATGAAAAGAGTATCCAAACGGCTTTCCGGGAGGTAGCCGACGGCCTCGCTGCGAGGGGAACTTATGGCAAGCAGCTTCGTGCTCAGAACGAATTGGTTGATAACTACAAATCGTATTTTGGCTTAGCGCAGCAGCGATACGACCAGGGCATTGATAGCTACTTGACAGTACTGGATGCCCAACGCGAACTGTTCGCCTCACAACAGAAGCTATTGAATGATCAGCTCGATCAAATCAACAGTGAAGTCCAGCTTTACAAAGCCCTTGGGGGCGGCTGGAGCGTAAGCCAGAACTGAGAATCTGGGGCAGCGCCTTACAGAAGTGCTGCCCTACTTTTCAAGAGAATGCTTGAATAAATTCTTCGACCTAAAGTGGCGAGCCAACGCCAATTTTAAATCGGGAGCAATAGCAATGTCGTTGACATCAGCAAGCGCGATAGAGGTTCGCTTTGATAAGCGTCCTGACGATGATGTTCTTTTAGCCATAGACGAGCTGGTCAACGTGCTCCGCACCGAGCCGGGGTGCATGAGCTACTCGATAATCGCGCTAAACAAATACTTCAGCTCGATGATTATTAGCGGCTTCTGGACCAACGAAAAGGATATGATTGATCATTTTTCAAATTCGAGTTTCGCAGCGTTGATAGCGTGCTTGACATCCAGCTGCCGAAGCATCTGCTTCAGATCATTATTTATGGATAGTGAAATACGGAGCCAACATGCAGAGCCCTGAAAAAATCTTGCTGAATGCAGACTTACATAGTTTAATCACTTTCTTGGTGGTGTACCAAGAGAAAGGAGTGACACGAGCATCCCAACGCTTGGGGGTAAAACAGCCAGCCATCAGCAATACCATAGCCAAGCTTCGCAAACGATTTGGCGATGAGCTCTTTTTGGGTAAGCGGCCTTGGATACCAACAGAGCGCGCTGACCAGCTCGCTACTGCTCTAGGACCTGCATTCCACACTTTGCAGGAGGCACTCGCCAGCGTGGATAAAGAGAGCGCTCAGTAAGTTAAGTGCAATATTTAAACCGCCTTCCCCCAGGCGGCTTCACCCTATTCCAAATCGAAGACGTAAAAAAACTATGGCCTAACGGCCATAGTAAAGGGAGGTTATTTATACCATCCAAGGAGCCAAAATTAAGGCCACTACGCGCTCATCTGAGAAGCAACGACTTAAAGAATTTTGGTAAAAAAGCCGCTTGCGGGCAAGCGGCAACACCAAAGGGCAATGAAGGACACTCGCTTGGTACAAGGAAGGGTACCGCGCCTCACTTCATCGAGATGTACAGTAATGGAAAACCTCCAACCGGTGAAATCAAACATAATAATAGTCACTATCGATAGACTTCTTCGCTCAACACCACCCTGCTTGTTCAACTACAATTTATCATAGGACTACACTATTAGCAGACGCTGAACAAAGCTCATTTATCCCCCTCTCCGCTTGATCGTCATGGAAGGTGATTCTCCGAATCGCTGCTTGTAATCAGAGGAAAATCGACCGAGATGGGTAAAGCCCCATTTCAATGCGGTGGACGAAACTTGAACGTGAGCATGCTGCGGGGTCTCGAGCTCTACACGAACGCGCCGCAGGCGAATCTCCTTCAAGAATTGCATCGGTGACAGTCCGCGGAAGCGTTGAAAACTCAGCTGAACTGTTCGAGCAGTCACGCCAGCGTGCCTTGCAATCTGCGAGATCGTGAGGGGCTCTTGAGCATGCTCTTCCATGAACTCCTCAATCATCCGTACAACCGCGGGGACTACTTTCTTTTCGGCCGAATCCCGCAGCGCCTGGCTGTGATTACTTTCATGGAACTCGAGCAAAGAAGAGGCCAGCACCTCACCAATTAGGCTTTGTAGATGCGATGAATGTAATGACTTGGACGACAGCTGGCTGTAAGCCCACCCCAGTGTCTGCAGCCAATTCTGGCCAGCGAAGGTATCCATTGGCAACTGAGGCTGAAAGGAAATGTCCTGCTTGATACTCCTCCCCAGCTGACGTTGAAGCATGGTTTCCAGCAGCGTTCGATCAATACGGACGAGCAGCTTGTCAGTGCCAGGGAAATGATTGAAGAAGGAGTGCCGGTGGTAGTTGAAAACGGTGGCATGCCCCGGGTTGCAGTTGAGGCGTAACTGATCACTGATCACGTGTTCATGGCCAGTGAGGACCGACTGGACCAGCACGATATTATCCAGCTTCCCTGGATGGATAGCGACCTCTCCCCCAAAGGACATTCTGGCAACCCCAGCCTCGCCAGCCGACCGATGAAAAAATTGAGCCTTGAACTCGGTTCCCTTTTTTTCAAGCCGGTTCTTGCAAAACATCCGCTCACCGCACAGCACTGCCTCCTCAAGATTCGACGACTCGCAGACGCTGAAATCCGCGAGAACCTGATCAGATGGTACGAATGGGGCGACGTTGGGCCAGGCCATAGAGAGCCCTCAAAAAGGCAATGAGTTATACGAGCAACCTAGCAACAAAAGGGAACTGAGAACAACGTCATGGCGACGATCTGTATCGTCGCCCTGCTCCGCCATTAGCTGTGCACGATGTAGTAGTTCAGGAAGCCGCTGGCATCGGTTTTGATGTCTTCAAGGGCTTCGTTGAGCTGGTCCAGTGTGTAGGGTCGAGGTGCCCACTGATTGGTGTCGAGCAATCCCGTTCTGATCAACGCCATCAGCTCCTGGGCTTCTGCGGTGGTGAACCACAGGGAGCCGATGTACTGAAGCTGTGTACACATGAACGGGTGAGGATCGATAGGAATAGGTCCGCTGACACCGCCGATCTGTACGATCTTTCCTCCCGACGTAACGGCGTTCATGGCCGAAACAGAAAGCTCCGCCGGAGCCTTCGCGCCAAGCGTATCAACGACTGCATCAACTCCGCACGTAGCCATTTCACGAATGCTTGAATGCAAGTCGGTACTCGTGATTTGCAGCGTGCGAATGCGCTTTGGGGCCAGTTGGCGGAGCCGTTCGAGTGCAGTCCCATCTCGTGCTGCCACGATGATATCCGTCACGCCCATCGCTACTGCGGCCAGTGTCGCACCGATACCCAAGGTTCCAGAAGCCCCCAGTACCAGCAAGCTCTGACCTGGCGTGAGTTCGAGCTTTTTCAACGCAGAGTAAGCAGTGCCTAGGTATCCAAGGCGTGTGGCTAGCTCGAATGACAAGTCGTCAGGCAAAGTGATCAGGTTACGCGCAGGTGCTCGGAGAAATTGGGCGTACCCGGCATGGCGATACTCGCGGAATACCTCTTTCGAAGACGGGCTGAATCCGAAATAGCCCATGAAGGTATAGCTAGCGCACCGCGTCGGAAGTCCGACCAGGCACTGTTTGCATGTACCGCAACTCAGTCCAGGATTGACGTAGACCCGGTCGCCTTCCTTGAAATCTTTCACAGAGCGACCAACCGATACCACGGTGCCAGCGGCGTCCAAACCGAACACAGCAGGCAGCTCAGGCAGCGGTAGAAACGGGTACCACTCCGGGAAATTTGTGACGACGTTGCGCAGATTGGGGATAACAGCGCAGGCGGCAGTTTTGATCAGGACGTCATGCTCTCCAACATCAGGAAGAGGAATTTCGTCCACGGTAAATTTGCCACCAACTTCGTGGAGGCGAGCGGCCAACATCGTACCTGGCATGAAGCAAACCCTCTTTTTTTCGTTGTCAGGGCTGTGGGGCTCTTGGGAGCCGTTAAGGTGTGACCGGCGCATCCGAGGCCACAGCTCTAATTATCCGCTCGACTTCAAACGTAGCTATCCAGGCCCAGTAGCCGCTATACAGATAACGAAATTAATTGGCATCACTCGGTGCGGGTTGAGGTGATGCAGCCAGATTTTGGGCCAACTGACGCAGCCAGCGATTAGCCGGGTCAGCATCATCCCTCGGATGCCAAGCCATCACGAGTTGGAAAGGCTCGCTTTTAAACGGCAACTCAAACGTCTCGATGGCTTCGTGCTGGGACTGAATAAGCATGCGAGGCATCGTACAGACCAAGTCCGTCGACATCAGGACCCCTGGGACCATCCCAGCGGTCGGCACGGTAAGGTTGATCCTTCGGCTCATGCCGGCGGAGCGCAAATACTCATCCATGTAACCCCTGAAGCTCTCCCGTTCTGGCGATACGACAAGATGATTGAGTTCACAGTACCCATCCAGGGTAAGAGGCTCGCGTCCACGAGGGTGATCTTTGCGCTGCGCCATGACGAACTCATCGTTCCCCAGTGCTGTGAGTTTTACCCCCTGCGGAACGCCGCGGCTTGAGTCGATCAGCAGATCGAAAAAACCCTCCTCCATTTGCCGTCCTATGAGTCCAGGATCAACGGCATTGAGAGACACCTGAATCTGCGTGCCTGCGTGCTTGGTGATTGAGGCGATCAACGGCTCGCAGATGGTGCTCAAGGCTGTATCACAGGCGGCTATCCGGAAGACCCTCTTGTCGTTCAAAGGATCGAATCCCAACTCACATTGAATGACTGAACCGAGAGTCTTCAATGCCGAGCGAAGAGGTCCCCGCAACGCCAAGGCCCGGGCAGTAGGGGTCATGCTCCGGCCTTTTTGTATAGGGACCAACAGCGGATCGTCCATGAGCTCGCGCAAGCGTGACAGCTGTGCAGACATTGCTGGCTGGCTGATATGAAGCCGTGTAGCTGCCCTGGTCACGTTCAGCTCAGCCAGTAACGTGTCAAGCGAAACCAAGAGATTGAGGTCGATACGCGATAGGTCCATGACCAATCCATCCTGATGATAGGTCGCATAACGATAAACAATTTCATGGATAGCTTCACGGGAATCTATTGTTCTCCCAGAGCATTTATTGGGAATCAATCATGACCAAGCAGAAAGTACTGATAACAGCGGGAGCATCTGGTATCGGGCATGCGATCGCGCTGGCATTCAACAGCCGCGGCGCCGACGTCACGGTAGTCGACATCGACACTGAGGGCTTAAGCCGCCTCAAATTAGAGCATCCTTCTATCCGCATCGCAGTGTGCGATATAGCTGATCGCAGCAGCCTTGAACTCAGCATTCCAGGCATCATCGATGCCATGGGTGGTTTAGATGTTCTCGTCAACAACGCTGGGGTATCCGGCCCCACCGCTCCGGTTGAGCAGCTTGACCCTGATGTGTGGGACAAGGTCATGCAGATAAACCTGAATGGTACCTTCAACGTTACGCGCCTGGCCGTTCCTGCGCTCAAGCGTTCATCCCGCCCCTCAATCATCAACATGTCTTCTGTTGCGGGACGACTGGGCTACCCCGATCGTTCCCCCTACTCGACCAGTAAATGGGGACTGATTGGTTTCACTAAGAGCCTTTCACGCGAGCTCGGCGCGTATGGGATCCGTGTAAACGCCATTCTGCCCGGAGCTGTCGAAGGGGAACGCTTTGAGAACGTGCTCAAAGGTAGAGCCAGTCTCAGCGGCAACTCCGTGGAGGAAGAACGTAGGAAGGCGCTTTCGGTTCAATCCCTCCAACGCCTCGTGGACCCGAAAGACATTGCAGAACTAGCAGTCTTCCTGGCATCGGACGCAGGCAAGTCAATCTCTGGGCAGCTTTTGCCAATCGATAATGACATGCAGCAGACGATGTGAGGTACGACTATGAGCATGCGAGAAAAACTGATTGGAACCTGGGTGCTCGAAACCTACACAGAATACCCAGTGGACGGATCTGCCCCTGTATACCCCTTCGGTGAACATCCTGAAGGATTCATAATCTACTCGGCAGATGGCTATATGTCGGCTCAGTTGAGCATGCCGAATCGAGCATCGTTTTCATCAGGTGACTGGTTCGAGGGTACTGATGCGGAGTACCGCTCTCAAGGCCTGTCGTACATCTCCTACAGCGGCCCCTTTGATGTAGACGAACACTCGGGTGAGCTCACCCACACCATCGCAGTCTCGATGTTCCCGAATTGGATAGGCCAAGTGCAGCCGCGAACCGTGAAGCTTGTAGGAGATACGTTGGAACTGGGTAATACCAGTCAATATCGGTCGTTAGGACGTGCGGTGAATGCACGGATCCTCTGGAGTCGAGCAAGTCGCATTCTTGGCTGAAGCGCTGAAATACGATTTGGAGTGCACCCTTCCTTTGTCAGGTACGGCTTGGCTTGCACTTCCGGCCTGACGAGGAATTGACTCTGGTGGTTCAGGGATAGGTCGCGTTGTATGGTGCGTTAAGGCGCGGCCTTCGAATTTGACTGACACGCCTGTCAGCTCGTGTATCCTTACAGCTGAGGGCTGCAACTGCGCATCTGTCGGGACTGGGTACCAGCAAAAGCCCCCCGCAACTTTGGCAGCAGAGGAAGCTGGTTTCTCTGAGGTAGTGACGACGGGCATAGCCGGTCGGATTCTGAACCCAAGGTCGCAAGGCTGGGAGCTAAAGGATCGCTGCGACTACCCCTCAAAATTTTCTCGACCCTCGGGACACCAGCGGCGTTCCATTCGCGTCTAGTTTTTTAGGACGATTACATCACCGAAGAAAACCCAGTTCGGGTGGTCGACGTTTTCGTCGATGAACTCGACCTGGGAGCACTCGGCTTCGAGGGTGTCGATCCGGCTGCAACGGGTCGTCCGGCCTACCATCCAGCAATCCTGCTGAAAATCTACATCTATGGCTACCTCAACCGGATTCAGTCCAGCTGCCGGCTTGAGCGCGAGGCAGAGCGCAATGTCGAGCTGATGTGGCTAACGGGCCGGTTGGCTCCCGACTTCAACGAATGCCGACTATCGCCGGGACAACGGCAAAGCCATTCGCAGCGTGTGCCGGCAATTCGTGGTGCTGTGCCCAATCGATCATTGCCATCGACGGCAGCAAATTCAAAGCCGTAAATAACCGCGACCGCAACTTTACCCAGGGCAAGATCAAGGCGCGAATGCAGCACATCGAGCAGAGCATTGACCGCTATCTTGCGGCGATGGATTCGGCGGATCGGGCAGCGCCCGAGGTCGCCGAGGCAAGCAAGCAGCCGCAGGTGGCATTGCGCTCATCAACCGCTGTCGGCTGGCTCAAGGATGTTACTGAGTCGTTTACCGCCGGGTTGATCGGCATGGCGTCTATGCTCTGCTTGGCCACCGTGCTGACCGTTGTTCTCAGTCTGATGGTCAAGCAAAAAGCCTAGGCAGTGAGTTGGGTGTAAGGGAGCAGGCCCATCAAGTGAGCCTGCCACTTTTCACATGTAGAGAAGATCACCCTCATTCTCCCGCCAAGCGTCCAGGTGTCTTTTCAGAGTGCATAAGGAATCCTCATGCTCTGGGAACCGGGCCGGATTGATCGCATCGCAGCGTACCTGGGCTTCGTCAAGACCAATGAAATCTTCAACCGCCTCCCGACTGAACATTTTATGTACCTTGGAAACTCGATCCCTTACCGAATGGCTTTTGCCAGTGCTCATCATGGCCGAGACGATCTTTGCAAAGTCCTCGTCGTCCTTGATGGCTTCTGCCATCCAACGTCGAGGCTCTTCATTGCTCTTCGCGTAATCCCTCCAGCGATACAACAGCGATACAAGGTCGTCCTCTGCGATCAGCGCGACGTCGGCTGCAGCGTGGGCTCTGATGATTTTCACCCAGAGCGCCTTCATCGCCTCCACGGTTCCTTCATCTAGTGCGGGATCAAATTTATCCCTATCACCAGGCTTGTTATCTGCGGGGTCGCTTAAGTGGATAAGCATTGCAGCCACTGATAGCGCTTTGGTCGTGCGGAGCGCCTCCAAAACCAGCCCGCCACGTTCCGCAGGAGGAATCGCTTTGAGATACCAAGATGTTGCTCTCCACGCAGATACGTATGGAGAGCTGAAAGGGTCGCCACGAAACCGTACCAGCTTCTGAGCAATACTGAACATTCCTGGTAGAAGCACCGCAGCATTGTCTGGAGGGAGACGGTCAACGGACTCGTCGAGCCTACTGACCAACGAGGGGAGCAACCCATCAGTTTCGATATAAGCGACGGCAGCGGCTAACTCCTTCTCTGATGCTGTCGCCTCTAAAAACTCCACGAAGCGACGCTCTGATACCTCTCCAAGTGCCGTCTGCAGCTCAAAGTATCTTGGGAAGTAGCGAGACGAACAAACCCGCTTTGCCACCAGCCATTGACTTCGGAACCCACCGTCGTAGTGGGTACCGCCTAGCGCCCATTCGAGCGGTGGGAAGAGTTCCTTGAGCGTGTCACGGGCCACTGACCGGCGCTCCTCCGGCACCTTGTTCAGCAGTTGCTCAACACCTTGCTTTACCACCTCTTGGCGGCGCTCGTTCACAGCATTGCGCTCTTGCAGAACCAGATCCCGTTCTCGGAACAATGCTTCGTGTAGATCTGGCTCGAAGACGCGCAGTGTCTCCAGGACAAGGAAATCCACGATATTCACTTCGAAGACGCTGCCCGAAGCGTGCAGTGGCATATGCACGGTGATAGATGAAAGCAGGCGCTGCGCATCTCGCATGTTACGCAGTCTGGGTTGGATGCAGCCGACCAGAGCGTTGCCCCATCGAACTTGATCAAACCCATTGGCCTCGGTCGCGAGCCATCCGGCTACTTGGGTAAGCTGCTCACCAAAGATCCGATAAACCATGTGCGCTGGCACTGCAGGCAGGTCGAAGCTCGCCTGGACGATTTTTTCAAGGAAGGCACGACCATTGTTGTCCGCCACCGGATCAAGCGCTCGCTCAACAATGCTGGGCTGGAACAGCAACACGAAGACGATGTTCGGCAGGTTAGCGTTGGCCTTGACCTGCCTTACCAGCAGCCGGATCTGATCAGGTTCTAACCGGTCGATGTCATCGACGAAAACAATCAGCGGCTTGGTGAGCTTGCCAAGACGCTTCTCCAGCGCTTCGCGGACCTTGTCCAAGGGTTCGTTGCTCTTATCACGCCCCCAAAATCGCAACACACGGCCAATCCCAGAAGTGACAATCGAAAGGCCAGCCAGTGCCGCAGCAACCACGGCAACGGTTGGGAGATCGAATCCGATAGCTGATGCGGCAACAATTACGGAAGCATTTGTCAATACAGCGGAGATCTGCACATTGGATTCACCCGCTTTTTTAAGTGGAGCACTCGCTCCTTCCAGGATTGCTCCGTAGCGTCTCAGGGCTTCCGCCCGGGCAATTGCAGCTTTGGAATTCTCGCCACCCAATCGATCGGCGATCTGGCCAAAGAGGGCTCTGGAAATAGCGTTGCCATCGCCCCATTGCCAAGGATTGAAATCAAGCCAGTCCGCAGCCTTGTCCTGGGATTCAAGCCTCTCAATCACGAGGTATTTCAGGGAAGACTTACCAAACCCCCACCCACCGCGGATGGCGAAAACACGACCCTCACGTGGACTGAGTTCGGATAGCACATCTGCTATGTGGCTTGCAAAGTCGGCTCGCCTAAGGAGGTCCTCGGATTTCGTCCGGATGGGAGCTTCAGAGCCAACCTCAACGGATTGATGCACTGTAGGTTGCTCAGGGGAGCCTGCATTGTTGCGGGCGGACCACCACGCTCTCAGCCGAGCGATCTTGCCAGTCATTGCCCGGCCTGCCGGTTAGTTGCGCAGGTACGCTCATACCAACGCGACATCTGGGAAACGGTAGGACTGCGCCCCACACAATGACTTGCTCCTTCAACTCCAGTGCTCCGACACATAGCATCCATCCATTCAGCCTCCGAAATGATCCGGCCATCCTAGCCGATCAGCAGCATGGCCAGTGACCTGTTTCGGATTGCCTCATCAGGCTGACCGGTGGTCGAGCCAGCTACTTGCAAGATGGAACCGTTTGATCAAGCAAGGTATGGGTGGATGGTGGCTTACGGCCGTTGAGCTATTACCCCAAGCTAGTTTTTACGACAGTCCAAATCGGCTAGCCTGGCCGCGCAGTGGATTCTAGATATCGCCTACCAGCTCACAGGCGCGAGCTGGTTATGACTACTTCAGCGTCTTCACTCCTCTAGTTCAAAATCCAAGGCTCTCAACACAGCGACAAGGGCTTGATCACAACCTTCGGCAAGGTGAAAGAAATGGGCTCGAAAATTGCCATGGGTAGTTCGGGCTTCTCGAATGGCGACAGCTTTTTTCTCGTGAGTAGCATGACCTCGAATCTCATTGCGTAGCTCATGAAGCCTTCTCATAGGCGCCAGAATTTCCCTGGCATCATCGGCGCTGATCGAGCTTGCCACTAAGATTTCGTACAACAGCTTAAGCGAGCGCCATGTAGACTCGAGAACGCACCCTTTTCCTTCGGCTACTTTGCGCAATGGCTTGTCGAGAAAGCCTTCCACCAAGCATTGATCAAGAGCCATGATTTCATCACCCCATTCCTTGGGTGAATCTGTGGCAGGTGCTAGCACGCTGTCGAGCAACGCCTCTCCGCGAGGGTTCCACCATGCTGGCTTTCGTTTGTCTAGTTCACGCACCTTACGCTTGAGGGAATCCAGCGGCTGATATTCAGTGTACCAATCACCTTCAATATCCGTTCTATATGCTCGCTGAGAGATTGGAGCCTTTGGCCATTCGTTGAAGGCCTTCCAGTACAGCTGCTCATCGTATGGAAGTTTCGAGAGATCCCAGATCCATACATGAACCTGCCCGGCCTCATTGATATCGTAAGACTTCAGAAACCAAGCCCCTCTGCAAGAAATGCTCCGGTCTTCCAGCGTGTATTTTTCCGGATCCCCTTTGAAGCGATTAAGCACCTCTGCCCTGAAAAAAGCCGGCGAAATCTGCCAGGGAAGATCGCTTTCCTCGAAATAACTGACGATGTGCTCGGGGCTGCAAGAGGTCTCGACCTGGCGGTCATTTTTGCGGTCATAGATTTTAAAGACCGCATAATCACGATCTGGATCATCGTCAAAATCCTTGCGCCACACTTCTTCTTGCTCTTCAACCGTGGTCCTTGACCTAACCACCATAGCCCCATTCGCGAAGCTAGCTCGCCTTATCGATCCACCGTGGAAAAACAGATCCGACTCGTCTCGGTGATATCGAGTGGCGCCATGCCAGCTGTCGAAGCTACCCGGCACGTATCTGGTGAAATCAAATTTTAGGACCAACGCCAAGTCCGCAAGGGCCATGTAGTTGTCCAAATCTTTACGAAGAATCGTGACAACCTCGCGACCCTCTATCTGGTCGGGAACTGCCAACGTCAAGATTCTGATGACATCTTCGATGTCGCCATTGTCGTTGAGCCGACAGTACGCTTTCCGCTCTTCGACATAATGGACGTCGAGGCAATGCACGAGCTTTTGGTTAATCTCGATCGGCGTTGGTCCGGTATGAACTCCCTCAAGACGTCGACGGATGACAAGTGGCTCCCCCCCAGCTAAGGCAGATCCGCTGTCATCAGGGAAAGCGGGTTCAATGTAGACGCGGTGTCCTTCACTTGAACTCCAGGACCTTTGAATGCACCAGGTTGCATTGGTAGTTAGCGTAAGATTATGTAGCGCACTCCCATCTGGCGGAGTGACATTGTCAATTGGGGCGAGCGCCCCCACGATGAGCAGGAAGGGTGCACTCACGTAAATCACAATCTCGTCTGATTCCGCGTTTGCTGTTATGTACTGCACAGCCTGCTCAGCATTTACATACCAAGGATCATCCTGGTCTTTCGGAGCCGTCGCCAAAGCAATCAAAGGTTTGGTATCGAAACGACGCATGTCCACTCCCGCAAGCTGGTTGATGATTTCAGGTGTTGGTCCGGTAAGCCTGATCGTGCAAAAAGATGATCGCAGAAGCAGTCATATTCATCGTGTACTTCGCCACGTGCTCCGGCACTACCTTCTGCACCTCCCCGGCCCCATGCGACGTGCTCACTTTGTTACGAAGCGTACCGACGGTCATCAGTGGCTGCTCCCAGAAAGAGTCCATCGCCGTCTTCTCCATAATGGTACGAATAAGCTTGGCTGTTGTGTCTCCCTGGGAATACCCGAAACCCTTCTGGCCGCAGATCACCTTCATGACGCTCTCATAGCTGCTGTTGCACTTGGTGACGCAGTCACCGAATTTTCCGTGCCGAAAATCCTCCAGAGCTGCCATGAACTCGGAATTGGCATTAAGGAAAGCTGGCTGACGTAAAAGCTTCAGAGCGGGCTCAATCGCCGTCTCGTGGATAGCTTGGCTTTCCCTTGGGATAACCTTCGCGTGCACACGAATTCCGGTGAACTTAGTGAGCTCTCCCCTGTACATTTTCTCAGTGGTTTGCCATACCGGTTTCGTAACGAAATAGGGAAGATCGTCAATGTTCAAAAACTCGTTTAAACGATCAATCACAGGCTCATGGTAACCGCCGATGTAATGCCATCCGTCCTGATGGACAAGATACTCAATGGCATCAAGGAAATGAGGGTCACTGCAAGTGTGCAGAAAGCTGAAGGCGTCATCAGCGTAGGAGACGTTCTTGTTTCCAGATAGGTTTTGGCGCCCGGTGAGATAGGAGAGCTTATCGTGTAGAAACTCAAGGGTCTCGACCATTCCGGGGCCCACGTCGCGGATGAGCATGAACGTCCTTTGCCGAAATTGCTCTGTAAGCTGCTTTTTCGGCTGGCTCTGACTATCCTTGCGGCGCGAAAAAACATTGAAAATATTCCCAATCACCGCAGTACCCTGCCTCCGTTTAAAGGAACATCATAGACAGGAAAGATATCCCATTGCCATCACAGTGCTTGTGACCGCTGCTACCGCGAGCCAGCACGGTATGCATGGCTTTAATCACAGAACCCCAAGGAGTCATCAGTGCTAGATCGGATCGCAGAATGGAAGCGGGTTTTTGAGACCGAGGAGAACGCCATCACTAAGGCGTTGAATCAAATGGCGTGGGACATCGCAGCGTATTCATGTGTCGTAGAGATGGTGCGGCAAGCTCCCACGGTCAGCGGTGAAAAACAGCTAAACATTTTGATCATGGACATGCTGGCGAGCGGATTCTGGGCAGGGACGATGCAGGGAATCCGCAGACTCGTGGAAGTCGAACCTATCCGCGGCCCGAGAAGTGTGTGCTCATTAGGTAGCTTGATCGCTGACATCCGCGCCTCGCGTGGAAAGCTCACGCGCCTAGTATACGTCAGGGATATCGCGGAGCTGAACTACAACTACCACAGTACACACGCCGCTTATGACACCTTTGCTACTGAGCAACTCCAACAGGGAAAGCGTTCGTATTGGGTGCCCTCGAAATACCACTATGAGCTCGCGGTTAAGCGGCACGAGGAGTTCGACTGGCTAAGCGGGGTAAGCGCAGGTGCATCCACACCAGATGATCTAATACGAATCGAGGTATTCGACATGCTGGAGTCCCGCCTAGGCCGGCTTTCGTCCGTCATTGAACATGTGAACGTGGATATCGCCCACGCTGCCACTGAGGCCAGTCGTCAAGGGCGCATGCTGGAGCGGTGGGGTCTGGCAGATGCCAAGCAAGCTTTGCGTGAAATTGCAGAAATCGCCCAGGTAGTGGGCTCCTGGTTCTGCTACAGCGGCGCTGGCACTGTTTTGCCATCCGCCAATTTCGATCAGTTCGCTCATTTGGATAGCCCCTTATTCCAAGGTGACCGTGCCAAGCTGCAGGAGGTTTGGACGGACTTTGATCGCGAAGCACAATCATGGCACCTGGTCGATCCCGCAGAGTGGATGCCGAGCCAATAGCGAATATTGAAAGGATCAGAAAGGCGCTTGACCAACCTCGCTAGGAATCCGCTCACTGGAGTACCTCGCACAGGCTGTCGACCTCAGCGCCCGTTAGCTCATTGCGCGCAGCTTTGCCAAATCAATGGATGAATGACTGACCGGACCAAGTCCCTCATGCGTCCTTTGCGCCATACCCGGCATGGCACTTGGGGCATTCCCACTGACCGACAAATCGGAATTCACTAGCCAAGTCGGTCAAGCGCATCTTGCGTTCATCGCTGTCCCAGCAGGCCGTGCAAAAGCGACCGACCTCGCCTTCAAAGGTATACACCCCCTCTGAGTTATAGGTGGGTTTGCCTTTATCTCGCTGCTCGATCAGCTGCTTCAGCCTGACAATCTCCTCTTGCGCCAATGCCAATTTCATCTTCAACTCCCCAGACTCAAGTTTCGCATCAGCCAAGGCACTGTGAAGATCTGCCAGTATCATTTTGAAATCCGCATCTTCAACCTTTTTCGAAAGGTCTCGCAGCTTCCCTGACGCTTCAAGCGCCTGCTGAATCAGAGCCATCAAATCCATAGAAATACACCACCTTGCTTAGTGATATCGGTTGAACGTAGTCAATTGGATGATTGTAGGTGCGAAAGCGAAAAAGGTTGGCCCCTTAGCCGCTCAGCCAGCCTTTATCAGAAGGCCGTGCCTGAAGGCGATCTTGACCATCTTCATCGTGCCGGCGGAAAATCATCGGCGACCTTAATCCTCGAGCTGAGTATGGATGAGCATCGCGATCCACCTGTACGACTCGACTATTTCCGCTTAGTCAAACGCCTCAACGAGCATCTGGCCAGCCTTGGTCAGGAGCGCATAGATGAGGACATACAGGAAGCTTGGGCCGGGTACTTTCAGGAAATGGCCCTCACTCAGGACGAAATCGACACTATCGGCCCTTGGTACAGCAAGCATTACTCCATTAGTCTCTCAATCCCTTCGCTGCGTCAGTGCGTGGAGCATCTTCGCCGACACTCCACCTTGCCAGACCGGCGTATCACTGGCGGAACCGAAAGCGATGCGGTCGCCATCCTAGAAGCATGCGCAGCACTGGAGCTCGATAGATATAGGCTTTCCGACGCGCTTTTCCAGGCTGCCGCATTGGTTCATCACGCGGCCTATCGTGTGGATCTTCCAAACATTGATCCAGAATACATCCGGCAGGAGATAGAGGGCCGCGCACGGCTCGCAGATTACTTCTCTCGTGACATTCTCAATGAGGCCCAGAAAGGTGTTGGAGCCGCAGCCAAACTAGGAAGAACGCTTTTTCCACGACATTGAGCATCATGATGCCCCGACCAAGGCGACTGGTACGCTTGGGCGAAAGACTCATTTTTTCTGTCACGGCGTGCGATACGAGACGACTTAGCGAGCAGCCACCGCCGGTCACTTAAGCCTGCGTCGCGATGCCCGTTATAGATTGGTGTGGGCCGGTGAAGATGGGCCGGACCTAAGTGATCCGGCTCAAGCTTGAGCACTAGAAATACAAGAGTGGTGTGATCAGAAACGATAATCGACCCTGAGGCTAGCGCTGCTGGGAGCACCAGGGTAGCTGGAGTTGTCGCATCATGAACGACGGATGGTGAGTGGAGAGCTAGACGCGTACGCGAGCAACAATGACCTTTCGAAATCGCAAGTTCGAACGGGGCGACATTGAAAACTGGGCGTCAGCGTAAGCGGAGCCTCAAGGCTCGTCGGAAAACTGCTAGATTCCTCACTCGGGCACTTAATGCTCCGAATGCAAACGATAAAGTACCTCTTCAAAGCCGTGCGTGCTTCGAGCAGCGGGATCAGGATAGTAATAAACCCTTCCATCCTGGAGAGTGAACCTTACAGCTCCTTCCAGTTGGTTTTGCGCAATCTCTGTAAGAGCATTCATTTCCCATCCCTTGCCTCCTCTTAACCAGCCAGGAGAAACGAGCTGAAGGGATTCCAACGACATCCCCTCCTGACCCGATTCAATCCATGTGATGAGGGATGGTAGAGAATCGATAAACACCGTAGTGCGGGTATCAAAGCCCTCATCACATGTCACCACAGTGGCATGGAACCACGGTGACATTTGAGGCTTCAGCATGACGTGCCACCCACGCTGCCCTGGCTCAAGAAGTGCTGCCAGACCTTTGACCTCCGCCCTGCTGTCGGAAACGAACATAACAATGCCTCAAAATGAACAGTATACTGTGTAGCGATATACTGTTCAAAACGGCTTCATCGTTCCTTTTGCGGATTGAGCAAATGGAACTGAAAAAAGCTTTCGGAAAGGTGTTTCGCTGGTTCCGGAAAGAGCGCGCGATCAGCCAGGATGATTTATCCGAGGTTTCCGGCCGAACCTATATCAGCTCACTCGAACGTGGCATGTATTCTCCGACGATTGAAAAGCTCGACGCCTTGGCGCCGATGCTGCACATTCATCCAGTCACCCTGCTGGTATGCACTTATGCCGAAAGAGAGGGGGTCTCGACCGAGCTTTTGCTAAAACGGGTGCAGGAAGAGATCAATCTGTCGGAAGCGCCTTGGAAATCATCCAACTGACGATGAGTGCCGCATGCCGCTGGGCTTGCAGCGCACAAGTGTAGAGTGCGACACGCTTACCCCCACCAAACAGCAATTCACTCCGAGCATTTCGGTATCTGGCCAACCGCCTGTCGCATTCACAATTCAACATCAAAAAACGTTAGGTCCCATAAGGCACTGAGCCTCATGGCATTTTCTTGAAGTAACGGTTAACGACGCTCCGGAAGAAAGGAGTGATAAACGTAGCAGGTGTTCAGGAAGTTATCGCGGGGTGTCTGTAACAGGGGATGTGTACAGCCTGTACCGGCTTTATCAAAGGGAAGGCGGCACAGCCTCGGCAGGCTGTGCATCCTGCTGCACCTGAATCGGCGCAGCCTCCACGGGCGGTGCGACCGGCTGCGAACCCTGACTGTCATCCACCACCGGTGCCGCGACTGCCTCACTTGCCGGGGAAACAGCCGCAGGCGCGGGTGCAGCTTCCTGGGCAGGGGCAGGCGCCACTGGGTTCGCCGCAGCCTGCTCGGGCAACCCCAGGTCAACCGCCGGCTTTTCAACCTTCGGCACTGGTGCGTCGACCTTGGCCTTTTCGACCTTCTTCGGTTTGGGCAAATAGCTCTCCACCAAGGCGAAATAGCGGTCATAGAACTGCGCCGCAGTCACGGTCTCGCTGGCTACCTTGACCATCGAGTCGTCACTGGAGCCGATCGGCATCGACACCGACCCCAGCACGCCCACACCCAGGCTGGCGGAGGTATTGGACTTTTTCAGTGCATAACGGTCCTGCAGGGCGTTGGCGAACATGGTCGAGCGCTGTTCGTCGCTCACATCCGGCGCGCAGGTGACGTTGAAGCTGATCTGCAGGTGGTTCTCGCTGTTCTGCTGGAAGCTCTTGTTGCCCACCACCTGGTTGGCACCGCTGCTGGTAATGATGTACCCCTGGCTGAGCAAGGCACGCCTGGCCGCCTCGCAAGAGCCAGCATCGCTCACCGGAAAGCTGCGCGAGAACGTACCTGAGTCATCGAAGTTTTCGTGCTCATAGACGGCCGCTTTTTTCGAGGAACAACCGGTCACGCCCGCCAGCACCAGGGCCAGCCCGAGCGCACCAAAGACGGAAGATCTGGTCATTGCGAATTCCGGGTATGTCGAGAAGGTGCCTATTGTGCAACACAGCAGGCAGGCACAGGAACCGCTGGTCGGTGAAGAACCTGTCAGGTTGGTGTAAATCTGGGTAAAGGCAGGCAATTTACCAGGCGCCAGAACGAAAAAAGCGACCCGAAGGTCGCTTTGACGTTGCTTCAAGGCGTTCATGGGGCCTTGAGGCGAAGATGGCGCAGCGGACGGGACTCGAACCCGCGACCCCCGGCGTGACAGGCCGGTATTCTAACCGACTGAACTACCGCTGCGTATCATTCAGGCTTGCGCCCGATTGAAACCTGGGTCTACCCTTGCGCCGCAATGGCATCGGGCAGGCACAAAAAAAGCGATAACGTGATCGCTTCTCTTGTGTTTGCTTCAAGGTGTTCTAGGGACCTTGAAACGAAGATGGCGCAGCGGACGGGACTCGAACCCGCGACCCCCGGCGTGACAGGCCGGTATTCTAACCGACTGAACTACCGCTGCGTATCGTTCAGGCTCGCGCCTGATTGAAACTGGGATCAGCCCAAGGCATTTGCCTTGTGGCTTCAGACCGGTGCCAGGCACCCATCTGTTACTGAAAAATGGCGCAGCGGACGGGACTCGAACCCGCGACCCCCGGCGTGACAGGCCGGTATTCTAACCGACTGAACTACCGCTGCGCAGTGCGTTCCTCTCTGGCTATCGACTTCTTGCGAACCCGATGCTTTAGGAACATCTCAGGAAGTGGTGGGTGATGACGGGATCGAACCGCCGACCCTCTGCTTGTAAGGCAGATGCTCTCCCGGCTGAGCTAATCACCCTCGCGATGTTGCTTGTTGCGTTTGCTTCGCTGAGGCCGCGAAATTTACGCAGATGGCGGAGCTAAGTCAATAGCCCCATTGAATTTTTTTCAAAAAAGACAAAAGCGGCATAGGTTGGACGGGAAGCCTCAGGTGTAGATCATCTTGCGGGTCATGCCGCCATCGACCACGAACTCCTGGCCGGTGACGAACGCCGCCTGGCGCGACAACAGCCAGGCAACCATGGCCGCCACATCTTCCACCGTCCCTACCCTCCCCGTCGGGTGTTGGGCATGATCGGCCTCGGTCAACGGCTCGGCACGGCGCTGCGACGGGTCACGGGCATCGATCCAGCCCGGGCTCACCGCATTGACGCGAATCTCCGGGCCCAAGCTCATGGCCAGAGCATGGGTCAAAGCCACCAGGCCGCCCTTGCTTGCCGCGTAAGCTTCGGTGTCGGGCTCGGACTGCCGCGCCCGAGTAGACGTCAGGTTGACGATCGCCCCATTGTGCGCACGCAGGTACGGCGCACAATGCTTGGCCAGCAGCATCGGGCCGTTGAGGTTGACCGCCAACACCCGGTTCCATTGCGCCAGGCTCAGGCTTTCGAGGGTCTGGTTGTGCGGGTTGGCAATGGCCGCATTGCACACCAGCGCGTCCAGCCGACCGAACTGCCCGAGCACTTCGGACACCCCGGCACTGACCTGGGCCTCGTCGGCAACGTCCATGGTGATGAACCAGGCGTTGTCACCCAACGCCTTGGCCACCTTGGCGCCGCGCTTGCGGTCCAGGTCACTAAGCACCACCTGCCAACCTTCGCAGATCAACCAAGCGGCAATGCCCAGGCCGATGCCGCGCGCGGCACCGGTGACCAAGGCTACCCGGCCATTGTGGCCTGGGGTACTGCCGCTGATTTCGATCACAGTGCAGCCAGCCCGCGCGCCAGGTCGGCTTGCAGGTCGGCCACGTCTTCCAGGCCTACGGCAACACGGATCAGGCTGTCGCGGATACCCGCAGCTTCACGCTCCTGCGGCGACAGGCGACCATGGGAGGTGGTGGCCGGGTGCGCGATGGTAGTTTTGCTGTCACCCAGGTTGGTGGTGATGGAAATCACCCGGGTGGCATCGATGAAGCGCCAGGCACCCTCTTTACCGCCTTTGACTTCAAAGCTGACCACCGCACCAAAACCGCTCATCTGGCGCTTGGCCAGTTCGTGCTGCGGGTGGCTCGGCAGGCCTGCGTAATGCACCTTTTCCACGCCTTCCTGCTGCTCCAGCCATTCGGCCAGGGCCTGGGCGCTTTCGCAGTGCGCACGCATGCGCAGGCGCAACGTTTCCAGGCCCTTGGTGAAGATCCAGGCGTTGAACGGGCTGAGCGTCGGGCCTGCGGTACGCAGGAAACCGACCACTTCTTTCATCTGCTCGGCACGGCCGGCGACCACACCGCCCATGCAGCGGCCCTGGCCGTCGATGAACTTGGTGGCCGAGTGGAACACGATATCGGCACCCAGTTTCAGCGGCTGCTGCAGCGCCGGGGTGCTGAAGCAGTTGTCCACTACCAGCATGGCGCCATGGGCATGAGCGATTTCACTGAGCGCGGTGATATCGACCAGCTCGGCCAGCGGGTTGGACGGCGATTCGACGATCAGCAGCTTGGTGTTGGCCTTGATGGCCTTCTCCCAGCCATTGAGGTCGACCAGTGGCACGTAGTCCACTTGTACGCCAAAGCGCTTGAAGTACTTCTCGAACAGGCTGATGGTGGAGCCAAACACGCTCTGCGACACCAGTACATGGTCACCGGCGCTGCACAGCGACATGACCACGGCCAGGATTGCCGCCATACCGGTGGACGTACCCACGGCCTGCTCCGCGCCTTCCATTGCAGCCAGGCGCTCCTCGAAGGCACGCACTGAGGGGTTGGTGTAGCGCGAGTAGACGTTGCCCGGCGTTTCGCCGGCAAAGCGCGCAGCAGCATCAGCCGCTGTGCGGAACACATAGCTGGAGGTCAGGAACAGCGCTTCGCTGTGTTCGCCTTCCGGTGTACGGTTTTGACCGGCGCGCACCGCCAGGGTGTCGAAACCGACACCCTCGAGGTCACTGTCCAGTCGCCCGGCATCCCATTGATCCGTCATGCCGTCGCTCCCAAAATCAGTTGTTGTAGAGGTCGATGATCGCGCTGACGGCCTGGTTCTTGACCTTGGCCAGGTCATTACGGGCCTGCTCGATACGCTCGAGGTAGGCTTCGTCGATATCGCCGGTGACGTACTCACCGTTGAACACCGCGCAATCGAAATGATCGATCTTGATCTTGCCGCCACCGACCGAGTCGATCAGGTCTGGCAGATCCTGATAGATCAGCCAATCGGCGCCGATCAACTCGGCCACCTGTTCGGTGGTACGGTTGTGGGCGATCAGTTCGTGAACACTCGGCATGTCGATGCCGTAGACGTTGGGGTAGCGTACTGCAGGGGCTGCGGAGCAGAAGTAGACATTTTTGGCGCCGGCTTCGCGGGCCATCTGGATGATCTGCTTGCAGGTGGTGCCGCGCACGATCGAGTCGTCCACCAGCATCACGTTCTTGCCACGGAATTCCAGCTCGATGGCGTTGAGCTTCTGGCGCACTGACTTTTTGCGCGCGGCCTGGCCGGGCATGATGAAGGTACGGCCGATGTAACGGTTCTTGACGAAACCTTCGCGGAACTTGACGCCCAGGCGGTTGGCCAGTTCCAGCGCAGCAGTGCGGCTGGTATCCGGGATCGGGATGACCACGTCGATATCATGCTCAGGGCGCTCGCGCATGATCTTGTCAGCCAGTTTTTCACCCATGCGCAGACGGGCCTTGTACACCGAGATACCGTCAATGATCGAGTCCGGGCGGGCCAGGTAGACGTGCTCGAAGATGCACGGCTGCAACTTCGGCGCTTCGGCGCATTGCTTGGTGAACAGCTGGCCTTCTTCGGTGATGTACACCGCTTCGCCCGGCGCCAGGTCGCGGATCAGGGTAAAGCCGAGCACGTCCAGGGCCACGCTTTCCGAGGCGATCATGTATTCCACGCCTTCATCGGTATGACGCTGGCCGAACACCACCGGGCGGATGCCGTGGGGGTCGCGGAAGCCGACGATGCCGTAGCCGGTGATCATCGCCACCACGGCGTAACCGCCGACGCAGCGGCTGTGTACATGGGAAACCGCCGCGAACACGTCTTCTTCGGTTGGCTGCAGCTTGCCACGCACCGCCAACTCATGGGCGAACACGTTCAGCAGCACTTCCGAGTCGGAGTTGGTGTTGACGTGGCGCAGGTCGGACTCGTAGATCTCCTTGGCCAACTGCTCGACATTGGTCAGGTTGCCGTTGTGGGCCAGGGTGATGCCGTACGGCGAGTTGACGTAGAACGGCTGGGCCTCGGCCGAGGTCGAGCTGCCCGCCGTCGGGTAGCGCACGTGGCCGATACCGATGCTGCCCACCAGGCGCTGCATGTGGCGCTGCTGGAACACGTCGCGCACCAGGCCATTATCCTTGCGCAGGAACAACCGGCCGTCATGGCTGGTCACGATACCGGCAGCGTCCTGGCCGCGGTGCTGGAGGACCGTAAGCGCGTCATACAGCGCCTGATTGACGTTCGACTTACCGACGATACCGACGATGCCACACATGCGACGCAACCCCTACTTTGACGAAACTTGAGTGAATAGCGCTCAGGGCTTGGACGGCCCGAGCAACTGTTCCTTGAACGGAAGATCAGCGGGAGCGCTGATCAACCCACTGGGCGACCACTGACCGGTGAAACCCAGAATCAGGTTTTTCGACCAATCGGCGACCAAGAGAAATTGTGGTATCAGGCGTGATTCCTGCCACCAGGTGTCCTGTTGAACCGGCCCCAGGCTGATCAGGCCTATGGCCACCACTACCAGCAAGGCCCCGCGCGCGGCACCGAAGGCCATGCCCAGGAAACGATCGGTGCCGGACAGCCCGGTCACGCGGATCAGTTCGCCGACGAGGAAGTTGACCATGGCCCCCACCAGCAAGGTGGCGACGAAAAGAATGGCGCAGCCAGCGATGACGCGCATCGATGGCGTCTGGATATAGCTCTCAAGATACACCGAGAGCGAACCGCCGAACATCCAGGCAACCGCACCGGCAATGATCCAGATGAGCAAGGACAAGGCCTCTTTGACGAAGCCGCGCTTGAGACTGATCAGTGTGGAGACGGCGATGATCGCAATGATCGCCCAATCAACCAAGGTAAATGCCACGGTGCTGCCTGCAGACGTTTGAGGCGGCGCATTTTACCAGAGCAGAGGGCTGGGAGTAAGCGGAATGTCGGGGATTAGCGCCACCTGGGTGTGGGAGCGGCCTTGTGTCGCGAAAGGGCCGCAAAGCGGCCCCAGCAGTTCTGGCTGTACTGCAGAGATCTTAGGGGCCGCGCAGAAGCCTACGGCCTGAATTAGCTGCGTTCTGGCTGGAACCTCACCACAAAGCCCTTGAGGCTGTTCTGGCGATTGATCGCATCACGCACGCGCTCGGCTTCGGCCCGCTCGATCAACGGCCCGACATACACCCGGTTCATGCCACCCGCCGAGCGGATATAAGCGTTGTAACCCTGGCTACGCAGCGTTTGTTGAAGTTTTTCGGCACCGGCACGGTTTGACAGGCTGGCCAGCTGGATCGACCAGCTGACTGGCAGACCATTGACGTCGATCTTCGAAGGCGCTGCCGGCGCTGGGGCTGCAGCGGCCTTGGCCTCGACCTTTGGCGCTGGCGCGGGTGCTTGCGGCTTGGGCGGTTGAACCTGTGCCTGAGTCTGTGGTGACGGGGTAATGGGCTGGCTGGGCGTGCTCGCCGGCGCAGTGGCTTCATCGATCACCACCGGCGCCTGCTGAGGCGCCTCCGGGATCACCTGCGGTTGCGGCACGGCAACCGGCTCCACCTTCACTTCCGGCAGGCTGGGCATGGCCGGTGCCTGCGGGGTTTCGACGTGCACCTGGCGCATCTCGTCCTCGCGGCTGAACAGCATCGGCAGGAAGATCACCGCCAGCGCCACCAGCACCAGCGCACCGACCATGCGCTGCTTCATCCCTTTATCCAGCACTGCCATCTACTCCACCCTCCTGGGCATGCCGCTCCAGCCATTCCAGCGCCTGGGCGACACAGAAAAACGAACCGAACAGCAGGATCTGGTCATCCGCCGTCGCCTGCGCGCATTGCCCTTCAAGGGCGGCGTCGACGCTGGCATAAGACTTCACTGCGGCGCCATGGTTCGTCAAGGCCGTGGCCAGTTCCGCAGCCGGGCGGCTGCGCGGGGTGTCCAGCGGCGCCACTGCCCATTCGTCGACCAGGCCCTGCAGCGGCGCGATAACGCCGCCCAGGTCCTTGTCGGCGAGCAAGCCGAACACCGCGAAACGGCGCCCATTCAGCGGACGGGCCGCCAGGCGGCGGGCCAGGTACTGCGCCGCATGCGGGTTATGCCCGACATCCAGCAACAGCTCAACTGGCTTGCCCTGCCAGTTCAGCTGGCGGCGGTCGAGACGCCCGGTGATACGGGTATCCAGCAATGCCTGGCGAACCTGCGCCGCATCCCACGGCAGCCCCATCAACAGGTAAGCCTGCAACGCCAACGCGGCGTTTTCCATGGGCAGGTCGAGTAAAGGCAGGTCACTCAGCGCTACCTGCGCACCATTGGCCGCGGTACCACGCCAGCTCCAGCTGCCATCGGCGCTGGCCAGGTCGAAATCACGACCGCGCAGGAACAGTGGCGCGGCCAGTTCGCCAGCCTTGTCCAGCAACGGCCGTGGCGGGTCCAGGTCGCCGCACAGGGCCGGCTTGCCGGGGCGGAAGATGCCGGCCTTCTCGAAGGCCACAAGCTCGCGGGTATCGCCCAGGTAATCGACATGGTCGACGCCGATGCTGGTCACCAGGGCCAGGTCGGCGTCCACCACGTTCACGGTGTCCAGCCGGCCACCAAGGCCCACTTCCAGCACCACGGCATCCAGCTGCGACTGGTAGAACAACCAGAACGCGGCCAGCGTACCCATCTCGAAGTAGGTGAGGGAAATATCGCCCCGCGCCGCCTCAACGGCGGCGAAGGCTTCGCACAAGCGCTCATCGCTGGCTTCTTGGCCCTCGATCAGCACCCGCTCGTTGTAACGCAACAGGTGCGGCGAGCTGTACACGCCGACCTTGAGGCCCTGGGCACGCAGCAACGAAGCCACGAAGGCGCAGGTCGAACCTTTGCCGTTTGTGCCTGTTACCGTCACCACGCGTGGCGCCAGCTTGCCCAGCGCCAGCCGGGCAAGCACCTTCTGCGACCGCTCCAGGCCCATGTCGATGGCCGAGGGGTGCAACTGCTCGAGGTAGGCGAGCCATTCGCCCAGGGATCGTTGTTTCATCACGCGACGGCAGCCGCCTCACGCGCTTGCTCCGGGGTGTCCTGGCCGGTCATCTGCGCCAGCAGGCGGGCCAGACGCGGGCGCAACTCGCCACGGGAGATGATCAGGTCGATGGCACCGTGCTCCAGCAGGAACTCGCTGCGCTGGAAGCCTTCTGGCAGCTTCTCGCGGACGGTCTGTTCGATCACGCGCGGGCCGGCGAAGCCGATCAGCGCCTTTGGCTCACCGACGATGACATCGCCGAGCATTGCCAGGCTGGCAGAGACACCACCGTACACCGGGTCGGTCAGCACCGAGATGAACGGGATGCCTTCTTCGCGCAGGCGTGCCAGCACGGCCGAGGTCTTGGCCATCTGCATCAGCGAGATCAACGCCTCCTGCATGCGCGCACCGCCCGAAGCGGAGAAGCAGACCATCGGGCAGCGATGCTCCAGGGCGTAGTTGGCCGCGCGCACGAAACGTTCGCCGACGATGGCGCCCATGGACCCGCCCATGAACGAGAACTCGAAGGCGCTGACCACGATCGGCATGCCCATCAAGGTGCCACTCATGGAGATCAGCGCGTCTTTTTCGCCGGTCTGTTTCTGGGCGCCGGTCAGGCGGTCCTTGTACTTCTTGCCGTCACGGAACTTCAAGCGGTCGACCGGCTCCAGGTCGGCACCCAGTTCGGCACGGCCTTCGGCGTCGAGGAAGATGTCGATGCGCGCACGTGCGCCGATGCGCATGTGGTGGTTGCACTTGGGGCAGACATCCAGGGTCTTTTCCAGCTCCGGACGATACAGCACGGCCTCGCAGGACGGGCACTTGTGCCACAGCCCCTCAGGCACCGAGCTCTTCTTCACCTCGGAACGCATGATCGAAGGGATCAGTTTGTCGACTAACCAGTTGCTCATGCTTTCTTTCTCCAGTATTGGCAGGCGGGGGGCGGTGTCGCCGGCCCTGCCCTGCCCTTGAGCTCAAAATCTTTTACAAAACGATGGTGGACCGGCCGCCGGGGCTTCCAGCGCGCCACTCCACCGCTAATGTGTTTTCTTGCCGCCATAAGCGCTGGCGGCGGCCCCGCAGGGCTGCGAAAGCTATGGACGATGGCGCGCAGCCAGCCGTCACATCTGCCATCACGCCTGCTTCACCGCTCGCATGAACGCCTCGATCTTCGCCGCGTCCTTGATGCCCTTGGCCTGTTCGACGCCGCCACTGACATCCACCGCATAAGGCCGTACCTGGGCAATGGCCTGGCCAACGTTATCGGCTGACAGCCCGCCCGCCAGAATGATCGGCTTGCTCAGGTGCGCCGGTACCAGTGACCAGTCGAACGCTTCACCGGTTCCCCCAGGCACGCCCGCCACGTAGGTATCCAGCAGAATACCGCGGGCACCTGCGTACTGCTTACAGGCCGCCTCCAGGTCGTCGCCAGGGCGCACACGCAGGGCCTTGATCCAGGGGCGGTGGTAGCCTTCGCAGTCCTGCGGGGTTTCGTCGCCGTGGAACTGTAGCAGGTCCAGCGGAACCACTTCGAGGATCTCGTTCAGCTCGCAGCGCGAGGCATTGACGAACAACCCGACCGTGGTCACGAACGGCGGCAGCTCGGCGATGATCGCCCGCGCCTGGCGCACGTCCACCGCCCTCGGGCTTTTGGCATAGAAGACGAAGCCGATGGCATCGGCACCCGCTTCGGCGGCGGCCAGCGCATCTTCGATGCGGGTAATCCCGCAGATCTTGCTGCGAACATAGCTCATGGAACGCGAACCCTGGTTATTGCGGCGAAAGGCCGGATGTTAGCAAATGGCTTTTCGCCCGTCAGTCTGCCAACGCCTCGTAACCGCTCAAAAAGTGTGGGCCGATGTAACGCTTGGGCAGCGCAAATTCCTCGGGGTACTCCACCTGCACCAGATAAAGCCCGTACGGGTGGGCGGTTACCCCACCTTCGCGGCGGTTACGCCCTTCGAGCACCTCGCGCGCCCAGGTGACTGGGCGCTCACCGGCGCCAATGGCCATCAGCACACCGGCAATGTTGCGCACCATGTGATGCAGAAAAGCAGTGGCACGCACGTCCAGCACGATCATCTGGCCATGACGGGTAACGCGCAGGTGGTAGATGTGCTTGATCGGTGACTTGGCCTGGCACTGGCTGGCGCGGAAGGCGCTGAAGTCGTGGGTGCCGAGCAGAAACTGCGCGGCCTCGGCCATGCGCTCGACGTCCAGCGGACGGTGGTTCCAGGTCACTTCCTCGGCCAGGTGCGCCGGGCGGATCGGGTCGTTGTAGATGACATAGCGGTAGCGCCGGGCGCAGGCCTTGAAGCGGGCATGGAAGTCGGCCGGCATTGGCTGCGACCAGACAACGCTGATGTCGTGCGGCAGGTTGAAGTTGGTGCCCATGGTCCAGGCGCGCTCGTCACGCACGGCACGGGTGTCGAAGTGCACGATCTGCCCGCTGCCATGGACCCGGCGTCGGTACGCCCGGCGCAAATCACCGAAATCGGCTCGTTGGCAACCTTGGACAGGGCTTGTTCCAGGGCCTGCTGGACACTCGGTACACCGCTGGCCTGGCGCTGCCAGCCGCGGTAGCGCGCGCCCTTGTATTCCACGCCCAGGGCGATACGGGAGAAGCCTTCGGCCGCGGATTCGGCGGTAGCGGTGTCGATGATGTCCAAGCGCATGAAACCTGTGGGTGTACGGAATGGCGGGGATTATAACGACAACGGCAGCCGTGTAGGGCTGCCGTTGGATATGCACTGCGTTTGAGGGCCTCTTCGCGGGCTTGCCGCGAAGAGGCCGGCGCAGTCAACCTCAGACCAGGCGAGAGAGCATGTCCTCGGCTTCCTGGCGCTGGCTGTCGTCGCCGTCCTTGACCACTTCGTCGAGGATGTCGCGCGCACCCTGGCTGTCGCCCATGTCGATATAGGCACGGGCCAGATCGAGTTTGGTAGCCACTTCGTCACTGCCGGAGAAGAAGTCGAAGTCCAGGTCGTCCAAAGGCTCGGGCTCGGGCTGCGCAACCGCGTCCTCGCGGGTGAAGTGCGGCTCCAGCGATGGCGATTCGAGGCTCTGCGACAGCTTGTCCAGCTCGGCGTTGACGTCGTCCAGCTCCGAGGCAAAGCGCTTGGCTGCGGGCGAGTCGTCTTCCAGCGACAGGGACAAGTCGAAGTCCGACGGCATATCGAACTCGGACACTGGGTCAAATGCCGGCTCGCTGTCGAAGGCGGCCAGTTCGGCGGCGACATCAACCGGTTCTTGCGCCAGCGCGTCAGGAGCAGCTGGGGCAACCGGCTCGCTGATATCGAGGTCGAAATCAGACAGGTCCACGGCAGATTGTGGCTCAGCCTGAGCCAGCATGGCCTCGAAATCAGCGTCGGCGCTGTCTTGCAGCTCGGCATCCACGGCGAACGGCTGTTCTTCTGGCTGAGCGTCTTCCAGCTCTGGCTCATCCAGCACAGGCTCGGCGATGACCAACTCGTCGGGCACAGGCTCCTGGGCCATCGGCTCATCCAGCAACGGCGCTGCCAGCGGGTCTTCCTCGGGCAGGTCTTCACCCAGGCTCAGGTCGAATGCGCTGTCCAGATCCTGCTCATCCAGGCCCGAAGCATCGAGTGTCGGCACGTCATCGAAGGCCTCCAGCTCTGCTTCAGGCTCTGCTTGCGCGACAACCTCGGGTTCGGCCTCTACTTGTGGCTCGAACTCAGGCACCTCGTCAGGCACCACATCCGCAACCACCGGGGCCTCGGGCTCGTCGTGCAGCAGCTCCTGCACGTACTGTTCATCCATCTCGGCAGCCAGCGCCGCCGCACCCAGGCCGGCAGCAGCCAGGCCGAGCATGGCAGGATAACGCTCTTTCAGCCCGGCGACTTCGGCAACGTTCTGCTCGCCGGCCGACAGCTGGCGCTCCTGCTCGGCGAACGCGCTCTGGTCACCCTGGCGAGCGTACACATCCATCAGCTTCAGACGCAGGTCGTCACGCTCCGGCGCTGCGGCCACAGCGGGCTCCAGCAGGTCGGCGGCGCGATTCAGACGGCCTTCGGCCAGGCACTGATCGACTTCTGCAAGCAGTGCGGCGTGCGGGTCTGCTTGTGGTTCAAGCTCGGGCTCTGCCTCGGCAACGGGTGCCGACACTTTTTCCGCAGCGACAGCGGCGGCGGCGGAAGCTGCGACCACAGCCGGCGACAGGGTCACGCTCGGTTCCGAGACTTCGACGCCATCGAGGCTCTCGGTATCGCTGTCGAAGCCTGTGCCCTGCTCTTCTTCCAGCGCACGCGCCATGCGCAGGTGCTTTTCAGCTTCTTGCTGGGCCTTGCGCTTGCGAGCCAGCAGCAATAGCAGAAGCAGCAGCACCAGGAACGCGCTACCGGCGATCAGCCACAGCAACAGCGGGTTGCCCATGATTTCGTCGACAACTCCTTGCGACTGGGCGGCAGGCGCCGGCTTGGGCGCGGTGGCGGCGGCAGGTGCCGGCTTGGCCGCTGGCGGCACGCTCGCCGCCGCAGGGGCCGAGGCCGGTGCAGCAGCCGCTGGGGCCGGCGTGGCTGCGCCTTGGGCTTCAAGGCGGGCCAACTGGTTGTTCTTCAGCTCGATAAGACGCTGCAGCTTGTCCAGCTGGCTCTGCAGGTCGCTCATGCGGCTCTTGAGTTCTTCATTGTCGCGGCGGCTGGTGTCAAGGCTTTCCTGGGCCACCGCCAGCTTGTCATTCAACGCCTTGGCCTGGCCGGCACCGGCCTGGTTGCCCGGGCTGACCAGGCGCAGGTTGTCGCCTTGGGCGATACGCGACGGCGCGGCCTCGGCAGCGCCACGGCGGGTGGCATCCAACTGGCGCGCACGCGGCCCCAGGCGGCGGCCTTCTCGCCAGGCGGCATATTGTTCGGCCACCTCGCTGTTCGCCTCGGCCTGCGCAATGTTCTGGATCTGCTGCTGGTCGGGCAGGCGCAGCACCTGGCCAACCTTCAACTGGTTGATGTTGTTGCCAATGAAGGCGTCCGGGTTCAACGCCTGGATCGCGATCATGGCCTGCTGGATAGAGCCACCCTGGGTGTTGCGCGCGGCAATTTGCCACAAGGTGTCGCGGCGCTGGGTGGTGTAACTGCTGGCACCGGTTGTAGCCGGCGTGACATTGCCCGCCGCCGGTTTGTCGCCCTGGGCCTTGGCCTGGTCGAGCAACACGCTGTAGTCACGCAGCAGGCGGCCCTGCGGCCACATCACCTGGACCAGAAACTTGACCACTGGCCCTGGCAGCGGCTGGCTGGAAGTCACCCGCAGCACGCTCTTGCCGTTGGGGTTGATCACCGGTGTGAAGGTCAGGTCTTCGAGGTAGGTCGGAAATGCCACCCCGGCCTTGCTGAACTCTTCCGGTGGCGCCAGGCTCGGCGCCACTTCGGCGGCTTTGAGGTCGCGCACGTCGAGCAATTCGATCTCGGCGTCCAACGGCTGATTCTGTGCCGACTTCAGGGTCAGCTCCCCCAGGCCCAGCGCATTCGCCATGCCAGACGACAGCGCGGATGCTGCAGCCATGGCCAGAACCAGTTTGCGAATTCGAAGCATGACCTCTTCCTTTGTATGAATCGTCCCGAAACCTGCATGCGGAGCAGGACAAAAGTGCTCGACAGTATCTTTTACGGCATGTGTTTAATCAACAATTGCGCCACTTGCACGGCATTGAGTGCGGCGCCTTTGCGCACGTTGTCGGTGGTCAGCCAGAGGTTGAGCTGCTGGTCTTCATCAACACCGTGACGTACACGACCAACATAGACCACGTCTTGGCCCACTGCGTCACCTACCGGGGTCGGATAATCATCACGCTCCACCAGCTCAACACTTTCGGCGCTCTCCAGGGCCTGATTGACCGCTTCCAGGTCAACCGGGCGACGGCTCTGCACGGCCACACTGAAGCTATCGCCGAAAAACACCGGGACTTGAACACAGCTCACGGAAATCTTCAGTTCAGGCAGCCCCAGCAGCACGCGCAGCTCGCTGACCAGCCGGCGCTCCAGTGCCGTATGGCCCTGTTCATCGGCAGCACCGACCTGGGCCAGCAGGTTGAACGCTACCTGGCGGTCGAAGAAGCGCGGCTCCAGCGGCCGGGCGTTGAGCAGTTCGGCGGTTTGCCGGGCCAGTTCGCTGACCGCTTCACGGCCTTGCGCAGACACCGCCAGCGCGGCCATCACCTGTACCCGCTCGATGTCCAGCAGGCCCTTGAGCGGCGCCAGCGCGACCGCCAGGGCAACCGCCGCCGAGCACGGGCTGACAATACGCGCCGGCAGGGCCAGGCCCGTCAGGCGTTGCGCGTTGGCTTCAGGCACCAGGGCCAGGCCACCGTCCAGCTCACCGGACAGGTCGATGACCGTGCAGCCCGCCTGCAGCGCCTTGCCGGCAAAGCTGCGGCTGACGGCGGCGCCAGTGGCGAAGAAAGCCAGTTTTACCTGGGCGAAATCGAAGCTGTCGACCTCGCGCACCTTCAGCTTCTTGCCGGCGAACATCACGCTGCTGCCTGCCGACTCCATACTGGCCAGCAGGTGCAGGGTGGCGACCGGGAACGCCAGTTCTTCGAGCACCTGTACCAGGGTTTCACCGACGCTGCCGGTGGCGCCGACGACGGCGATATCGAATGTAGGGTTCATGATGCGGTCTGCCTCTGGCGAAACGGGAGCGGCACTTTACTCGCATTGCCCGATCGAGGCCAACGCCGTCGCTAGGCTGGCAGTCAGAACTGCTTCTCCAGCTTGAGGCTGACGCTGTTGCGCTCCCAGCTGTACAGCCAGTCGACGTTGCTGTTCACCTTGTTGTACTTGAAGGTCAGGCTGGGTACCAGGTCGTGGAAGGCCAGGCCCGGTGCGCGCACGATAAAGGTATAGCCCTGCTCCTCTTCATGACGCCGGTCATCGAGCAAGGCACTGTAGGCGTCGTACTGGCGGGTGCGCCAGGAGGCGAACAGCACAGTGCTCAGGCCGATGTCGAAGTCCTTGGCAACGCCCAGGCGCAGGCCCCTCTGGAAGTAGGCTTCGGTAGCATCGCGGGTGTTGCGGTCGGTGAGGTCGAAGCCGCCGAACAGCACCCACTGCTGTGGCAGGGCTTGCCACAAAGTGGCGTACACGGAGGCTGCGCTGCCGTCATAGGTGTCCGCGGCCTGGCGGCGGTAGGCCATGTCCTTGTATTCGCCTTCCAGCTTGAGCATGCGCGTGACCGAAAGGTTGTGCATCCATTCACCGCGCAGGCCCCAGGCTGAGTACATCGGGTCACTGCCAATGCGGTTGTATTCGAACTGTGGGCCCAGGCTGTACTGGTTGCGCCCGTCCTGATAGCTGTAGCCGGTGTTACCGATGAAGGTGTCTTCGTTGTACTTGCTCTCTTTGTCGTAAGCCTGCCCGTAGGCGAGCGCCCGGCCGAATACGCCATGGTGGCCGGACAGCGCTACGCGCTTGTTCAGTGTGGCTTCGTAGTCGATGCCTTGTGCCGACACTGCCTTGGGCATCTTGCGCTCGACCAGGTACACCCCGTCACTGGTTTCCAGGCGGTAGTGGGTGGTGCTCTCCGAGGACTGGTTGAGGTTGTCGTTCCAGGTCGGGCCGATGGCAAGCGAGCCTTGCCAGCTTTCGCGGTGGTCCAGCGCCTCGATGAAACTGTCGACGGTATTGCCCAGGCCCTGGTTGCGCGCATCGGCTGGGCCCAGGCTTTGGCTGATCTGACGGAAAGCCTCAGCTGACTCGCGGTCCTTGCGGTTTTCGAACAGCACCCGGGCCAGTTCGAGCTGGCCGGGAGAAAGTCGCCCTGCAACGTCAACAACTGGCGGTAGTGCGCCTCGGCTTGCTCCAAGTCGCCACGCGAGCGAGCCAATGCGCCATCGGCGTAGGCCAGCAGCATCCGGTCGTGGCCTGGCAGCGCGACGTAGCGGGCGCGGAATGCAGTCACAGCCGCCCATTGCTGGCGCTGCACCGAAACATAAAGGGCACGGCCCAGGTCATCAAGGTTGTTCTCTACCCGGTACGTCTGGCCATCGATGACCAGCGTCGTGCCAGCGATTTCGTCCTTGAGCAGCTCTCGCTCCTGACGGTTGGCGCGGTATTCAATGCTCTGGTTCAGGCGCAGGTTGGTGTCCTGGTCGGCCAAAGCAGTGAGGGGGAAAGAAAGCGGGAGGGACAGCAACAAGACGTAATGCAGGCGTGAAGGCTGGGGCATTGCTTGGCTCTCGGGGGGCCTTGAAATAGCTGCAATCAGGGCCGCAAGGCGGCCCTGATGCACTTAACTGACCAGCATCAAGCGGGTCGGCTTACTTCTTCACACCACCGAACGCGGTGTCGTAGTTACGGTTTTCGAACTTGGCGATACCGGCCAGGGAAGCGGCAGCGCCCGCGCCGAAGAAACTGCCCTGAGTGGTGCCCTTGGACAACTGCGCGTTGTTGGTCGGGTTGAGTGCCAGGGCCGCGCCAGAGAAGGCAGCGGTCGATTTGTCGATGTTGGCCGCCAACTGGACTTTCAGTGCACCGTTAGCCAGGTTACCGGTCAGGGTCGGGGCAGCAGCGCCGAAGCTCGCAGTCAGGTCACCCGACAACAGGTTGCCACCGGAGTAGTTGCTGATGCCCTGGACGGCATAGGAAACGTTGGTGGTCGGCAGCACGCGCCCCGTGGTATCACCGGAGTAGTAGACGACGCGGGTCGGGTCATTGTTGGTACCGTTCTGCGACCATTCGCCGAAGTAGACTTGCTGGGTGGAAACCTGCTTGAAGTCAAAGTTACCCAGGGTAGCGTGCGATGGCGGCATCATGGCTGTAGTGATAGTGGTCACACCATGGGTATCAGCCGCGACCATGCCCTTGAGGCCGCTGAACGCAACTTTCGTACCGTTGTAGAAAGCCGACACACCCACGGCAGGCGCGCCCGCTTCACCGGGATGATTGGTAGAGTTGCCTTGGGCGCCACCCACTACGATGGCGCCTGTGTAGCTCTGCCCCGAGGCGGTGTCAGCCTGCGCAACACCAGCCAGACCCAGGAGTGCAACTGCAAGTACGGAAACATTGAACGCTTTCATTTCATAATCCATTGATAAGTTAATAGTATCCAACACACAAGCACGTCCGACGTTCGGCGCCGTTCACCCGTCCATAATCAATTCACCTCAGAAGTTTGCTGTTAAACCGATTTTCAGTGTTCGGCCTGGTGCGGGCATGGCCGACCGGGTCAAAGGGTCCAAATAATAGAGATTGGTCAGGTTGGTGCCGACCAACTCGACACTCACGTCGTCGGTGAGCTTGTAGTTGACATACGCGTCATAGGTCACAATGTCATCCCAGGACAATGGCGTATTCAGGTAGTAACTAACCATGGGATTACCGCTGTAGTTACTGTGAAACTTGCTGTCATGTCCCTTGTAGTAAATGACACGCCCACCCACTTCCAGGCGACGGTCAAGGAAACGTGCGCCCAACCCAAGGTTGGCGGACCATTCAGGCATTGCCATACCCACCAGGTAACCACCGATAAAGCCGTCATCCACGCAGTTCGGGGTAGCGCCGGTGGCGTCCAGTTGCATCGCCGAGTTTTCATCGCACACTTCATTCTTGAGCACATGCGCCACGCTCAAGTCAGTGAAAAAACCGCCATTATCGTATCGGCCTTGTAACTCAACGCCTGCGGTAGTTTGTTTCTCTATATTGGAGAACACCAACTGCGGGCTACGCTCGATGACGTCATTGGTCGTGTTGTGATAATACGTTAGCTTTACATCCGCCTGCTCACTGCCCCACCAACCACTCAGGTTATGGATATAGGCGACTTCATAGTTATGCGCATGTTCAGGCTTCAAGTCCCATGGCGTCAGCGAAGCCGAGAAACCAACGGTACTTTCGAACATGCTTGGGTAACGGATCGCTTCGCTGTAACGAAGGTAAAATCGGCCGTTCTCCGACGTGTAGAATGTGGCGGACAGGTTGGGCACCCACCCCTGATCCTTGCGGTGCCGCGCAGAGGTATCGACTGCCTGATTGACCAGATTACCCTCACTGTCGACAGCATCTGCAGCACCGCTGTACAGGGCAGCGCTGCATGTCACTATTTCCTCGCCAGCGGCTGCAGCCGCGATGCACGGGTTGTTACTACGCTGATACTTTCCCTTGCCGTCATGCGCCCAGTGTTTTTTCTGGTCCACATCGAGAACGTACGGCGTACTCGCTTCAATAGATGCCTTATCAGCCTGCCGTTCGGCTTCGCTATAGCCGAACATGTCCCAGAACATTTGTGCGAATTGAAGTTTTTCATCCACAACTGCGCGCCACTCCTCCTGCGACAGCTGTTTACGCGTGGTATACCAGAGCTCTTTACCGCTTGGGACAACCTGAGTACTCACGCCCGTGTCACGCTGCTGACGCTTGAGAAAATCATCGAACGACCAGTACGAGGAGTAGCGCCCACCCGCTGTGAAGCGTGCAAAGGAAACGGGCTGCCAATCGAAGTTGAAGTTGTATTCCTGCTCTTCGCGACGCCCGGCCCTGGGAAACAGACGCGTTGCCGAGAACGTGGTCGGGTCATAGATGCTGTCGCCCGAACTTAGCTTTTCATGCTGGTAGCTCCCGCCCAACGTCAAATCCAGGCTGTCGAGCAACTTCAACTTGTTGCTGACCGTGAGCCCGGCCCGGTCATGCTTGGCATTGGCCACAGCGGTATTACGAAACTCGCGATTCTGCGCCGTGGTTTCGTTGGGAACGCCACCCGAACTGTAGGTATCGCTGACGGTCCGGGTCATCCACAAGTTCGAGTAGAAGTCGACCCAGCGGTTGTCTTCTGGGTTGAGCTTGTACTCCACGTTATAGGCCTTGCTGTCTACATGGCTCAGCGGCCACTGCGGCACGCCGTAGGTCGCGGCATCATAGGTACTCCCCGGTGTGAAAAATGAAATACGCGAGGGCAGGATCTCGCCATACAACGAGTCAGTGGCACGGTAGCCAAATTCCAGGCGCTGGCCCTCGTCGATCTTCCAGGTAGCCTTGGCCAGCCACGACTCCATCTTGCTGGAACTGTTCGGTACTTCATCGCCAGGCTTGTAGATGCGCGCCAGATTGGGCACGTAGTCCCACTTGCCATCCACCAACTCGCCACTGGCGTAGTAACTGCTCTTTTTCTTGCCCGCGTAGTGGTTGCCCTTTCCCGGTAGGCGTAGGCGCCCATCAGGTCGAAATGCTCCTGGCGCGTACCCAGTGCCAACCGGTAGGCCTTGTCGTCGCTCGACAGCAGGTCGTTGCTGCTACTGGTGCGCGGGTGCTTGTACAGCGACGGGTCGTAGTACGAATTGATCGGAATGTACTGGTAATCCGCACCGGGCATCTGCCCGGTCATCAGTGTGGGCAGCTTCGGGGATACCGAATTGTTGCTGCCCTCGATCTTGAACTCGCCGCCGAATGCTTCGCCCTCCTTGAGGATGTCATCGACGCTCAGGGTATTGGCCACCACCGCGCCGCCGACACCGCTGTAGACATTGCGCTCCAGGTTCGGCCCCTTGATTACCTTGATCGAACCGATCAGGTTGGGGTCGATGTAGTTGCGGTTGTTGGCCCCCATGTAGCCGCGGTACACGGTCAGCGCCTGCTCGGTGCCGTCGATGGTCAGCGGCACCCGCCCAGGGCCCTGGATGCCACGTACGTTCGGGTCCAGCGCACCGCTGTTGCGGGCGTCGCCGCTGTAGACGTTGAGCATGCCCTTGAACACGTCGGCGGGGGCGGCGCCCTTGTAGCGCTCGATCTGCTCCTTGCCGGCGTAGACGGTGGAAATGTCCTGGTCGTAGATGTCGCTGTAGCCCTTCTCGTCCCGCGAGCGGCCGTCACGCTGGCCGTACACGTAGGTCGGGTGAAGGTCATCGGTGCCAGCGCTGGTGGCCGATTGCAGGTGGATCACCGGGCGGTCGGGCCCGCCACTCAGGCTGAAGCTGATCGGCAAACCACTCAGCAATTGCTTGAGCGCACCTTCCAGAGAGAAACGGCCCTGTACCGGGTTGGCGTACAGGCCATTGAAGGCCTCGCCGGTCAGGTAAAGCTCGGCGCCCGCCTGGCGTGCCAGCTGCAACATGGCATCTTCAAGTGCCCCGCCCTTCACATCGAATTGATGGTACTGGCCGGCCTGGCTGCGTGCGTCGCCAGCCGGGTCGGTGGCGGCCATGGCAGGCAGTACCGGCGTGGCGCCGCAGCAGGCCAACAGTGCCAGCTGAATCCCCAGGCTCAGCGTTCCACGTTGGGGGGCAAGACGCCCTGAAGCTCCCTTTGACATCGTTTCCAAGCACCCTAGCTAAAGACAAATAAGAGTTATTTGCATTCATTAACGTGCGAAGCTGGAAAACACAGTAGAGCGATATGATCTATTAAATGGTTTTTTTAGATCAGTAAATCAGCATTAGACCTGGAAGCTCCAGCACCCGGGCATGTGCCTGCCTGGCCAACTGCCTCAGGGAGTCATCGACGTGGTCGACCCGTGCCACGGCATTCACCGGCAGGCGCCGCAGCGCATCGCCGCGCACCAGCGTCAACCCTGCGCGATAACGGCCTAACTGCTCGACTGCCTGGGCCAGGGTCTGCTGGCGCAGCACCACCCTGCCCTCCTGCCAGCTGGCCAGTTCCTCCGGGGATTGCTCCAGTGGCTTGAGCCCGGCATGTGGGCCGAAATACAGACTGTCGCCTTGCTGCAGCACGGCAGATGCCGAAACATCGTCCAGGCCATGGGAAACCAGGTTGATTTCAACGCTGTGCTGCAGCACGCCCACCCAGCCAGAGCGGTCATCCCTGTCGACCGCGACCAGATAACGAGTGCCACGAGCGGTGATGGTTGCCCCTGGCGTGCTGACAGTGAAGGGTCGTGGCTCCGCTTCGCCAACGGGTGAAGGGCTGAAGACTGCCTCGCCGTGCTTGAGGCGCACCATACGTCGCTGGCCGTCATACGCGATGCTGAGAATACTGCGGCTGCCCAGCACAAGCTGGCTACCATCGCCCAATGTGACATGGCGCACTTCGCCATAGCCGGTCTGGTAGTCGGCGCCCAGGCCCTGCACCCAGAATGGCGGTGCCAGCCACAACCAACAGGCCATCGCGAATCCGCTGAGTACGCCACCACTGGCCCATGGCCGTTGCCATATAGCCTGTAGCCAGCCCTGCGGCCCGGCGGCGCGAGCTGGACGCGGTGGCCGCACATACCCCTGACGCAGCGCCGCACTGGCTTGCCAGGCGCGGTCGAAGCGCTGGGCGACGGCAGCATGCCGGGGGTCGGCTTCCAGCCAACGCCGATAGGCCGCTTGCTCGGCGGGACCGAGGCGACCTTGGCGGTGTTTCATGACCCAATCGGCGGCCTTGCGCTCGATCGGGTCAACAGGTTCTGAGGGGTTCACGGTGCGATGTTTGCTGCCTGTTGGTGTTTTTCTGGTAGCCCGGCCAGGTCAGCGCCTGGTCTAGTGATCAGGCTCAAGCCCTCGGCCGATCCTGGCCAGGGCACTGGCCAGGTGTTTTTGTACGGAACTTGTGGAAATTCGTAAATACTCGGCAGCCTCTTTGTGCGTCATGCCCTCCACCCGGCACAGCAGGAACACGTTGCGGGTGCGCTCGGGCAGCAACTCCAGGGTTGCGTGCAGGCGCTCAAGCTCTAATGCGCCCAGGGCCTGGTCCTCTGGCGAACTGGCTTCATCGATCAGGCCGTCGAAGATACTGGCCGGCTCGGCCTCGTAGCGCTTGCTGCCATAGCGCCGATGATGGTCGATCATCAGGTTGTGGGCAACGCGGAACAGGTAGGCCGGGGTCGCGAGCAGCCGCTCTACTCCATCCATCTGTGCCAGGCGCAGGAACGTTTCCTGGACGATGTCCGCTGCCAGGCTGGGCGTGCAGTTCTTGCGCAGCAGGTAGCGGTGCAAGGCGGTGGCATGTTCGTTGAAGAGTTGTTCCAGCACGTCAGCACTTTCCTATGCTCAGGCAAACTGGGGAGGCCGATTATAATGAGAATATTTCTCGTTAAGCCAGGCATTTTGCCACTCCAGGACGCCGCTGTTACAAAACAAAAAAAGCCTGGCAGAAGGCGATTTTTGTAGGAGCCGCGCCGCATGCTGGTAATAAAAAACCCGCGCTGTCACCAGCGCGGGTTTTTAGTCAAAGCAGAGCGATCAACGCTCCAGCAGAATCCGCAGCATGCGGCGCAGCGGTTCGGCGGCGCCCCACAGCAGCTGGTCACCCACGGTGAACGCGCCCAGGTACTGCGAACCCATGTTCAGCTTGCGCAGGCGGCCAACCGGGATGTTCAGGGTGCCGGTGACCTTGGTTGGGGTCAGTTCCTGCATGCTGATTTCACGCTGGTTAGGCACCAGCTTCACCCATGGGTTGTGCTGGCTGATCATGCCTTCGATGTCGGCGATCGGCACGTCTTTGTTCAATTTGATGGTCAGCGCCTGGCTGTGGCAACGCATGGCGCCGATTCGCACGCAGATGCCATCGACCGGGATCGGGCTCTTGAAACGGCCGAGGATTTTGTTGGTCTCGGCCTGTGCCTTCCACTCTTCGCGGCTCTGGCCGTTCGGTAGTTCCTTGTCGATCCACGGGATCAGGCTGCCAGCCAGCGGCACGCCGAAGTTTTCGGTCGGGAACGCTTCGCTGCGCATGGCCTCGGCAACCTTGCGGTCGATGTCGAGGATGGCGCTGGCCGGGTTGGCCAGGTCTTCGGCAACGGCGGCATGGGTGGCGCCCATCTGCTTGATCAGCTCGCGCATGTTCTGCGCGCCGGCACCCGAGGCCGCCTGGTAGGTCATGGCGCTCATCCACTCGACCAGCCCGGCTTCGAACAGGCCGCCCAGGCCCATCAGCATCAGGCTGACGGTGCAGTTGCCGCCGATGTAGTTCTTGGTACCGGCGTCCAGCTGCTGGTCGATGACCTTGCGGTTGACCGGGTCGAGAACGATCACGGCGTCATCCTGCATACGCAGGGACGAAGCGGCGTCGATCCAGTACCCCTGCCAGCCGGCTTCACGCAGCTTGGGGAAGACCTCGTTGGTGTAGTCGCCGCCCTGGCAGGTCAGGATCACGTCGAGGGTCTTGAGTTCTTCAATCGAATAAGCGTCCTTCAGTGGCGCTGTATCCTTGCCCACGTTCGGGCCCTGGCCGCCAACATTGGAGGTAGTGAAGAACACCGGCTCGATAAGGTCGAAGTCCTGCTCCTCCAGCATCCGCTGCATGAGCACGGAACCGACCATACCGCGCCAACCGATCAGACC
Organism: Pseudomonas putida; assembly: GCA_041071465.1. Lineage (NCBI taxonomy): Bacteria > Pseudomonadati > Pseudomonadota > Gammaproteobacteria > Pseudomonadales > Pseudomonadaceae > Pseudomonas > Pseudomonas putida. The sequence continues at coordinate 3,831,963 of CP163498.1, read as the reverse complement.
TACACGTTTCATCGCAACTACACCTTTGCTAAAAGTGGGCCGCCACCGGGAATTTTGGGTGGCGGGCCAGAGAGATTACAGATTCCGCAGCGCTGCGACTACTGCGTCGCCCATTTCCTGCGTACCAACTTTGCGGCAGCCTTCGGAGAAGATGTCGCCGGTGCGCAGGCCCTGGTCCAGAACCAGGCTCACGGCCTTCTCGATCGCCTCGGCGGCAGCCGACTGATTGAAGCTGTAACGCAGCATCATCGACACCGACAGGATGGTCGCCAGCGGGTTGGCGATGCCAAGGCCTGCGATGTCCGGCGCCGAGCCGTGGCACGGCTCGTACATGCCCTTGTTGTCGGCATCCAACGACGCCGAAGGCAGCATGCCGATGGAACCGGTCAGCATGGAAGCTTCATCCGACAGAATGTCACCGAACATGTTGTCGGTCACCATCACGTCGAACTGTTTGGGGGCACGAACGAGCTGCATGGCCGCGTTGTCGACGTACATGTGGCTCAGTTCCACATCCGGGTAGTCCTTGGCCACGTCTTCGACCACTTCACGCCACAGCTGGCTGGAGGCCAGGACGTTGGCCTTGTCCACCGAGCACAGCTTCTTGCCGCGCACGCGGGCCATGTCGAAGCCGACACGGGCAATGCGGCGCACTTCGCTCTCGCTGTAAGGCAGGGTGTCGTAGGCCTGGCGCTCGCCGCCTTCCAGCTCGCGCTGGCCACGCGGGGCACCGAAGTAGATACCACCGGTCAGCTCACGAACGATGAGGATGTCCAGGCCCGAAACGATTTCCGGCTTCAGCGACGAGGCATCGGCCAGTTGCGGGTAGAGGATGGCCGGGCGCAGGTTGGCGAACAGGCCCAGTTGCGAACGGATTTTCAGCAGGCCGCGCTCCGGGCGAATGTCTCGCTCGATCTTGTCCCACTTCGGGCCACCCACGGCGCCCAGCAGCACGGCATCGGCCTGGCGCGCACGCTCCAGGGTTTCGTCGGCCAGTGGCACGCCGTGCTTGTCGATGGCGGCACCGCCGATCACGTCGTGCGCCAGGCTGAAACCGAGCTGGAACTTGTCGTTGGCCAGCTCCAGCACCTTGACCGCTTCGGCCATGATTTCCGGGCCGATACCGTCACCTGGGAGAATCAGAATCTGCTTGCTCATGCTTTCCTCTATCCATTCACGCGGTGCGGCCAAACGGGCCCCACCGAAAAGTGCTTAACGCTCGGCCCACAGCACCAGCACATCGGTGCTGAACGAGCCATCGGCCTCGATTTGGTAATACTGCCGTACTTCTTCGCCCATGGCTTGCTGCAATTGGCGGATGGCCACTCGCATCGGTTCTGGGGTGCGCATGCGCTCTACCCAGGTGTTCCACTCCAGGCGCAGCGGCTGACGGGTGTGGCTGCGCACATGCAGGCCGGCTTCGCTGACCTGGCGCTGCCATTCGGCGGCGGAGTAGTCGCGCACATGGCTGGTGTCGCGCAACACTTCGACCGTTTGCAGGTAGGTGTCGAGCAACGGGCTGCCCGGCGACATCACGTCGATGAACGCCGCCACGCCACCCGGCTTGAGCACCCGGCGCACTTCGCGCAGGGCCAGGCCCAGGTCGCTCCAGTGATGGGCCGAGTAGCGGCTGAAGACGAAGTCGAACGAGGCATCGGCGAACGGCAGGCGTTCGGCGGCGCCGCGCTCGGTGGCGATATTGGCCAGGCCGCGCTCGGCAGCGGCGCTGGCGACCACGTCGAGCATGGATTGCGAGAGGTCGTAGGCGACCACCTCGGCGACCAGCGGGGCGACGTGGAAGCTGACATGACCGGCACCGCAGCCCAGGTCCAGCACGCGAGCATGGGCCTGCCCTGCCAGCTCGGCTTGCAGCAGGGCAAACTCACTGCCCTGGGCGTGCACGGCGCTGCTGAGGTAGGCGTTGGCCTGTTCGCCGAACTGGCGTTGGACCACGTCGGTGTGGGTGGTGCTGGTCATGGGAGCATTCCTTTCGATTGTCATCACCAGTGCCGGCCTCATCGCGGGACAACCCCGCTCCCGCAAGGCCAGCACTCACTGCTATATCACTCAGGCATCACGGAACAGCCAAGGCTGCCCGGCGCGGTGCTTGCCTTCGAAGGCCTTGATCGCATCGCTGTCCTGCAAGGTCAGGCCGATATCGTCCAGGCCGTTGAGCAGGCAGTGCTTGCGGAACGCGTCGATCTCGAAGTGCAGTACCTTGCCATCCGGGCGAGTCACTGCCTGGGCCTGCAAGTCGATGGTCAGTTGGTAGCCGGGGTTGGCTTCGACCTGCTTGAACAGCTCGTCCACTTCCTCATCGCTGAGGATGATTGGCAGCAAGCCGTTCTTGAAGCTGTTGTTGAAGAAGATATCGGCAAAGCTCGGCGCGATGATGCTACGGAAGCCATACTCGTCCAGCGCCCACGGGGCGTGCTCGCGGCTGGAGCCGCAACCGAAGTTCTCCCGCGCCAGCAACACGCTGGCACCCTGGTAGCGCGCGTGGTTGAGCACAAACTCCTGGTTGACCGGGCGCTTGCTGTTGTCCTGGTAGGGCTGGCCCACGTCCAGGTAACGCCACTCGTCGAACAGGTTCGGGCCAAAGCCGGTGCGCTTGATCGACTTCAAGAACTGCTTGGGGATGATCTGGTCGGTGTCGACGTTGGCACGGTCCAACGGCGCGACGAGGCCAGTGTGCTGGGTAAAGGCTTTCATGCTGCGCTCCCTTGGATCAACTCGCGGACATCGATGAAATGGCCGGCTACCGCAGCAGCGGCGGCCATGGCCGGGCTGACCAGGTGGGTACGACCACCGGCGCCCTGGCGGCCTTCGAAGTTGCGGTTGGAGGTGGACGCGCAATGCTCGCCGCTCTCCAGGCGGTCCGGGTTCATCGCCAGGCACATCGAGCAGCCCGGTTCACGCCATTCGAAACCGGCTTCGAGGAAGATCTTGTCCAGGCCTTCACGCTCGGCCTGGGCTTTGACCAGGCCCGAGCCCGGTACGACGATGGCTTGCTTGACGCTGGCGGCCACCTTGCGGCCCTTGGCGATTTCCGCCGCGGCGCGCAGGTCTTCGATACGCGAATTGGTGCACGAGCCGATGAACACGCGGTCCAGTTTGATATCGGTGATCGCCTGGTTGGCGATCAAGCCCATGTACTTCAACGCACGCTCGATCGAACCACGCTTGACCAGGTCGGCTTCGGCAGCCGGGTCCGGTACGCGCTGGTCGACGGCCAGGACCATCTCGGGCGAAGTGCCCCAGCTGACCTGTGGCTTGATCTGGCTGGCATCCAGCTCGACCACGGTGTCGAACACGGCGTCTTCATCCGACACCAGGTCTTTCCACGATTCGACCGCTTGCTTCCATTGCTCGCCTTTCGGCGCGTACGGGCGGCCTTCGACGTAGGCAACGGTAGTGGCGTCGGTCGCCACCAGGCCCACACGGGCACCGGCTTCGATGGACATGTTGCAGATGGTCATGCGGCCTTCCATCGACAGTTCGCGGATGGCGCTGCCAGCGAACTCCATGGCGTGGCCGTTGCCACCGGCCGTGCCGATCTTGCCGATCACGGCCAGCACGATGTCCTTGGCGGTAACGCCGGCTGGCAATTGGCCTTCCACGCGCACCAGCATGTTCTTCATCTTCTTGGCGACCAGGCACTGGGTGGCGAGCACGTGCTCGACCTCGGAGGTGCCGATGCCATGGGCCGAAGGCACCGAAGGCGCCGTGGGTGGAAGTGTGCGAGTCACCGCAGACCACGGTCATGCCCGGCAAGGTGGCACCCTGCTCCGGGCTGATGACATGGACAATACCTTGGCGCTCGTCATTCATCTTGAATTCGACGATGCCGTATTCGTCACAGTTCTCGTCGAGGGTCTGCACCTGCAGGCGCGACACCTGGTCGACGATGGCCTCGATACCGCCCTTGCGCTCTGGCGTGGTCGGCACGTTATGGTCGGGCGTGGCGATGTTGGTGTCGATGCGCCACGGTTTGCGGTTGGCCAGGCGCAGGCCTTCGAAGGCCTGGGGCGACGTCACTTCGTGGATGATGTGGCGGTCGATGTAGATCAAGGACGAGCCGTCATCACGGCGCTTGACCTCATGGGCTTCCCAGAGTTTGTCGTAGAGCGTTTTGCCAGCCATCAGACTGTTCCTCATCAGCGTCTTTCTATGCCAAAGACCCCTTGGCTTGTACGGACGATGCTAGGGGGTTAGATTGAATAACTCAAATTCATAATTTTTATGCTTTGGATAACCCAAAGGAATACAAAACCATGGACCTGGCCAACCTCAGTGCCTTTATCGCCATAGCCGAAACCGGCAGCTTTTCCGGCGCGGCTGAACGCCTGTTCCTGACCCAGCCGGCCATCAGCAAACGCATCGCCGGCCTGGAACAGCAGTTGGACGTGCGCCTGTTCGACCGCCTGGGCCGCGAAGTCACCCTGACCGAAGCCGGGCGCGCCCTGCTGCCACGGGCCTACCAGATCCTCAACGTCCTTGATGATACCCGACGGGCGCTGACCAATCTGACCGGGGCCGTGAGCGGTCGCCTGACCCTGGCCACCAGCCATCACATCGGCCTGCACCGCCTGCCCCCGCTGCTACGGGCGTTCACCCGTCAATACCCGGCGGTGGCGCTGGATATTCAGTTCATGGATTCGGAACAGGCCTACGACGAGATTCTGCATGGCCGCGCCGAAATTGCCGTGATCACCCTCGCGCCCGAACCGCATCACCTGGTCAAGGCCGTGCCGGTGTGGGACGACGCCCTGGACTTCGTCGCCGCCCCCGAGCACCCACTGGCCAGCAACCAGGCGGTCAGCCTGGCTGACGTCGCCCGCCACCCAGCGGTATTCCCCGGCGGCAATACCTTTACCCACCATATTGTCCAGCGCCTGTTCGAAAGCCAGGGCCTGACGCCAAACATCGCCATGAGTACCAATTACCTGGAAACCATCAAGATGATGGTGTCGATCGGCCTGGCCTGGAGCGTGCTGCCACGCACCATGCTCGACGAACAGGTTGCACCCATCGCTTTGCCCGGCATACAGCTGTCGCGCCAGCTAGGCTACATCTTGCACACGGAGCGTACGCTATCGAACGCGGCCAGGGCATTCATGGCCCTGCTCGACAGCCACGCAGGGCCCGCCTGACCGGCCGTCAGCCAGGTATTTCCGATTCCAAGGACGCGTCATACGCCAAAGGTCTGGTACCGATGCCCAAATCAGCAAACCGCTTTTTGCGCCTGCCGCGAATACCTGCGGCTGATCCCCAGGAGTCCGAGCAGGCCTGGCAGAACGCGCCACAACTGCTGGCCGCGCTCAACGGCGCGCGCCTGGGCGCCTGGCTGTGGGACATCGAAAGCGGCAGGGTCAGCTGGTCGCGGGGCACCCAAGCCCTGTTCGGCTTCGATCCGCAGCGGCCACTGCCCGCCGATATCGATTACCTGGACCTGCTGCCCGAGGAGGATCGCGCCCGCACCCGCCAGGTGTTCCAGGCGGTGTTCAACGGCGAGCCCGTGGAGCAGGCCATGCGCCACCGTATCCGCTGGCCGGACGGTAGCCTGCACTGGCTTGAGATCAACGGCAGCCTGACCCACGACCCGCAGGGCCGGCCGCAGATGATCGGGGTGATCCGCGAAATCACCCGCCAGCGCGAACGGGAAACGGCGCTGATCAATTCGGAAAAGCGCTTCGCCACGCTGTTCCACCTCAGCCCCAACGCTATTTTGCTGACCCGTCGGCACGACGGCATGATTTTCGAAGTGAACCAGCATTTCGAGGACATGTTCGGCTGGCCCGGCAGCCAGGTGATCGGCAAGACCAGCCTGGAGTTGGGCCTGTGGGTCAACCCCGAACAGCGCCACCAGGTCATGGAATCCACCCGCGCCAACGGCGGCCCGCTGATCATGGAGGTGCAGTTCCGCGCCACCAGCGGCAAAGTGCATGACGGCATCCTCTGCACCCAGGGTATCGAGCTGGAGGGCGTGACCTTCCTGATCAGTACCTTCGTCGACACCACCGAACGCAAGCGCGCCGAGCAGGCCCTGAAAGACAGCCAGGAGCGCCTGGACCTGGCCCTGGACTCGGCGCAGCTGGGCACCTGGGACTGGCACATCCCCAGCGGCATGCTCTACGGCTCGGCCCGCGCCGCGCAGCTGCACGGCCTACCGCCGATCCCCTTTCATGAATCGTTCGATGCGTTTTTCGAAGGGGTACCGGAGCAGGAACGCAATTCGATGCGCCAGGCCTACCGCAGCCTGCGCGAAGGGCCTGCGGGCAATTACCAGATTACCTACCGGGTGCAGCTGGAAAGCGGCATTTCACGCTACATCGAAAGCCGCGCGCGGCTGTACCGCGACGAGCAGGGCAACCCGCTGCGCATGGCAGGCACCCTGCTCGACATTACCGACCAGGTGGAACGCGAGCAGCGCCTTAGCGCCTCGGAGGAGAAGTTTGCCAGCCTGTTCCAGGTCAGCCCCGACCCGATCTGCGTCACCCGCCAGGACACGGGCCAGTTCATCGAGATCAACCCGGCATTCACCCAGACCTTCGGCTGGAACGGCGAACAGGTACTTGGCCGCACTGCAGAAGAGATCGGCCTGTGGGCCGAGTCCATCGAGCGCGCGCAACGTATCGAGCGAGTGATCCGCGAGCAGGCCCTGAGCAACGTTGCCGTGGTGGTCAATCACCGCAATGGCGCGCCCCTGACCTGCGTGATTTCCAGCCGCCTGATCACCGTCGACGACCAGCCCTGCAGCGTTACCACCCTGCGCGACATTACCCAGCAGCAACGTGCCGAGGCCGCGCTCAAGTCCAGCGAAGAAAAGTTCGCCAAGGCCTTCCACTCCAGCCCCGACGCCATCACCATCACCGAACGCCACAGCGGCCGCTACCTGGAAATCAATGACGGCTTCTGCCGCCTGACCGGTTACAGCGCAGCCGAAGTGGTGGGCCACACGGTGTACGAGATCGGCATCTGGGCCGACGACAAGCAGCGCAGCGCACTGCTGGCCGAACTGCGCGAGCGTGGCCGGGTGCACCACCGCGAGATGCTCGGGCGCAACAAACGAGGCGATATCCTCACCGTTGAGGTTTCGGTGGAACCGATAACCCTCAATGAAGTGGACTGCCTGCTGCTGAACGCCCGCGACGTCAGCCAGCTGAAGAACGCCCAGGCACAGATACGCCACCTGGCCTACCACGACCCGCTGACCAACCTGCCAAACCGTGCCCTGCTGATGGACCGCCTGAGCCAGCAGATCGCCCTGCTCAAGCGCCATAACCTGCGCGGCGCCCTGCTGTTCCTCGACCTCGACCACTTCAAGCACATCAACGATTCGCTGGGCCACCCGGTGGGCGACACCGTGCTGAAGATCATCACCGCCCGACTGGAGGCCAGCGTGCGCCTGGAAGACACCGTGGCGCGGCTGGGTGGCGACGAATTCGTGGTGCTGCTCAGCGGCCTGGAAGGCAGCCGCGAACTGGTGGAAGAGAAGGTGCGCGAGCTGGCCGACACCCTGCGCGAACTGCTGGCCGAGCCGATGTCGCTGGATGGCCAGCGCCTGCAGGTGACACCCAGCATCGGCGTGGCACTGATCCCCGACCACGGCGCCACGCCGGCCGACCTGCTCAAGCGTGCCGATATCGCCCTGTACCGGGCCAAGGACTCGGGACGCAACACCACCCAACTGTTCCACACCACCATGCAGAAGGCCGCCAGCGAGCGCTTGCGCATGGAAAACGACCTGCGCCTGGCATTGGCCCGTGGCGAACTGGCGCTGCACTTCCAGCCGCAGGTGGATGCCCGCGACAACCGCATTGTCGGCGCCGAAGTGCTGCTGCGCTGGCACCACCCTCAACTGGGCCAGCAACCGCCCGCACAGTTCATTCAGGTGCTGGAAGAAAGCGGCCTGATCCTTGAAGTTGGCAGCTGGATTCTCGACGAAGCCTGCGACGCCTGCGCCCGCATGCTGACCGACGGGCTGATCGACGCCGATGACTTCAGCCTGTGCGTGAACATCAGCCCCAGGCAGTTCCGCCAGAACGACTTTGTCGGCCGGGTGCTGCGCAGCCTGGACGACTATCGCCTGCCGCGGCATATGCTGAAACTGGAAATCACCGAAGGCATTGTCATCCAGAATCTGGAAGACACCATCAGCAAGATGCGCGAACTGAAGCGCTACGGGGTGAGTTTTGCCATGGATGACTTTGGCACCGGCTATTCCTCGCTGACCTACCTCAAGCGCTTGCCGGTGGATGCGTTGAAGATCGACCAGACCTTCGTGCGCGATGCACCGATCGACCCCAACGACGCCGAAATCGTCCGCGCCATCGTCGCCATGGCCCGCAGCCTGGACCTGGCGGTGATTGCCGAAGGGGTGGAGCTGACCGAACAGCTGGAGTTTCTCGAACGGCTGGGCTGCCACCTGTACCAGGGCTACCTGCACAGCCGGCCGCTGCCGTTGCCGGAGTTTCGGCAGATGCTACTGGAGGCGCCCGCAGATTATTGAGCCGGCGTGTAAACGCAAGAAGGGCACCCGAGGGTGCCCTTCTTCACATCTGCGCCTTCAGTTCAGCGCTGGCTTGTCGCCATTGATCGGGATGCGCTTGGCCTTGGCTTCTTCAGGCACGATGCGCAGCAGGTCGATGCTGAGCAGGCCATTGGCCAGGCCGGCGGCCTTGACTTCGATATGGTCGGCCAGGCGGAACGACAGCTTGAAGGCGCGTTGCGCGATACCTTGGTGCAGGTAGGTCACCTCAGTGGCGCCATTTTCGCGCTTGCCACCGGTTACGGTCAGGACACCTTTTTCAACCTGCAGGTCGAGGTCCTGCTCCTGGAATCCGGCTGCGGCAACCACGATGCGGTAGTGGTCATCACCATGCTTTTCCACGTTGTAGGGCGGGTAGCTGCTACCGGCCTCATTACGCGCCGCGGACTCGAACAGGTCGTTGAAACGGTCGAAACCAACGGAATGGCGGAACAGTGGAGCGAGAGAGAAAGCGGTGGTCATGGTCATAAACTCCTGAGAATCAGCAAGTAAGTCATTACGCGACCCGACTTCGGCATCGCGTACTCAAGAGATATGGCCGAGGGAAATGCTTTCAAGGGGCAAGCAGAAAAAATCTGATTTCTTGCACGGGATCTGGTGGCTGCTTCGTCGGCAACCCCGCGAAGCAGCCGACTCAGGCAACACATGCTTCCAGAGCTTGAGGCTCAACCCCAAGCAAACGGCTGATCCGCGCGCAATCATCCTCCCGACGCAACTCGGCAAACAACACCACCGCTTCGGGGTAACTGCGGGTCAACATCGCCAGCCACTGCTTCATCCGCCCTGGCGCATAGCGCGGCGACAACTTGTTCTGGGCCTGGCGCCAGAACTCGCGCAACAACGGCAGCAGGTCATCCCAGCTCATCGGCTGATAGTCGCGCCCCTCACGCGCGGCGGCTATCTGCAGGCCCAGGTCTGGGCGCGACACCAGCCCACGGCCCAGCATGATATCTTCGGCCCCACTGACTTCACGGCAACGCCGCCAGTCGTCGACGGTCCAGATCTCGCCATTGGCGAACACCGGCACCTTGACCACATCCTGTACCCGCGCCACCCACTCCCAATGCGCGGGTGGCTTGTAGCCCTCGACCTTGGTCCGTGCGTGCACCACCAGGTGCGCAGAACCGCCTTCGGCCAGCGCCGTGGCGCACTCCAGCGCCCCATCAGGGCTGTCGAAGCCCAGCCGCATCTTCGACGTGACCGGGATATTTGCCGGAACCGCACGGCGTACTTCACGCACGATGGCATGCAGCAACTCCGGCTCCTTGAGCAGCACGGCACCACCGCGTGACTTGTTCACGGTCTTGGCCGGGCAACCGAAGTTCAGGTCGATCACCGGCGCCCCCAATTCACAAGCCAGCGCGGCGTTCTCCGCCAGGCACACCGGGTCCGAACCCAGCAACTGCACGCGCATGGGCACCCCGGCAGCCGTGCGCGCGCCCTGGCGTAATTCGGGCGCCAGCTTGTCGAACGAAGAAGGCGGCAGCAGGCGGTCGCACACGCGAATGAACTCGGTGACGCACCAGTCGATACCGCCCACGCGCGTCAGCACGTCGCGCAGGATGTTGTCGACCAGCCCCTCCATGGGGGCCAGGGCAATTTGCATGTTGGGGTCTCGGGGTAAAAAGCCGGCAGTCTAACAAAAATTGCCGGCGATTCAGGCGCCGATCAGCGCCGGACCGTAACCCTCGATGAATTCCGCCGGCATACGCTTGGGTTTACCGCTGGACAACTCGATGCAGGCAAAGGTGGTTTGCGCGCGCAGCAGGGTTACACCGTCACGTGGGCGCTTGAGCTGGAAGCGCCGGGTCATGCGCAGCCGCTGGTCCCAATCGATGATCCAGGTGGCCAGTTGCAGCTCGTCGTCCTCGTAGGCGGCAGCCAGATAATCAATTTCGTGACGCACCACGGCCATCGCCCGGTCCAGGCGCCGATACTCGGCCAGGTCCAGGCCCAGGCGCTGGGAGTGGCGCCACGCGCAGCGCTCCAGCCAGGTGACATAGACTGCATTGTTGGCGTGGCCGAGGCCGTCGATATCCTCGCTGCCGACGCGCAGGTCGATGACGAAGGGTGTTGCCAGGTCCCAGCTCATGTTCGCTTCCTTGGCGCAAAAAGTGAATTTAGCAGCGACCTGCAGAAGAATGTCCAGCCCTACCGCCCTGACACGGCCACTCCTGCAACGACAGGGGCAGCCTGCCAATCAGGCGCTTTGCCGCGCCGGTGCGGCTGCGCGGGCCAGCAATTCGAGCACGGCTTCACCCAGACGCGGGTCAGCCAGCACCCGCTGGTGGCCGCCCTCTTCCAGCAGCATCAGGCGGCTATCGAACCAGGCCTTATGGATTACATGGGCTTCATCGGGAGCCACCAAGGCATCATCGGCGGCATGCACCACCAACCCCGGCAATTCCAGCTGGTAACCGGTCACATCCAGCCGCGCGATCTGCATGCCCACATCCCGCTCAATCTGGCGAATGAACGCCGCCCGTGCCCGCGCCGGCAACCCCAGATGATGGGCAAAACCTCGCAACACGCCTAGCAGCCGCGCCGGGGCCGCAATGCTTACCGCCGATTCTGTGCGCAACCCCATCTGCAGGGCCAGCAACACACTGGCCCCCCCATGGAATGGCCAATGACCGCACGCAGTGGCGGTAACTCGGCGGCAGCCTCAAGCAGCGCTCGGGCAAACAGCACCACATTGGCCTGCTCGCCAGGCGAACGCCCATGCCCCGGCCCCTCCAGCGACACTACCGTGTGCCCGGCCTGGACCAGGGTTTCGATCAAGGCGGCAAACTGGGTCGGGCGCCCTTCCCAGCCATGCATCAGCAGCACGGTCGGCCCCTGGCCCCAACGCAAGGCCGACAGGCCGAAGCGCAGGGTAATGCGCTCGGCGCTGGCCAGCATGGGCAGCTCCCAGTCCCGCGGCGGCAGGTTGCGCGGGGTCATGAAGGCACGACGCATCTTGCCCGCGACATGCTCAGGGGCCAGGCGGCCCAGGGTGCCATTGACACCACGAATCCAGCTCAGGGTGGTCATCGCCATGCTCCAGGGTTAAAGCACCGCCGATTTGGCGGCGCGCAGAATACGGTCAGACAGGTCACTGGTACCCAAGGCCCGCGCCAGCGCCAGGCCACCGACCATCAGCGCCAGGTCGGCCAGCGCCTTGTCGGCATCCTCAGGGCGGTCAACCATTGCGGCGGTCATCAATTCGATGTGCTCGGCCAGCACCTCACGGAAAACCTCCGGCAGGCGCTGCATTTCGCCCAGTGAGTTAGGCAACGGGCACGCGTGCACTTCGGCGTCCCGGTGCTTGCGCGACAGGTAGAAGGCCCCGGCCAGCGCACGCCGCCCGGCACCATCGAGATTGGGGTCGATCTGGGCGAGCAAGGCGCGGCGCTCGCCCAACAGCTGGCGGAATGCTTCGAGCATCAGCTCGTCTTTGCTGTCGAAGTGGGCATAGAAGCCGCCGACGGTCAGGCCTGCCGCGCCCATCACCTGACTGACGCTGGGCTCCGCCGGGCCATGCTGGATCAGCGCACTGCGCGCAGCTTCCAGAATGCGTTCACGGGTTCTGCTCTTCTTGTCGCTCATCAGGGCACTCACCATGCAAAATATGATGATCGAAATATTATTCTCATCATATTTTTTTGCAAGCAAAATATTCAACCGTCGGTCGGTAGTGGTTTTTGGGAGAGGGGAGAAAAACAAAAGGCCCATTCAATAAGCGAATGAGCCTTCCCGCCGCGTCAGGATAGTTGTCGTGTGAGTTGATTCGATGAGTCTTGGTCGGTGGGCGGAAGTGAGAGCCGTGTGGCGCGTTATTCGATAGAGCATCGGGAGTGGGTGGTGCGGCAGATGATGCCGCCCTTGAACCGGACGGTGCCGGAGCTGGTGGAAGCGACAGGCATTACTGATGCCACCCTGTATGCTTGGCGCAAACAGGCCAGAGCAGCGGGAGCAGTGGTGCCGGCAGATGGACAGCAGGCCGACCAGTGGTCGAGCCAGGACAAGTTTCGGGTGGTGCTGGAAAGCGCCAGCCTCAATGCGGCTGAGCTGGCGGAGTACTGCCGGCGCAAAGGCCTGTATGTCGAGCAGATCAACGCCTGGCGCGAAGCCTGCGAGCAGGCCAACAGCCTGGCTCAGCCGAGCAAGACCCGGCGCGAACGCGAAGAGGAAAAGGCCGCGAAGAAGCGCATCAAGCAGCTGGAGCGTGAACTGCGGCGCAAGGATGCGGCGCTGGCAGAAACCGCAGCTCTGCTGGTGTTGCGAAAAAAAGCCGAGGCGCTCTGGGGGAAGGACGAGGACGAATGATCAGCGCCCCGGATCGCCGTGAAACGCTGCAGTTGATCGAGGGCGCCGTGGCGGCGGGAGCGCGGCGGGCGCAGGCCTGCGCCGAACTGGGCCTGTCGCTGCGCAGCCTGCAGCGCTGGCAGCACTGCCCGGAGGATCGGCGTCCTTCGGCACAGCGAGCTGAGCCGGCCAACAAGCTGACCCCGCAAGAGCGCTGCCGCGTGCTGGAGGTCGCCAACCAGCCCGAGTTTGCCAGCCTGCCGCCGCAGCAGATCGTGGCGCGGCTGGCCGATCAGGGCACCTGGCTGGCCTCGGAGTCGACCTTTTACCGGTTGCTGAAGGACGCCGAACAGCAGCATCCGCGCGGCCGTAGCCGCCCACCGGTGAAACGAGCGCTGACGACCCATGTGGCCGACGGCCCGAACCAGCTGTGGTGCTGGGACATCACCTGGCTGCCGACCACGGTCAAGGGCCGTTACTTCTACTGGTACATGATCAAGGACGTCTACAGCCGGAAGCTGGTGGCCAACGAGGTGCATGAAAGTGAAAGCGCCGAGCAGGCCGCCCAGCTGCTACGCCAGGCCTGCCTACGTGAACAGCGGGCAGGCCAGCCGCTGGTACTGCACTCGGACAACGGCAGCGCGATGAAGGGCTCGACCATGCTGGCGGCCATGCAGAACCTGGGTGTGATGCCCTCGTTCAGCCGCCCGCGGGTGAGCAATGACAACGCCTATGCCGAGGCCTTGTTCCGCACGGCGAAGTACTGCCCGCTGTGGCCGGAGCGGCCCTTCGACACGCTGGAGCAGGCCAGGAACTGGGTGAACAGCTTCGTGGCCTGGTACAACCATGAACATCGCCACAGCGCCCTGAAGTTCGTGACCCCGGCGCAGCGACATACTGGCCAGGCAGAAGAGTTGCTGCGCAAGCGTATCGAGCTGTACGAGGCGGCGCGTGCACGGCACCCGGAGCGCTGGAGCGGCAACATCAGGAACTGGGTGCTGGCACCAATCGTGTGCCTGAACCCGGAGCGGGAAGCGGTACTGCAGCAAACATCAAAGGCAGCGTGACACGCTCACGCGACAACTACCTTGAAAATCGCCGCCTTTAAAGTCCCGCAAAACGCGGGTAAATGTGGCGTCCCCTAGGGGACTCGAACCCCTGTTACCGCCGTGAAAGGGCGGTGTCCTAGGCCACTAGACGAAGGGGACGTAACCTTCGCGAAGGTCCACTTGCGTGAACCCTGGCAGAAATGGTGGAGCTAAGCGGGATCGAACCGCTGACCTCCTGCATGCCATGCAGGCGCTCTCCCAGCTGAGCTATAGCCCCGAAACAAAAGGCTCATCAATAATCGACGAGCCTTTTTAAGCCCTGCAAAACGCAGGAAAAAGTGGCGTCCCCTAGGGACTCGAACCCCTGTTACCGCCGTGAAAGGGCGGTGTCCTAGGCCACTAGACGAAGGGGACGTAACCTTCGTGCCGGCCCGCCAAAGCGAACCGCGGCAAAATTGGTGGAGCTAAGCGGGATCGAACCGCTGACCTCCTGCATGCCATGCAGGCGCTCTCCCAGCTGAGCTATAGCCCCAGATTTATAGCCTCGCGGCCCAGCGACATCGTGAAACATCGCTTGTGTAAAACTGGCGTCCCCTAGGGGACTCGAACCCCTGTTACCGCCGTGAAAGGGCGGTGTCCTAGGCCACTAGACGAAGGGGACGAACCTTCTTACCTTCAAGACCCGGTTGCTGGACCCGGTCTTGCTTATCAGCCTTGGCTGCTAAGCGGAATTTGGTGGAGCTAAGCGGGATCGAACCGCTGACCTCCTGCATGCCATGCAGGCGCTCTCCCAGCTGAGCTATAGCCCCACAATGTCGCGTTGAACCGAAGCGCTGGCTGGGTGCCTGGCGTTTCGTTTTCGTTCATCGCTGTGGACGGGGCGCATATTAAGATCGGATTGCAAAGCTGTCAAACTAATTTTTCAAAATATTCAAAAAAATTTTCACAGATAACAATCACTTACCGCCCTGCCCCAGTTCTTGGAGGTTTAGTTGAACCTGCAGGAGCGGGCTTGCCCGCGAATGCGGTGTTGAATTTACCATCGCATTCGCGGGCAAGCCCGCTCCTACAGGTTAGGGGTAAAGCTGAATCAGGCGATGGAAGCCAGCAGCTTTTCCCACTCTTTGTTTTCTTTCTTAGACACACCGCCCAGCAGGTCCAGGGCCTGGCGCAGGCGGTAGCGGGTCAGGTCGGGGCCGAGGATTTCCATGGCGTCCAATACCGAAACCGAGCTGGCCTGGCCGGTGATGGCGGCGAACATCAGCGGCATGGCATCACGCAGCTTCAACTCCAACGCCTCGACCACGGCCTGGATGCAACCGGTGATGCGCTCTTTTCCCACTGGCGCAGGCTTTCGAGCTTCCACAGGATCAGCTGGATCACCTGGCGCACCTGGTCGGCCGACAGTTTCTTGCTTTCGAACAGCTTGGCATCCAGCTTCAGCGCACCTTCGAAGAAGAACCCGCCCAGCGGGGCAACCTGGCTGAAAGTCTCGACCCGGCCCTGCACATGCGGGGCGATCTTCATCATGTAGTCGCTGTTGAACGCCCACTTCTGCAGACGAGTGGCAAACTCTTCGACCGGCAACTCGCGCAGCCACTGACCATTGAGCCAGGACAGCTTCTCGATGTCGAAGATCGGGCCGCCCAGCGAGATACGCGACAGGTCGAAATGTTCGACCATCTCGGCCAGCGAGAATTTCTCGCGCTCGTCAGGCATCGACCAGCCCATGCGGCCCAGGTAGTTGAGCATCGCTTCCGGCATGAAGCCCATGCGCTCGTAGAAGGTGACCGAGGTCGGGTTCTTGCGCTTGGACAGCTTGGACTTGTCCGGGTTGCGCAGCAGCGGCATGTAGCACAGCTTGGGCTGCTCCCAGCCGAAGTACTCGTACAATTTGATCAGCTTGGGTGCCGACGGCAGCCACTCTTCCCCACGCAGCACGTGGGTGATGCCCATCAGGTGGTCGTCGACCACGTTGGCCAGGAAGTACGTCGGCAGGCCATCGTTCTTCATCAGCACCTGCATGTCCATGCGGTCCCACGGGATTTCGACATCGCCGCGCAGCATGTCCGGCACCACGCAGATACCTTCGCTCGGGACCTTCATACGGATCACGTGCGGCTCGCCAGCATCCAGGCGGCGCTGCACTTCTTCGGCGCTCAACAGCAGCGCGCGGCCGTCATAGCGTGGGGTTTCGCCGCGAGCTTGCTGCTCGGCGCGCATCTGCTCCAGCTCTTCGGCGGTGCAGAAGCAGTAGAAGGCGTGGCCGGCGTCAACCAGTTCCTTGGCGTATTTGGCGTAGATATCGCCACGCTCGCTCTGCCGGTATGGGCCATGCGGGCCGCCCACGTCCGGACCTTCGTTCCATTCGATGCCGAGCCAACGCAAGGCGTCGAAGATTTGCTGCTCCGACTCGCGCGTGGAGCGCAGCTGGTCGGTGTCTTCGATGCGCAGGATGAACTCACCGCCGTGCTGCTTGGCAAAGCAGTAGTTGAACAAGGCGATGTAGGCGGTGCCGACATGGGGGTCGCCGGTAGGCGATGGCGCGATACGCGTGCGTACGGTGGTCATGGAGAGTCTCGAACGAAAGATGAAACAAAGGCGGGATGTTAGCAGGAGGCAGGCACCGGGCTCCAGCAATGGCGCGAACGTCACTTGTCGACAGGCCCTGCGGCGCTGTTAAATTTGTTTACATTTTTGGAACGATAGTCCCCATGCCTGCTCAACTCAAACGCCGCCTGGCGATCTTCTTTACTCTGGTGGCCATCATCGCCCTCGCCTTCCTGGCCCACTGGTACTTCAAGGGCCGCTTCTACGAGAGCACCGACAATGCCTATGTGCAGGGCGAGATCACCCGTATCTCCAGCCAGCTTGGCGCACGTATCGACACTGTGCCGGTCGAGGACAACCAGCACGTCAACAAGGGCGACCTGCTGGTGCGCCTGGAAGCCGCCGACTTCGAACTGGCTGTCGAGCGCGCACACGCCGCCTTGGCCACCCGCGAAGCCGAGTACGCGCAGGCACAGAGCCGCCTGACCCAACAAGGTAGCCTGATTGCCGCTGGCCAGGCTCAGGTGGCGGCCAACCAGGCCACGTTCGACCGCTCACGCCTGGACCTGAGCCGCGCCGAGAAGTTGCGCAAGCCGGGTTATGTCTCCGAAGAGCGGGTCACCACCCTGTCGGCGGACAGCCATGTTGCCGGCTCCCAGGTCGACAAGGCCCGGGCCGACTTGCAGAGCCAGCGCCAGCAGGTCAACGCCCTGAACGCCGACCTGAAACGCCTGGATGCGCAAATTGCCAACGCCCGCGCCGACCTGGCCCAGGCCGAGCTGAACCTGACCCGCTGCGAAATCCGCGCGCCCATCAGCGGTACCATCGGCCAGCGCAATGCGCGCAATGGCCAGGTGGTACAGGCCGGCGCTTACCTGCTGTCGATCGTGCCGGACGAAGATATCTGGGTGCAGGCCAACTTCAAGGAAACCCAGATTGGCCACATGCAGCCTGGCCAGCGTGCCGAGCTGTTGTTCGACAGCTACCCCGACACCCCCATCGAAGGGCGGGTGGACAGCCTGTTCGCCGCCTCGGGCGCGCAGTTCAGCCTGCTGCCGCCAGACAACGCCACCGGCAACTTCACCAAGGTGGTGCAGCGTATCCCGGTAAAACTCACCTTCAGCGCCGACAACCCGTTGCACGGGCGTATCCGCCCTGGCATGTCGGTCACCGCCACCGTCGACTTGCGCCGCGAAGACGAAGGCCAACATGGCCGGTGATACGTTGCTCCGCCCCACTGCGGAGCCGACTCGGCGCGACTGGATCGCAGTGATGAGCGTGATGCTCGGTGCCTTCATGGCGGTGCTGGACATCCAGATCACCAACTCCTCGTTGAAGGACATTCAGGGCGCATTGTCAGCGACGCTGGAAGAAGGCTCATGGATTTCCACTTCGTACCTGGTGGCGGAAATCATCATGATCCCGCTGACGGCCTGGCTGGTACAGCTGCTGTCGGCGCGGCGCCTGGCCGTGTGGGTATCGGGCGGCTTCCTGCTGTCGTCGCTGCTGTGCTCGATGGCCTGGAACCTGGAGAGCATGATCCTGTTTCGCGCCTTGCAGGGTTTCACCGGCGGCGCGCTGATTCCGCTGGCATTTACCCTGACACTGATCAAGCTGCCCGAGCACCACCGCGCCAAGGGCATGGCGATGTTCGCCATGACCGCCACTTTCGCGCCCTCCATCGGCCCCACCCTGGGCGGCTGGCTGACCGAGAAATGGGGCTGGGAGTACATCTTCTACATCAACATCCCACCAGGCCTGGTGATGATTGCCGGCCTGATGTATGGCCTGGAGAAGAAAGAAGCGCACTGGGAACTGCTGAAAAGCACCGATTACGCCGGCATCGTCACCCTGGGCCTGGGGTTAGGCTGCCTGCAGGTGTTTCTGGAAGAAGGCCACCGCAAGGACTGGCTGGAGTCGAACCTCATCGTCGGCCTGGGGAGTGTGGCCCTGGTCAGCCTGATCACCTTCGTCATCTTGCAGTTTTCCAAACCGCACCCGCTGATCAACCTGCGCATCCTGGGTAACCGCAACTTCGGCCTGTCGAGCATCGCCAGCCTGGGCATGGGTGTGGGCCTGTACGGGTCGATCTACCTGTTGCCGCTGTACCTGGCGCAGGTGCAGGGCTACAACGCCTTGCAGATTGGCGAGGTGATCATGTGGATGGGTATTCCGCAGCTGTTCCTGATCCCCTTGGTGCCGCAACTGATGAAGGTGGTGTCACCCAAGGTGTTGTGCGCGTTGGGGTTCTGCCTGTTCGGGGCTGCCAGTTTCGGCTCTGGGGTGCTCAACCCGGACTTTGCCGGGCCGCAGTTCAACCACATCCAGATCATCCGCGCCCTGGGTCAACCGATGATCATGGTGACCATTTCGCTGATCGCCACAGCGTATATCCAGCCGCAGGATGCAGGGTCGGCGTCGAGCTTGTTCAATATCCTGCGTAACCTGGGCGGGGCCATCGGCATTGCCCTGCTGGCCACCCTGCTGGATGCGCGGACCAAGGTGTATTTCGACTACCTTCGCGAATCGGTGGTGCCGAGCAACCCCCAGGTAGCGGAAAGGCTGGCGCAACTGGCGGAGCGCTTGGGCAATGACAACGCGGCGCTGGGCAAGCTGAGCGAGATTACCCACCAGCAGGCCATGATCATGGCTTACAACGATGCGTTCCATTTTGTCGGGATAGGCTTGGCGGTAAGCATGGTGGCGGTGTTGCTGACCCGGAAGTTGCCGGAAGGGTTGAAAGCCGGGGAAGCACATTAAACACTCAAGGTGCTACGCGGCCACCGTGGGGGCGGCTCTTTCGCGACACAAGGCCGCCCCCACGTCATACTTCAGCTGGTAATCAACCGCTCGCGCAACTGGCTGATCTCGTCGCGCAACTGCGCCGCAGCCTCGAACTCTAGGTCGCGAGCGAACTGCATCATTTTCTCCTCCAACTGCTTGATACGCTTGGTGATCTCGCCCGGCGTACGCAGTTCGGCCTCGTAACGGGCGCTCTCCTCCGCCGCCTTGGCCATGCCCTTGCGCTTCTTGCTGCGCGCTCCAGGTACCGTGGCACCTTCCAGGATGTCGGTGATGTCCTTGACCACGCCCTTGGGCACGATACCGTTGGCCTCGTTGAACGCGATCTGCTTCTCGCGGCGGCGCTCGGTTTCATCGATCGCTCGCTGCATCGAGCCCGTCACATTGTCGGCGTAGAGGATGGCCCGGCCATTGAGGTTACGCGCAGCACGGCCAATGGTCTGAATCAGTGAGCGCTCGGAACGCAGGAAGCCTTCCTTGTCCGCATCGAGGATCGCCACCAGTGACACCTCGGGCATGTCCAAGCCTTCGCGCAGCAGGTTGATACCTACCAGCACATCGAAGGTGCCCAGGCGCAGGTCACGGATAATCTCCACTCGCTCTACAGTGTCAATGTCCGAGTGCAGATAGCGCACCCGCACGTCGTGATCGGCCAGGTAGTCGCTAAGGTCTTCGGCCATGCGCTTGGTCAGGGTTGTCGCCAGCACACGCTCGCCTGCCGCGACACGCTTGCGGATCTCGGACAACAAGTCATCGACCTGAGTCAGCGCCGGGCGTATTTCGACCTGCGGGTCGACCAGGCCGGTCGGGCGCACCACCTGCTCCACCACGCGCCCGGCATGCTCTGCTTCGTAGGGGCCAGGGGTCGCTGAAACGAAAATGGTCTGCGGGCTGACATCCTCCCACTCGTCGAAACGCATCGGCCGGTTGTCCAGTGCCGAAGGCATGCGAAAGCCATACTCGACCAGGGTTTCCTTGCGTGAGCGGTCGCCCTTGTACATGGCGCCGACCTGCGGAACGCTGACGTGGGATTCGTCGATCACCAGCAGCGCATCGGGCGGCAGGTAGTCGTACAGGGTAGGCGGCGGCGCCCCGGCCGGGCGCCCGGACAGATAGCGCGAGTAGTTTTCGATGCCATTGCAGTAGCCAAGCTCGAGGATCATCTCCAGGTCGAAGCGGGTGCGTTGCTCCAGGCGCTGCGCCTCGACCAGCTTGTTGGCCTTGTGCAGGTATTCCAGGCGCTCCTTCAGTTCTTCCTTGATGCCCTCCACTGCTTCCAGCAGCGTTTCACGCGGGGTGACATAGTGGCTCTTGGGATAGAAGGTGAAACGCGGCAGCTTGCGGAAAACCTCGCCGGTCAGCGGGTCGAAGGCGGCGATGTTCTCCACCTCATCATCGAGCAGCTCGATGCGGATGGCCTCCAGGTCCGATTCCGCCGGGAAAATGTCGATCACATCGCCCCGCACGCGGAAGGTGGCACGGGCAAAGTCCATTTCATTGCGGGTGTACTGCAAGTCCGCCAAGCGGCGCAGCAGCGCGCGCTGGTCGAGCTTGTCGCCACGGTCCACGTGCAGGACCATTTTCAGGTAGGTCTCGGGGCTGCCCAGGCCATAGATGCACGAGACGGTGGTGACGATGATGGCGTCGCGCCGCTCCAGCAGCGCTTTGGTCGCCGACAGGCGCATCTGCTCGATGTGGTCGTTGATGGAGGCGTCCTTCTCGATGAAGGTGTCCGACGACGGCACGTAGGCTTCCGGCTGGTAGTAGTCGTAATAGGAGACGAAGTACTCCACCGCATTGTTGGGGAAGAACGCCTTGAACTCGCCGTACAGCTGTGCGGCCAGGGTCTTGTTCGGCGCCAGCACCAACGTCGGGCGCTGCACGTGCTGGATGACGTTGGCAATGCTGAAGGTCTTGCCCGAGCCCGTCACGCCGAGCAGCGTCTGGTGCGACAGCCCCGCCTCGATGCCTTCGACCAACTGGCGGATGGCCTCGGGCTGGTCGCCTG